>NZ_PHHE01000001.1:5416000-5732500 GCF_002813455.1 Pseudomonas baetica | reverse complement strand
CTTCAACAACTTCAACCACTTGCGCTTCCGATCTCTCGTTAGCGGGAGGCGAATTCTACAGCGTTACACGCTGCTGTCAACACCTCTTTTTCTCCGCTTTCGACCGAGAAGATCGAACCGTTAAAAGAGCCAAACATCACCGCTCTTTCAACTCCTTCCAGGCTTCGATGAACCGAAGCGACCCACTATCGAAAACCGTATAACTCATTGAATTTCAAGGAGTTTTCCGTTTCGACTGCGCCGGAAGTGGGGCGAATTATAGACGTATAAAATCTGACGTCAACAGGTAATTTGGTTTTTCTATCGATAGATGGAAAAAGCTTTCTATATATAGACGCAGTCGCAATGAATGCGCAGTATATTGCCCAACGCCACACGAATACCGTGCTCTTACCTTGGACGACGCCGCGCAATGAATAACCAACCTCACTCGCTAGCCTCAATGCTGTTCCCGGTAGGCCTGCTATTAATAGCCATGGCGTCGATCCAGTCTGGAGCATCTCTGGCCAAAAGCATGTTTCCGGTGGTGGGCGCCCAAGGCACAACCACTCTGCGCCTGATTTTCGCCAGCATGATCATGTTTTTATTGCTGCGCCCATGGCGAGCCAGGCTCACAGCCAAATCCCTGCGCACTGTAATCGTTTACGGCATGGCATTGGGCGGCATGAACTTCCTCTTTTATATGTCCCTGCGCACTGTGCCATTGGGAATTGCCGTGGCCCTGGAGTTTACCGGCCCGCTTGCAGTAGCCATCTACGCGTCCCGCCGCGCTATCGATTTTGTCTGGATCGCCTTGGCCGCCGCCGGCCTCCTGCTGCTTATACCCACCGGAACGACCACCGCTGGAATCGATCTGGTCGGAGCTGGCTATGCCTTGGGAGCGGGTATCTGCTGGGCGCTGTACATTCTTTTCGGGCAGAAGGCCGGCGCTGATAACGGCGTCACAACCGCAGCGCTGGGCGTGATGATCGCGGCACTATTTGTAGCACCCATTGGTATCGTGCATGCCGGTGCGGCTCTACTGACGCCGTCGCTTATCCCTATCGCCATTGGTGTTGCTGTGTTGTCCACCGCCCTGCCCTACACCCTGGAAATGGTCGCCCTGACCCGCATGCCCGCCCGCACCTTTGGCACCTTGATGAGTATCGAGCCCGCGTTCGGCGCCCTATCAGGGCTGCTGTTTCTGCAGGAATACCTCACGCTGTCACAATGGATGGCGATCCTTTGCATTATTCTGGCTTCCGTCGGAGCGACCATGACCATGGGCAGCGCCGCCAAGCCGGCCATTGCGGCAGATTGAAACAGGATTTGACGAAGCTCTGGCAATTGGCGTTCATTTAGGCCATGTTTAGAACGTTAACTCGGTGCCAGATATGGATTTTTTCGGACAGGGATATCAAAACGCGTAGAGCGCAGCGAATACAGGCGGACCCGAGCGTAAGACTCGCGGCAGTCATAAGGACGGTAATGAAACGAATTTTGATACTGATCGCTGTACTCGCAGTTGCTGGCTGCGCGGCGACCTCGAAAACCCAGGTGAAGCACGGTAAAAAAGGGTTGCACATAAACTGTTCGGGGCTCTCTTCCTCTTGGGATCGGTGCTACACCAGCGCAGCCAATTCCTGCGCTCCGAAAGGCTACAAGGTGATCGCCAAGTCCGGTGACTCCGTGGAGGAGCCAGGGGACTATCCATTCGGCCTCAATCCTGCCGGCTATACCAGCCGCAGCATGATCGTCATCTGTAAATAGATCAGGACTGCCTGGCGATCTGGCGTTCAATCTCATCATGACTGGACGTCAGCACCCGACGCTGAACATCAGGCGTGGCCAGCATTCGCGCGACCACCAAAGCGCCGACACACTGCGATAACACTGACCAGGCCAGGCTGTCGCTCTCCAGTATCTGCGCCCAACGCTCCTGAAGCCGGCAAATCCACAACTCTGCCTGCTCTCGCACTTGCACGTCAGCGCGGGCAATTTCCGCGCCCAACGCCGGCAAGGCGCAACCTGACTCCGGTTGCTCGACATGAGCCATGCTTAGATAGTGTCTGAGACAGCGTTCCAGTCGCTCGCGATTCTGCGCACCCTGCGCGCCCAGCCGCTCAAGACTTTGCCCCAACTCTCTCTCGACGATGGCCGTGAACAATGCATCCTTCGACGAAAAGTGGCTGTAAAACGCCGCCCCGCTCAAACCGATAGCTTTCATCAAACCATCGACACCAACGGTGGAAAACCCGGATTTCTTGGCCGACAGCGCACTGCTCTGCAAGAGCTTCTCCCGGGTTTCCAGCTTGTGACTGGCGGAGTACCGCATGATGTTGTCCTCGTAATTGAGCGCCTTGACGTTGCCTGGATCCTAGAATAACGTTCGTTCACTTAACGATCGTTTACTAAAGGGATTCACCCATGAATAACAAGAAGGTCGTATTGGTTGTTGGCGCTGGTGATGCCACGGGTGGAGCGATTGCCAAGCGCTTTGCCAAAGAGGGATTCGTTGCCTGTGTCACGCGGCGCAGTGCCGACAAACTGCAGCCACTGGTAGAAGCGATTGAAGCTGACGGTGGAGAAGCTCACGGCTTTGCTTGCGATGCACGCAAGGAGGAAGACGTCATCGCACTGATCGAAGATATCGAAACCCGGCTCGGCCCCATTGAAGCCTTCGTCTTCAACATCGGCGCCAACGTGCCGTGCAGCATTCTCGAAGAAACGGCTCGCAAGTATTTCAAGATTTGGGAAATGGCCTGTTTTTCCGGGTTTCTCAATGCTCGAGAGGTGGCCAAGCGAATGGTCACCCGCAAGCGCGGCACCATTCTATTCACCGGTGCCACTGCCGGACTGCGCGGGGCTGCCGGATTTGCCGCATTCGCCGGGGCCAAACACGGTATCCGCGCGCTGGCGCAAAGCATGGCGCGGGAGCTGGGGCCCATGAATATCCACGTCGCCCATGTCGTGGTCGATGGTGCGATCGATACCGACTTCATCCGCACCAATTTCCCGGAGAAATACGCCACCAAGGATCAGGACGGCATCCTCAACCCCGAACACATTGCTGAAAACTACTGGTACCTGCACAGCCAGCCACGAGACGCCTGGACGTTCGAACTGGATCTGCGTCCATGGAATGAACGCTGGTAAGCCACCGCCCATAACAATAAATAGAGAGCAGCGATAATGACGAAAACCGTAGAGTTCTATTTCGACCTCGGCAGCCCTACCACTTATCTGGCCTACACCCAACTGCCGAAGATCTGCGCCGATACTCACAGCGAGCTGATCTACATCCCTATGTTACTCGGAGGCGTATTCAAGGCCACCGGCAACGCTTCCCCAGCAATGATCCCGGCGAAGGGCCGTTATATGTTTCAGGATCTGGATCGCTACGCCAAACGTTATGGCGTACCCCTCAGGTCCAACCCGCACTTTCCGATCAACACGTTGCTGTTGATGCGTGCCGTTACAGGCATACAACTGCGCCAGCCAGAACGCTTTCAAGCGTTTATCGATTGTTTATTCACTGCGTTGTGGGTAGAAGGTCGAAGCCTCGGCGAACCGGCAACCGTCGCCGCTGTGTTGATCGAGCACGGGTTTGATCCCGATGAAGTCCTGGCGCTGACCAATGATGAAACGGTCAAGTCTGCACTGAAGGAGAACACCGAGACAGCCATTAAACGCGGCGTTTTCGGTGCCCCGACTATGTTTATCGGCAATCAGATGTTCTTCGGCCAGGACCGTCTCGACTTCGTCGAAGAAGCTTTACGCCCTGCCTAGATCGACACGATCACTCAGGCGCCAATTTCAGCGCCTGAGTCGCAAACCATCAAATGGCCGCAGTGCGCGTGTTCAACCAATCCAGCGCCGCACCGTCCAGCAGCGGGTTCAAGCGTTCACGCACTTCGGCGTGGTAAGCGTTGAACCACTGCTTCTCTTCCTGAGTCAGCAACGATGGCACCAGGCAACGCGTGTCGATCGGGCACAGCGTCAGCGTTTCAAACTTGAGGAATTCGCCGAATTCGCTACTCCCCGCCACTTGGTTCATCGCCAGGTTCTCGATGCGCACGCCCCAACGCCCCGGACGATAAGTGCCCGGCTCGATGGATGTAATCATCCCCGGCTGCATCGCGGTTTGCGGCGCCGGCGCAGCCTGATAGGCAATCACCTGCGGCCCTTCATGTACGTTGAGGAAGTAGCCAACGCCATGCCCCGTACCATGCCCGTAATCCACGCTTTGCGCCCAGATCGGCGCGCGCGCGATGGCATCCAGCAGCGGCGACAGAATGCCTTTCGGGAACTGTGCCCGTGACAGCGCAATCACGCCTTTCAACACGCGCGTGCAGTCACGCTTCTGTTCTTCCGTCGGCGTACCGACCGGCACCATCCGCGTGATGTCGGTCGTACCGCCCAGGTACTGACCACCGGAATCGATCAGCAACAAGCCGTCGCCCTCGATCACCGCATGCTCTTCTTCGGTGGCGTGATAGTGCGGCATCGCGCCATTGGCGTTGAACGCAGCGATGGTGTTGAAACTCAGCGAGACATAATCCGGACGACGCTCACGAGCCGCGGTGAGTTTTTCATCGATGGTCAGCTCGGTTATGCGCTCGCGGCCCCAGGCCGATTCCAGCCAGGCGAAGAATTCGCACAACGCCGCGCCGTCCTGCTCCATCGCTTTACGGATGTGCGCGGCGTCGGCTTCACTTTTTTGCGACTTGGCCAGCGTCGTCGGATTCAAGCCCTCGACCAGCTTCACGCCGTTGTCGAGGTTATCCAGCAGACCGCTGGTGACGCGGGCTGGATCTACCAGCAGACTCGCGCCGCTCGGCACGGCACGCAGGGCATCAGCCACTTCGTTGTAATCACGCAGCGTCACGCCATCCTGTGCCAGCACGGCGCGCAATTGCGCATCCACCTTGCTCAGCGCGACAAACAACGTGGCTTGCTGTTGATTGATCAGGGCGAAGGAGACAAACACCGGGTTGAACGACACGTCGCCGCCGCGCAGGTTGAACAGCCACGCGATGTCGTCGAGCGTGGCGATGAAGTGCCAATCGGCGCCGCGTTCCTGCAAGGTTTCACGCAGTTTGGCGAGCTTCTCGCCACGGCTGACGGTCGCTTGTGGCGGCAGATGCTGATAGATCGGCGCGTTCGGCAAAGTCGGACGGTCACTCCAGACTTCCTTGAGCAGATCGATATCGGTGCGCAGACGTGCGCCACGCGCTTGGAGCTTGCTGCCCAGGGTCCGCGCCGAAGCCACGGCCATCACTGCGCCGTCGACCGCCACCACGCCACCTTCGGGTGTTTGCTCAGCCAACCAGTCCAGCGGGCTCGGTTGACCCGGTTGCAGCTTGACCAGTTCGATGCCGCTGCCATTGAGTTCCTTGGTTGCTTGTTCCCAGTAACGGCTGTCGGCCCAGACGCCGGCGAAATCCTGGGTGACAATCAGAGTCCCGACCGAACCGTGGAAACCCGACAGCCACTGGCGGCCCTGCCAGTAACCCGGCAGGTATTCCGACAAATGCGGGTCGGCGGATGGCACCAGCAGGGCATGAATGCCTTCGCGGCGCATCAGTTCACGGGTGTGCGCCAAGCGCTGGGGAACCGATCCTTCGGTCAAGGTCTGGGTACTCATCATGTCTCCTGCTAATCACTTCATCGTTATTGTTCGTCGCCATCAGGTCGGCGCGTTTAAAGCCCTGTCGCCCAGAATGCCGGGGCACTGGCGCAGGCGGTCTTGATCAGTTCTGCGGCCTTGTCGACATCTTCGGCGCGGGTGAAGCGGCCGAGGCTCAAGCGGATAGTACGCCCGGCCAGACGCGCATCATGTCCCAGCGCCATAAGCACGTGGGATGGCGCGTTGCTCGCGGAGTTGCAGGCCGAGGTCGCGGAAAATGCGATCGAATGGCTCAGCGCCGCGCCGTTGAATTCGCCTTCGCTGAAGGTCAGGCTCAAGGTGTGCGGAATGCGTTGCGTGGCACTGCCGTTGAGGCGCACGCCTGGCAGGCTCAACAGTTGTTCGAGCAAGCGCTCGCGCAATGCGACGATGGTTTTTTTCTCCTCATCGAACGCGACAGCGGCCAACGCAAATGCAGCGCCCATCGCGGCGATCTGGTGGGTCGCCAAAGTGCCTGAGCGCAGACCGCTCTCGTGTCCGCCGCCGTGAATCTGCGCTTGCACGCGTTGCTGCGCTCGCGGGCCGACGTACAACGCGCCGATACCTTTAGGTCCGTAGAGCTTGTGCGCCGAGAACGACATCAGATCCACCGGCCACTGCGCCAGGTCGATTGCTACCTTACCGGCGCCCTGCGCCGCATCGACATGAAACAGCGCCTCACGCCCGCGAACGATTTCACCGATAGCCGGGATGTCGTTGACGGTGCCGAGTTCATTGTTGACCAGCATCAGCGACACCAGAAAAGTGTCGTCACGCATGGCTTCACTGACCGCTTGCGGGGTAATCAAGCCCTCGGCGTCCGGCACCAGATAGGTGACGGCAATGCCGGCGTCTTGTAACTGGCGGGCAGTATCGAGGATGGCTTTGTGTTCGATCTGGCTGGTAATGATGTGGCCGCCGGAAACACCACGGGCCTGAGCCACACCTTTGAGGGCGAGGTTATTGGATTCGGTCGCGCCGGAGGTCCAGACGATCTGTTGCGCATCAGCGCCGACCAGTTCGGCGACTTGTCGGCGGGCCTGCTCGACCGTTTGCCGGGCCTGCTGGCCGAAGGCGTGGGAACTGGAAGCCGGGTTGCCGAAGTTACCGTGAAACCCCAGACACTCGATCATCACCTGGATGACCCGCTCGTCCACCGGGGTGGTGGCGGCGTAATCAAAATACAACGGACGTGTGTTCATAAAAGACTCGCAGAGCGTGTTCCGGGATCAGGAGGCTCGTATCTGCAAACGGCACAGCGCAGCCTTGTGAGCTGCGCGTCGGTTCGAGAGCGTCATCAATACCTGATCGGATGCCGTTAAAGAAGAACAACTTCATTTAAAAGTGCGTAGGAACGCTCCTGAAGCCGAGCTTAACAGGCATCGGGCCGGCGGTTGAAGCAATGCGTCAGCTAAAGCTTTCGAGAAGTAACGGATACAACGAAATCACCAGCAATGCAGCCATGCCCCAATTGAATACACGCAACCAGCGCGGCTCCTTTAACACGTTGCGCAGCAGGGTGCCGCACGCCGCCCAGACACCGACGCTGGGCAGATTGATGATAGCGAACACGGCGGCGATGACCACGACGTTGGTGAAGTAACCCTGCATCGGCGTGTACGTACTGATGGCTCCGATGGCCATGATCCAGGCCTTGGGATTGACCCACTGGAACGCCGCAGCACCGAGGTAGCTGATCGGCTTGGCCTCACCCTGGACGTTTTCGCCGACCGGTCCGGAGTGCGCGATTTTCCACGCCAGATACAACAGATAAGCCGCGCCGACGTAACGCAGAATCGTATAAAGAACCGGATAGGTCTGAAACACCGCGCCCAGACCAAAACCCACCGCCACCACCAATACGAAGAAGCCGCAGGTGATGCCGAGCATGTGCGGGATGGTGCGGTTGAAGCCGAAGTTCACGCCCGATGCCAACAACATGGTGTTGTTCGGCCCCGGCGTAATCGAGGTAACAAGGGCAAACAGGGCAAAACCCAGCAGCAGGTCAAGCGAAAGCGTCATGGTGGGTAAATCCGTCAGGGTCATTCAGGTGTAGACCCTATCCCACACAGCCCGGCAAACCCATGGACAGTTGGGTAAAACTTCAACCAGTACAGTTTGTTTTCAGCTTGCGCGACCGTGCAGCTGTACGGCTCGTTCGGCGCTCATTTCAGCCTTCTTGTCAAACTGGGTACGGCCAAGCAATTGGGCTTTTTTCGCGTGGTATTGATCAAAAGACAAACCACTGCGGTTCAGCGATTCCATCGCCAACTCCCGGGACTCTTCGTCGGTGTACGGGCGCAGCTCTGGAGAATTAGAAACACAACCGGCAAGTGCGGAGACAGCGAGCAGCAGGGAAACAGTCAGTAAACGATTCATGGGAGCGTCCTGGCGAGCAGTGGGGGTCGATGGAGAAAGGCTACGCCCCGGCACGCTCGCGCAGAAATCAACGCTTTCAATAGTGGCTATCAGTGATTCATCGATATCAGTCCATATCTCTTAAAGATCTATAAATATCGATTAACGTTCTTTTACGGAATAACCACCAGCCGTTATAAATCCTTTCATGCATTCGCAACTGTTGCTCCAGCAACCGTTGCCCAGCCAACAGCCGTTCAACACCCGAAGGGGCCTTTGAAGAAGCACGCAATTACCCGAACCTCAGTGCCGAAGAGCGCGGTCATCTGGCCACCGCAATTGCCACAGCCAAATTCGCCGTCAGCCGTCAAAGCGTGGATATTTGCAGCCGCTTGTTTGAGGTCACCGGGGCGCGTTCAACCCACGCCTCGCTGCGCCTCGACCGCCATTGGCGCAACCTGCGCACGCAAACCCTGCACGACCCGCTCGATTACAAGCTCCATGAGCTGGGCGACTGGGCACTGAACCAGGCGCTGCCGGTGCCGACCTTCTATTCCTGACCTGCCTGCATTTGAACTAATAAAGAAGGACGAGCCCATGCAACTGCTGACCCTACCGCCCTCACCCGCCCTGGCCACCTCGATACGAGCCACCGCGCAAGTGTTCGAAGACCCGAAGTCCCAGGCCCTGCTCGCGCATTTGCAACAGGTCGCGCCGAGCGAGGCCAGTGTGCTGATCATCGGCGAGACCGGCACCGGCAAGGAGCTGGTAGCGCGGCACATTCATAACCTGAGCAACCGCCGCCATCGGCCCTTCGTCGCGGTCAATTGCGGGGCGTTTTCCGAGTCGCTGGTGGAAGCCGAATTGTTCGGCCATGAAAAAGGCGCCTTCACCGGGGCGCTGAGTGCCAAGGCCGGCTGGTTTGAAGAGGCGGATGGAGGCACGCTGTTTCTCGATGAGATCGGTGATCTGCCGATGACCATTCAGGTGAAACTGCTGCGGGTGTTGCAAGAGCGCGAAGTGGTGCGGCTGGGTTCGCGCAAAAGCCTTCCCATTGATGTGCGGGTGCTGGCGGCGACCAACGTGCAACTGGAGAAGGCCATCAACGCCGGGAATTTCCGCGAGGATCTGTATTACCGCCTCAACGTTGTCAATCTGGTGCTGAGCCCGTTGCGCGAGCGTCCGGGCGACATCCTGCCGCTGACCCGACACTTCATCGAGGCTTACAGCCAGCGCCTGGGTTACGGGCGGGTCAGCATCAGCCCCGGCGCCGAACAAAAACTGCGCAGCTACAGTTGGCCGGGCAACATTCGCGAATTGGAAAACGTCATCCATCACACCTTGTTGATCTGCCGCAACGGCGTGATCGAACGCGATGACTTGCGTCTGTCGAACCTGCGCATCGAGCGTCCTGACGATCATCAGAGCGCTGACGATTCACCGGAGGCTTTACTGGAACAGGCCTTTCAAAAACTCTTCGCGCAACAGGCCGGCGCCTTGCACGAAAAGGTCGAAGACGCCTTGCTGCGCGCGGCCTATCGCTTTTGCCATTACAATCAGGTACACACCGCCGCGCTGCTGGGCCTGAGCCGTAATGTCACACGCACGCGGCTGATCAAAATCGGCGAACTGGCGGTGAACAAGCGGCGAATGACGGCAAGCTTGCGAGGCGAGCGTCTGATTCAATTGTCGATCTAACCCACGAGGTTGCAGTGCAGGGCATCGTCGTGACTGCGGGCGATGCTGCTCAGCACCTGGAACGAGTTGAAGGTGACGGTTTTCGCCTGATGGGCGCGGATCAACTGCCAGAAATCCTGCTCGCCGCTTTCAAAACTGCTGAACGCGGCTTCCCCAGCCTCGCGGCTCTGCCATTGCAGAAAGCTCAATACCCGCCGGCCATCGTCGCTGGCTTGCACACTCGCGCTGACAAAGCCGTCGTAGCGCTGGGCCAGACGTTCGGTTTGCACCGATAACGCCGAGACCAGCGCCGGTTGCTGGCGTGGCTCGATTTCGAATTCGATCAACTGAGTGAAGCTGCGGTTTTTCGCTGATGCTTGCATGAAAGTCCCCACTTGGCTGTAAGGCGAATCTTGCGACTCGATGACGCGCAGGGTAAAACCTCTAGTTAAGTCAAGGTCAAGAGCTTTTTCACAATGATCACCAAGGAAAACCTGCACAAGCCGCTTACCGTCGGCGAAGTCGCGGCACGCAGCGGCGTTGCGGTCACCGCCCTGCATTTTTATGAATCCAAGGGATTGATCAAAAGCCAGCGTAATGCCGGTAATCAACGGCGTTACCCGCGAGCCGTGCTGCGCCGGGTGGCGTTGATCAAAGTTGCCCAGCGTCTGGGGATTCCACTGGCGGAGATTGGCGAAGCGCTGAAAATCCTCCCCGACGATCGCGTACCGACGGCGGCGGACTGGAAGATTCTGTCGGAGCAGTGGCGGCGGGAGCTGGATGAGCGGATTACCCAACTGACCCTGCTGCGCGACCGGCTCACCGGCTGCATCGGTTGTGGCTGCTTGTCGATGGAGGCCTGTCCGCTGCGCAATCAGGGCGATGTGCTGGGCGAAAAAGGGCCAGGGGCGCATTTTCTCCAGGACTGATGCGAGGTGTTGCTCGTCGGGGGAAAATCCTGGCCGCGCGGACAGTTCTATAGTGAATCTTCCGGTAATCCGGTGAAACCACGTCTGGTAAAACAACAGGGAGAACGTCATGAGCGTCAAACCCATTCCCGAGGGGTATCACAGCATTACCCCATATCTCGGCATCCAGAAGGCCGCCGAGGCCATCGACTTCTATAAAAAAGCCTTCGGTGCCACCGAAGTCATGCGCCTGACCATGCCCGACGGCGGGATCGGCCACGCGGAGCTGCGCATTGGCGACAGCGCCATCATGCTCGGCTCACCGTGCGATCAGGGGCCTTTGAGCAGCCCCGAAAAAGCCGTTTCGGTTGGTCTGCATTTGTATGTGACTGATGTCGACAAGTCATTTCAACGGGCACTCGATGCCGGAGCGACGGTGGTGTCCGAGGTCAAGGATCAGTTCTACGGTGATCGCAGCGGGACGTTGAAGGATCCGTATGGGCACCTGTGGTTTCTCGCCTCGCGCAAGGAGGATTTGACCGAGGAGCAGATCAAGCAGCGGGCGATGGAGATGTTCAGTCAGGGTTGAGCTCTTTAGTGTCTGAGCGGGCAAGCCCGCTCCCACAAGGTTCTGTTGTGTGGCATGCAAAGCAGTCACACCCCAGATCCCTATGGGAGCGGGCTTGCCCGCGATGAGGCCGGCGACGACAGCACACATCGGCCGCCCTACACACTTCATGAACCACCGCCTCACGCTTCGCGCCCCGCCTCCAACGCCGGACACTTTCAGGATGCAGCCCACAAGACCCCTGAAAAGGATCAGCCGGGTGTTTGCCGGATTTCTCAAAGACCAGCGTCACGTCAACGGCGTCGACATTACTTTTGATCCTGATTTCAGATCAAAAGATCGCAGCCTTGTTTCGCTCGACAGCGCCTGAAAAGGATTCGTAGTGAAGGGGGGAATTGCGAAACATTTGCTTTCATATCGCTTTTCGGGATTTGCCTCGCTCATTCGTCCTATAGAGATGCAGGCCGTTCGCGTAGGCAAAAGCCACGAGCGCCTTTCGGGGACTCCCGTGCTGCGAAGCCCGTAGCCACGTGCCCTTTCACCGAAAAAAAGACGCGCAATCATGTCGAAGAAATCCCGCTCCAAACTATGGTTCATGGTGCATAGCTGGCTGGCGCTGCCAATCTGGTTTTTTGTCCTGATCGTCTGCGTGACCGGGACTCTGGCGGTGGTCAGCCAGGAAATCGTCTGGCTGGCCAATCCACAGATGCGTGCCAGCCAGCCATCGGACGACGCACCGCGGCTCAGCTATGACCAGATTCTGGCGGCGATCAAAACAGCTGAACCGCAAACACTGGTGCAAAGCATCAGCCGTCCGGACGAGTCGCACTTTGCCCTCGATGTCGAAGTCAGCTACCCCGACGGGCGCTCGCTGACGGTCTACGTCAACCCGTACACCGGCGTCATTCAGGGCACCGCGCCAACCTTCGACTTCAAGGCTTTCACCCGCGCCCTGCACGGCTGGTGGCTGGTGCCGTTTACCAACGGCTACAGCTGGGGCTGGTACCTGGTGTCGTTTCTCGGTTTGCCGATGCTGGTGTCATTGATTACCGGCCTGGTGGTCTACAAACGCTTCTGGAAAGGCTTTCTGCGCCCGACCCTGCGCGTGCGCCACGGCGCACGGATTTTCTGGGGCGACTTCCATCGACTGTCCGGCATCTGGTCGATCTGGTTCATCGCGGTGATCTCCATCACCGGCACCTGGTTCTTGATTCAGGCGATCCTGTTCGACAACCAGATTTCAATCTCCAGTGAACCGATCATTCCGGCCTTGTCCCGCGAAAGCGTACCGATTTCAGCAGCCGGCACGCCGCCCCCGCGCATCAGCCTCGATCGCGCCGTTGAAATCGCACAGCAGAAGATCCCGGGACTGGAGGCCAGTTTCGTCAGCCTGCCGGGTAACGCTTACAGCCACATGAGCGTCGGCGGTCGCGGCTGGTATCCGCTGATGTTCCAGACCGCCACGCTCAATCCGTACAACGGTGATATGGCCGCTTCACGGTTGCTCTCCGATCGCTCCTCGCTGGAATTCGTCACAGAATCCATGCGCCCGTTGCACACCGGTGACTTCGGCGGTATCTGGATCAAGCTGATCTGGTTTTTCTTCGGCCTGCTGCTGAGCATGATGGTGCTCAGCGGCTTGCTGATCTGGACCAAACGTACCGCCCTGGCCACTGCCAATGCGCTCAAGCGCGAGGACAAGAAAAACCGCACCAAGGCACAACCGGCCACGAACCGTGAACCTGCGGAGGCCACCCTGTGAGCAAGTCCACAACGACTGCAGCGCCATCGCCACTGGCGCGTTTCTGGCGCAAATGGCGGTTTCATATCAACATCCTGCTGCTGTTGATCCCGCTGGGCTTCATGCCCAAATACTTCGCCGACGCTTCGCTGTTTCGCGGCGACAGCGGGCTGGGGCAGCATGAAATCGGCAATATCCAGGTCGGGCCGTGGAGCCTGCGACTGGCCGAACTGCGCAACGAAGCTCCCACCCTCACCGGCCCGGCCGGCTACATGAAAGATTTCAGCGCCGCCCTCTGCGATGCCTGTGTCGAACAGGTGAAGGCCACCTACCTGCGCATCGGCAAGCCGCGCAGCCTGCGCGCTGCCGGCACCATCTTCTTCGGCACGCCCTACCGCATGGGCACACAAATGCCGATCCCGGAAAAGACCAAAACCGACGCCGAACTGTGGATCACCATGGAAGGCTGGGACGGCAGCATGCATCAGGCCTCGATTCCCCTGAGCCAGGCCTCCCCCGCCACCATCGCCTGGCTGAACAAACAAGGAGCCAAACCATGACCAGCTCTCAACGTTCTTTGCGCTTGCGGCTGAGTGCCGCGTTGCTGGTGCTGTGCGCCGGCTTCAGTGCCAGCGCGCTTGCCCACAACCCGATGTGCGAATGCAAAGCCGTCGATGACGAGCAGATCAAATGCACTGGCGGTTTCTCCGATGGCAGCGGCGCACCGGGGGTGACCCTCGATGTGATCGGCTACGACGAAACGATTCTGGTGCCGGGCAAGCTCGGCGCCGATTCGACCCTGACCTTCAAGAAACCCGGCGCCGAGTTCTACGTGCTGTTCGACGCCGGCCCTGGTCACGTTGTGGAAATCGACCAAGCCGATATCGAGGCCCCATGAGTACGCCGACAACCCAAGTTGTACGCCCGGCCGGTGCCGGCCACGAAACCCTCAATGTGCTGCTGCTGTGTTTGCTGATCCTTGCATTGGCCGGTTCGGTCGTCGCGTGGCGGGGTGTTTCCCATGAACCGGAGCCGGTCGCCAGCAATCAGCTCGATGCCCGCCGCGACCTCAGCGCCGCCGAGCAAGGCATCTATGCAGACCTGCGAGTGACCCTCGACGAAATCCGCTTGCTGCGCGAAGAGCAGAAAGCCCTGCCGACCCCGCAGAACCTTGCGGACGAGGGCTTTGCCCCGTTTGCACAGGACGCCAGTTCCGTCAGTCGTGGCGCTCATGTCTGGCAAATGCAGGCCGGCACTGCCTACTTCGGTCACAGCCAGACACTTGCCGTCGCCGGCTCGTTTCTGATGCGCATCGGCGCGGATGACAAGGCTGAGCCGGATATCTGGCTCAACCGTGACGCCGCACTCAAGGCTCCGCAAGACCTGACTGACACTGCGCTGGCCGCCGCCGGCTGGAAACAGATCGTCGCGCAATACGATGCCGGGGTTACCCGCGAACATCGCCATTGATTCCTCGCCCTCACCCGAGAGAAGACCGTTTGCCCATGTCTATTTCATCTCCACGCCGTCCGTTGTTGCGTCTTTTTCTAATGGGCTTGTGTGCCTGTCTGCTTAGCCCGATGGCCAGCGCCGATGAAGCCAAACGCCTGCGCATCGGCATCACCCTGCATCCTTATTACAGCTATGTGGCGAACATCGTCGGCGACAAGGCCGAAGTGGTGCCGCTGATCCCGGCCGGTTTCAACCCGCACGCCTACGAGCCACGCGCCGAAGACATCAAGCGCATCAGCGGCCTCGATGTGATCGTGCTCAATGGCGTTGGCCATGATGACTTCGCCGATCGCATGATCGCCGCCAGCGAAACACCCAACGTCAAGACCATCGAAGCCAACGAAAACGTGCCGCTGCTCGCCGCCACCGGAGTTGCCGCGCGTGGCGCCGGCAAAGTGGTGAACCCGCATACGTTCCTGTCGATCAGCGCCTCCATCGCCCAGGTCAACAACATCGCCCGGGAACTGGGCAAGCTCGACCCGGACAACGCCAAGACCTACACCCAAAACGCCCGCGCCTACGGCAAACGCCTGCGCCAGATGCGCGCCGATGCCCTGGCCAAGCTGACCCAGGCGCCGAATGCCGAACTACGCGTCGCCACCGTTCACGCGGCTTACGACTATCTGCTGCGCGAATTTGGTCTGGAAGTGACGGCGGTGGTCGAGCCGGCCCACGGTATCGAGCCGAGCCCGAGCCAGTTGAAGAAGACCATCGATCAACTGCGCGAGCTGGACGTGAAAGTGATCTTCTCGGAAATGGATTTCCCGTCCACGTACGTCGAAACCATTCAGCGGGAATCCGGTGTGAAGCTGTACCCGCTGTCGCACATTTCTTACGGCGAATACACCGCCGACAAATACGAAAAGGAAATGACCGGCAACCTCAACACCGTGGTACGGGCGATTCAGGAGTCGGGGGCATGACTTCAAAAGAAACCCTCCTGAACAAACCCGCTACCCCTGTGGGAGCGGGCTTGCTCGCGAACGCGCCGGGTCAGCCAACATCTTTATCGGATGACACGACGCCTTCGCGAGCAAGCCCGCTCCCACAGGTTTGCGGGCCGACTTTGGATTTTGCCGATGTCAGTTTGACGCTGGGCCGCACGACGATTCTCGACAAGGTCACCTTTCAGGTTCACCCCGGCAGCGTGCACGCACTGGTCGGCCCCAACGGTGGCGGCAAGAGTTCGCTGATCAAGACCTTGCTCGGCCAGATGCCGCATCAGGGCCAGTTGAGCCTGCAATGGCCCGGCGAGCCCGGCGTCATCGGCTACGTGCCGCAAGCGCTGGAGTTTGATCGCGGTTTGCCGATGACCGTCGACGATTTCATGGCCGCCATGTGCCAGCGCCGCCCGGCGTTTCTCGGCTTGAGCAAGCGCTACGCCGGCGCCATCGGTGAGGCGCTGGAGCGCGTCGGCATGCAGGACAAACGCAAACGGCGCATGGGCGCACTGTCCGGCGGCGAGCGTCAGCGGGTTCTGCTCGCCCAAGGGCTGATTCCGGCACCGCAACTACTGGTACTGGATGAGCCGATGTCGGCCCTCGATGAAGCCGGGATTCAGGTGTTCGAGCGCCTGCTTGGCGACTGGCGCGCGGCGAGCATCACCGTTTTGTGGATTGAGCATGATCTGGAAGCGGTCGGGCGTTTGGCCAGTCGCGTCACCGGCCTCAACCGTCGCGTGCTGTTCGACGCGACACCACAACAGGCACTGACACCGGAGCGTCTGCTGACGCTGTTCTCGACCCATCCACGGAGCGCTGCCTGATGAGTTATGAAGCCTTTCGTCTGATGGTTCAGGGCTGGGCCTCGTCCGGTTACCTGCCGGAGGCGCTGGCCTACGGTTTTGTGGTCAATGCGCTGCTCGCCGGCCTGTTGATCGGTCCGGTGCTCGGCGGCCTCGGCACGCTGGTGGTGGTCAAACGCTTTGCGTTTTTCTCCGAAGCGGTCGGCCACGCGGCGCTGACCGGGGTGGCCATCGGCATCCTGCTCGGCGAACCGTACACCGGGCCTTATGGCAGCCTGTTCGGCTACTGCCTGCTGTTCGGTATTTTGCTCAACTATCTGCGCAACCGTACCGACCTCGCACCGGACACCTTGATCGGCGTGTTCCTCTCGGTATCGCTGGCGCTGGGGGCGAGTCTGCTGCTGATTCTGGCGGGCAAGATCAACGTCCACATTCTGGAAAACGTGCTGTTCGGTTCGGTGCTGACCGTCAACGGCAATGACCTGGCGGTGCTGGCGATTGTCGGCTCGCTGGTCATGGCTTTGGCCCTGCCGCTGTACAACCGCATCATGCTCGCCAGTTTCAACCCGCAACTGGCGGCTGTTCGCGGGGTGGCGGTGAAGACCCTGGATTATCTGTTCGTGATACTGGTGACGCTGATCACCGTGGCGTCGGTGAAAGTCATCGGCGCGATTCTGGTCGGTGCGCTGTTGGTGATTCCGGCGGCGGCAGCGCGGCTGCTCAGCCAGTCGCTCAAGGGTTTCTTCTGGTGCTCGGTGCTGATTGCCACCGTCAGCACGTTGTGCGGGATTCTCGCGCCGATCGTGTTCGATCTGCCGATCCCGTCCGGCGCCGCGATCATTCTGGTCGCCGGCATTGCCTTCGCCCTCGCCGCCATCGCGCGCGGGGTTGTCCCGAGTCTGAAAGGGAATCTTGGATAAATGGTTTTTTCATTGCGCAACCTGACGTTGGCCATGGCCCTGTGCGGCGTGGTTTCCAGTCCTTTGATAGCCGCCGAAAGCGCCAAACCCTTGCGTGTGCTGGCCTCGTTACCGATCACCTATGGCCTTGGCGAGGTGCTGCTCAAGGGCACCGATGTCAGTCTGGAACGCGCGGCGCCGGCGAACTTGCCGGGCAGTCGCCAGACCGCCTACTTCACCGGGCGGGGCGCCCCGGCACTGAGCAAACTGGCGACCGGTGCCGATGCGGTGATCGGTGTACGATCGCTGTGGGCCGATGACCCGCTGTACCCGATCGCCCGTCGCAGCAACATCCGTATCGTTGAAGTTGACGCCGCACGCCCGGTCGACGGCGCCCTGCCCGGCATTGCCGTACAACCGGGATTGAAGGTCGATGGCTTGAACAGTCAGCCATGGCTGGCGAGCAACAACATGGGACGCATGGCGGATGTGATGGCGGCGGATCTGGTGCGTCTGGCACCCGCTGCCAAAGCGAAGATCGAAGCGAACCTGGCGGCGTTGAAACAGCGCCTGCTCAAGCTCAGCGCCGACAGCGAGGCGCGTCTGGCCAGTGCCGACAATCTGAGTGTGATGAGCTTGAGCGATCACTTCGAGTATCTCATCGGCGGTCTGAACCTGGAGCTGGTGGGGCAGGATCCGCGTCCTGATGCTGAATGGACACCGCAGGACTTGAAGCAACTGACAGCGACACTCAAGAACAATGACGTGGCCGTGGTGCTGCACCATCGGCAGCCCTCGGATGCGGTGAAAGCTGCCATTGCTGAATCGGGTAGCCGGTTGTTGGTGTTGAGTACGGATGCCGTAGATCCGGTGGCTGAGCTTGAGGGGAATGTGGATGCTCTGCTCAAGGGCTTGAGCGGCGCGTAACTTCAGTTGTGTCAAGTGATCGTTCATCGCTGGCAAGCCAGCTCTCACAGGGTTTTGGTGTGTTCCACAAATGGTGTACACACCGCAGTTCACTGTGGGAGCTGGCTTGCCAGCGATGGGGCCCTAAAAGGCTGCACACATTCCAGCCATGAAAAAACCCGCTGACTGTCACCAGTCAGCGGGTTTGTTTTTGGCCCGCGGTTTATTGCGCGGCGGCCTGTGCTTCCATCTTCTGGCGCAGACTCAGTGGGCGCATGTCGGTCCAGACTTCTTCGATGTAGGCCAGACATTCCTTTTTCAGGCCGCTCTTGCCCACGGTGCGCCAGCCTTCTGGCACGGCTTTGTAATCCGGCCAGATCGAGTACTGCTCTTCGTGATTGACCACGACTTGAAAGAGGATGTCCTCGCGGTCGAATACTGACGTCATGCTGGTTCTCCATCGTTGTAAGGGTGGGCTGCACAACGGGTGCAGCCGGGTATGTAGAAAGAACGTTCGGCGCGGTAAAAAATTTACACAGCCGCGGTGGCGGCAACCAATGCGCGGCCAAAGATCTCGGCGACGCGGTCGATTTCGGCAGCGGTGATCACCAGCGGCGGCAGGAACCGCACCACGGCGCCATGCCGGCCGCCCAACTCCAGGATCAGACCGCGCTTGAGGCATTCGCGCTGCACCAGCGGCGCCAGCCGCGCAAACGCCGGTGGATGGCCGAGTGCGTCCGGAGCACCCGCCGGGTCGACCAGTTCAACGCCAAGCATCAAGCCACGACCACGGATATCACCCAGTTGCGGGAAGTCGCGCTGCAAGATCCGCAAGTGCTCGCTCAGGCGCTCGCCCATGGCTGCAGCGTGCTCGCAGACCTTGTGCTCGACCAGATAACGCATCACCGCGGAACCGGCGGCCATCGCCATCTGATTGCCACGGAACGTGCCGGCATGGGCGCCCGGTTGCCAGGTGTCGAGCCAGTCGCGGTAAACCACTACCGCCAACGGCAGGCTGCCGCCGATGGCTTTGGACAACACCACGACATCCGGGGTGATGCCGGCGTGTTCAAAGGCGAACATCTTGCCGGTGCGGGCGAAACCACTCTGGATTTCGTCGACAATCAACGCCACGCCAGCCTTCTCGGTGATCCGGCGCAAGCCGCGCAGCCATTCGATATCGGCGGGAATCACGCCACCCTCGCCCTGCACCGCTTCAACGATCACTGCGGCCGGCAATTGCACGCCAGCCTCGGGATCATTGAGCAGGTTTTCCAGATAACTCAGGTTGGCTTTCACACCGGCCGCGCCACCAAGGCCGAACGGGCAACGGTAGTCATACGGGAACGGCATGAACTGCACGCCGTTGCTGAGCAAGGCACCCAACGGCTTTTTCGGCCCCAGGCTGCCCATCAGGCTCAATGCCCCCTGGCTCATGCCGTGATAACCGCCGCAGAACGACACTACCGTGCTGCGCCCGGTGGCGGTGCGCACCAGTTTCAAGGCCGCTTCCACCGCGTCAGTGCCGGTCGGACCGCAGAACTGGATCTTCGCTTGCGCGGCCAGTTCAGACGGCAGCAGACCGAACAGGTCCTGGACGAACTGATCCTTGACCGGCGTGGTCAGGTCCAGCGTGTGCAGCGGCAGCTCATCGGCCAGCACCCGCTGGATGGCTTCGATCACCACCGGGTGGTTATGCCCCAGGGCCAGCGTGCCAGCACCGGCCAGACAGTCGATGAAGGTGCGCCCCTCGACGTCTTCGACATACAGGCCCTTGGCGCGCTTGAGCGCCAGCGGAATGCGTCGCGGATAGCTGCGGGCATTGGACTCCTGTTGCGCCTGACGGGCCAGCAAGGGCGATTCATTGAACTGATACAGCGTTTCGGCTGACGCGGAGGCGATCCGGGCCGACGACTGTTCGATAAGGCTGGTGGCGACTGACATCTCTCGACCCCTCAATACGCTATGGATAGTGACCAAAACAGCACACCAGACAGGTGCGCGCTCCGGTCGCGGGGCGCACATGCAGGTTTTCCTGTTCTGGAAACGCTTAAGCGCGTCGAGGATTTAACCCCTTGATCGACTTGTCAGCCTGACAATGGCAATCGCTTGCTCATGGGCAGGATGTGCAAGCCGTTGTGTATCAGCGGTAACGCTGCTTCGCGGTATCCGAGACGGCGGTAAAACGCTTCGCCGGTACGCGTGCTGTCAAGATTGGCCAGCGATACCCCGCGAACCCGCAACCACCCTTCAAGGTCGCTCATCAGCGCCCGACCCACACCTCGGCGAAAGCACTCGGGCTGCACATGGCAAATCGAAATATCTCCACTGGCCTGAGCCATAGCGACGCCGACCGGTTTGTCCGCAAGCAAGGCGATGCTCAAGTAGAAGTACGGATCGGCGAGCCGGCTACCAAGGAAATCGGCCGATTGTTGCCGGGTCCAGAGGCTGACGATTTGCGGGTCGTTGCGGTGATCGAGCGCACATCCGAAACGGATCGAACGCTCAATGATACGGCTGATGATGCCGACATCGGCCAGAATGGCCGGGCGAATGCAGATGGGTGCTTCCATGGCGCTGTTCCCTCAATCCATTGAGTCAAGGCTTGACTGACCTTAACGTCACCCGCGCCGAATCACTAATGGAGAGAAGTTACATTTGATGTGCCGTACACAGATCCCCCTGCAGGAACTGCCGAAGGTTGCGAACTTTGGGACGCGGAGCGTCCCGGGCTGCATTCCCACGCAGAGCGTGGGAACGATCAACGATCAAGATCGCAGCCTTCGGCAACTCCTACAGGGAGTGTGGTGAATTCAGGCGGGCTGCAACGGCATGGTCAGCTCGACGCGCAGGCCATCGGCGCGGCTGTCGAAATGCAGGGCGCAGTCGCAACGCTGGACGATTGCCTGGACAATCGCCAGACCGAGGCCACAACCGGTGCTCTGCCCGTTGCGCCAGAAGCGCTGGGTCAAATGCTGCAGATCGTCCGGCGCAATCCCCGGGCCATGGTCGCGCACGACAAAACGCACGCGGTTGCCAATGGTTTCCAGGCTCAGTTCCACCGCCCCCTCCTGGGGCGTATGGCGCAAGGCGTTATCGAGCAGATTGCGCAGCGCAGCAATCGACAGCACCGCCGGCATTTGCAACGGCGCTTTCGAAAGATCGGCCGGCAATTGCAATTTGATCCGCAGCCGCTCACCGCCCGTGGCGTCGGCAATGGCCAGCCTCGCCACTTGCTCGGCGCTGCATTGCGAACCGTCGTCGAACGACAGGCTGCCCTCGACCCGTGCCAGCAACAGCAGTTGCTCAAGGGTGCGATGCAGCCGATCAGCGCCCTCCTCGGCCTTGGCCAACGACAGATCGCGCGCGCTGCCTTCGGTCATCCGCGCCACTTGCAGGTGAGTCTTGATCGCCGTCAACGGGCTGCGCAGTTCGTGGGCGGCGTCTCCGGTCAGTCGACGTTCGCGTTCGATGGTTTTGCCGATGCGCTGGAACAATTGATTCTGGGTATCGAGCAACGGCTTCAGTTCGCTGGGAAACGACTGCAGTTGCAGCGGCTCGAGCGAGTCGGCATTACGCCGCATCAGCGCTTCACGCAAGCGGTTAAGCGGCGCCAGTCCCTGGCCGATCCCCAGCCACAACAGGCACAGGCACCCCAACAGCGCGACGCCGACCGGCACCGAAGCGGCCAGCAGGATCGACATGTTCAGCGCTTCGCGTTCGATTTGCCGATCCGCTGTGGTAATGCGCACATCGCCGCGCGCGAGGGTGAAACTGCGCCACGGCGCGCCGTCGATCATCTGGTCACGGAAACCCATTTTCTCGGCTTCAAGCGCTTGTTCGGGATGGTTGTGACTGCGGGCGAGGATTTCCCCGCGCAACGAACTGACCTGACAGGCCATGCCACCGGGAATGTTCAGCTGTTCAGCACTGAAATGGGTGCCCTCGCCCTTGCTCGGCAGCGCCGGCAACTGCTCCAGCAACCCGGCGACCATGCGCGCTGACGCCACCAGACGCTGGTCGAGGGAAAACATCATCTGATTGCGCAGATCGCTGAGCATCCAGGCGGCCGCCAGTGCCCAGATCAGTGCGAACGCAGCGCCCAGCGTCAGGCTCAGACGCAATCGCAGACTCATCACTGGCCCTGATCTCCACCATCAGCCGGGCCCAGGCGATAGCCCAGACCGCGCACGGTTTCGACGATGCCTTTGCCCAGTTTGCTGCGCAAGTGGTGAATATGCACGTTGAGCGCGTTGCTCTCCAACTCGTCGTTGAAACCGTAGACGCTGTCCTTCAACTGCTCGGTGGACAGTACCCGCCCGCGGTTATGCAACAGGGCCTGCAACAGCGATTGTTCGCGCCGCGACAAGTCCACCGGTTTGCCGGCCAGCCTGGTTTCGCGGCTGCTTGGGTCATAGGTCAGCGCGCCGTGTTCGATCAGATTGACGCTGCGCCCGGCCACTCGCCGCAACAAGGTTTGCAGGCGTGCGAACAGTTCGCGCAGATCGAATGGCTTGAGCAGGTAATCGTCTGCGCCGGCCTGCAAGCCGTCGACCCGATCGGTGACCGAATCACGCGCCGTCAGAATCAGCACCGGAATCTCCAGGCCATGCTGGCGCAGTTGCTGCAGCAATTTCAGACCATCTTCGTCGGGCAGACCGAGATCAAGCACCATCACGTCGAATTCGGCGACTTTGAGCATCGCCCGCGCCTTGGACGCCGTGTTGACGTGCTCGACGGTCAGCCCTTGAGCCGTGAGGCCGGCAACGATGCCGCTGGCGATCAGCTCATCGTCCTCGCAAACCAATACGTGCATGGTGAGTCCCGTAGAAAAAAGCAGATTAGGCCGTTGGCCGATTAAGCTGACATTATGGCCGCCAACGCCACTGCGACAAGGGCGTGACGGTTAATCATCGGTTAATCGCCACCGCCCATTGTGCTCCTCACTTGCACAGGGACAAGGCTCCTCCATGCGTCATTTTTTTCTATTGTTTGCGTTGCTGATCTCGGGCTTGGCCCAAGCGGGAAATAATCCATTCGAGACGAAACCGGAATTCTTGCCGGTCGACAAGGCATTTGTCCTGACCAACGAACGTCTGGAATCCGGTGAAACCCAGCTGTTCTGGCAGATCGCCGATGGCTATTACCTGTACCAGAAACGTTTGAAGTTCGAGGGGCTGAGCGCCGATCAGCAGCCGCTGCTGCCCGAGGGCGAATCCCACAGCGACGAGTTTTTCGGCGAACAACCGGTCTACCGCCAGGGTCTTGAAGTGAAAATCCCGGCCTCGGCCAGCGGTCAGATCAAAGTCAGTTATCAGGGTTGCGCCGATGCCGGCCTGTGTTATCCGCCGCAAACCCGCGTGATTGATCTGGGTGGCCAGGCGAACCCGGCCACAGGCGCAGAAGCGCCTGACCAGGCGCTGGCCAGCAGCCTGCAACAACGCGCGCTAGGCTGGAGCCTGCTGGTGTTTTTCGGCCTCGGCCTGCTGTTGGCGTTCACCCCTTGCACATTGCCGATGCTGCCGATTCTGGCCGGAATGATCGTCGGCAGCGGCGCCACGCCACGCCGGGGTTTTGCGCTAGCCAGCAGTTATGTGATCTGCATGGCGCTGGTGTATGCGGCGATGGGCGTGATTGCCGCGCTGCTCGGGGCGAACCTGCAGGCCTGGTTGCAGAACCCGTGGTTGCTCGGCGCTTTCGCAGCAGTGTTTGTGGTGCTGGCGCTGCCGATGTTCGGTTTCTTTGAACTGCAGTTGCCGGTGGCCCTGCGTGACCGCCTCGAACACGCTTCACGCAGCCGCAGCGGTGGCAGCCTGATCGGCGCCGGTGTGCTCGGCGCACTGTCCGGCCTGCTGGTCGGTCCGTGCATGACCGCGCCGCTGGCCGGTGCGCTGTTGTACATCGCACAGAGCGGTAATGCGCTGCACGGCGGTTTGATCCTGTTCTCGCTGGGCATCGGCATCGGTGTGCCGCTATTGCTGCTGGTGACCGTCGGTAATCGCTTCCTGCCCAAGCCCGGCGACTGGATGAATCTGCTCAAGGGCGTGTTCGGTTTCCTGTTCCTCGCCACCGCACTGCTGATGCTGCGTCCGGTTCTGGATGCGTCGTTGTGGCTCGGTTTGTGTGGTGCTCTGCTGCTGATTGCGGCCTATTGCGCCTGGAAACAGTCCGAAGGTTTCGGCCGTATTGCGCAGTTGTTCGGCGCCACCTCGTTGATCCTCGGGTTATGGGGCAGTTTGCTGGTCATCGGCGCCGCGGGCGGCAGCGACGATCCGTATCAGCCGCTGCAGGTCTACAGCGCCGGGCGCGTTGCCAACGCGGCGCCGAGTGCTCATGACGCGTTCACCACGATCAAGGATCCGGCGGCCCTGCAACGCGAGCTCGATATGGCCAAGGCCCAGGGTCAATGGGTCTTGCTCGACTATTACGCCGACTGGTGCGTGTCGTGCAAAGTCATGGAGAAGCAAGTGTTCGGCAAGGACAAGGTCATGCAGGCGCTGAGTGATGTACGCCTGCTGCGACTGGATGTCACCGCTGACAATAACGCCAGCCGCGAATTGCTCGGTCGCTATAAAGTGCCGGGGCCACCCAGCTTTGTCTGGATTGGCGCCGACGGCGAAGAGCGCCGTAGCCAGCGCATCACCGGCGAAGTGGATGCCGATACGTTCCTGCAACGCTGGACCACCACCCGAGACGCCAATTAATGCTGACGCTCACCCTCGGCACCTTTGCCATCGCGCTTAATCACCTGCTGCTGATCAGTGCCTTGGCGCTGGCGACCTTCGTCGGTTGGCGAGTGGCCAAGCGTGGGGGCGATAACCCCGAGTCGGCATTGTTCAGCCTGTTTCTGCTCGGCATGCTCGCGGCGCGTGTGGCGTTTGTTGCGCTGTACTGGAGCCACTACCGCAACGATCCCTGGCAGATCGTTGACCTGCGCGATGGCGGCTTTCTCGCCTGGCCGGGGGTGATCGTCCTGCTGCTCGCGACGCTGTATCGCGGCTGGCGTCGTCCGGGTTTGCGCCGGCCTCTGGGCTTTGGCGTGGCCAGCGGTGTGTTGTTCTGGTTGATGGCGACGCTGTCGTTGAACATCTACCAACAGGGCACGCGATTGCCGGAGATTTCTTTGCGCAACGCCGCCGGAGAAACCGTCAAACTCAGCGATTATCAGGGTGGCCCGCTGGTGATCAACCTGTGGGCGACCTGGTGTCCGCCGTGCCGGCGTGAAATGCCGGTGCTGGAAAGTGCCCAACAGCAACGCCCGGACCTGACGTTTTTGTTCGTCAATCAGGCCGAAAGCATGCAAAGCGTTGCCACCTTTCTCGAAACCCAGGGTTTGAGCCTGACCAACGTGTTGTTCGACCGCAGTGGCCGATTGGGTCAGGCCGTGGGTTCCATGGCATTGCCGACTACCCTGTTCTATAGCCCTGATGGTCGCTTGCTGGCCAGTCACCTGGGCGAGTTGTCGAACGCCAGCCTGGCTCGCGCCCTGGAAAATTTCGACACCCCGAATCCAACTGCCGCACCGGCCACCTCTTCAAGGAAACTGCCATGCCCCGCCTCCGCCACCTGCTGACGCTGACTCTGGGCACTGCCCTGCTGCAACTGCCGTCGGTTCAGGCTGCTGAAGAATTGCCTGCCGCGATCAAGCAGATTGAAGCCAAGGGCGCCAAAATCGTCGGCCAGTTCGACGCCCCGGACGGTTTGCGCGGTTACGCGGCGCAATACCAGAACCGCGGCATGGCGCTGTACCTGACCCCGGACGGCAAGCACGTGCTGCTGGGTAATCTATACGACGCCGATGGCAAAGACCTCAGCAGCGAACCGCTGCAGAAACTGGTCTACGCGCCAATGGCCAAGGAAGTCTGGGCCAAGTTCGAGGCGAGTAACTGGATTCAGGACGGCAACAAGGACGCGCCGCGCACGGTATACCTGTTCAGCGACCCGAACTGCCCGTACTGCAACGTGTTCTGGGAGCAGGCGCGACCTTGGGTCAAGGCCGGCAAGGTGCAGCTACGGCACATCATGGTCGGCATCATCCGCGAAGACAGCCCGGGCAAATCCGCCGCGCTGCTGGCGGCCAAGGATCCCGCCAAGGCGCTGGCCGATCACGAAAAGGCCGGCAAGGGCAGCTCGCTCAAGGCGTTGAAGGATATTCCGGCGGCGGTGCAGAGCAAACTCGCGGCGAACATGCAGTTGATGGAAGACCTGGAGTTGCAGGCGACGCCGGCGATCTTCTACATGGACGACAAGGGTGAGCTGCAACAGCAGCAAGGCGCGCCGACGCCGGACAAACTGGCGAAGATTCTCGGGCCCAAGTAACTCCAGATTTTTTATTGCCTGACCCGGCCTCTTCGCGGGCAAGCCCGCTCCCACAGTGGCCAAGGTGATCACACATTCTGTGCAGATCCCCCCTGTGGGAGCGAGCCTGCTCGCGAAGAACGATGACGTGGTCTAACGGTTGTGCTGAGCCAAAAACTTCAGCAATGCCTCATTCACAAACTCAGGATTCTCCAGATTGGAGATATGCCCCGCCTCCGGCACCAGCATCCATGGGCAGCCGATCAGTTCGGCCATTTCCTGTGCTTCCGACGGTGGTCGTGGTTTGTCCTGATCCCCGCACAGCACCAGCGTCGTCGCGGCATTCAGCTCGCCCAGACGCGGCAACAGGTCATCACGGCCAAAGGTGATACGGCCCATCGCCACGATACTTTCGCGTAGACGATCAGAGGAATACGCCGCGAGTTTCGCGCGAAAATCCTGGTACAGCGCCGACTGTGGATCGATGCCGGGCCGGAAGAAGATCGGCACGACGATGTCGAGCAACTGCTCAGAGATTTCGCCGCTTTCTTCGATTTGCTTGAACAGCGAGAAGTAGTACTGACGGGTAGGCTCGGGTTCGACACCAACATAGGTGTCCATCAACACCAGACCCTTGAGCCGCTGCGGTGCCGACAGGGCCAGACGCACGCCCCACATGCCGCCGACCGACAGCCCCACCAAAGTCACCTGATCGATCTCCAGATGATCGAGCAAGGCCTGCGCCTGACGGGCGATGTCGTCCAGCGAGCGGGTGTTTTCCGGCAACCGTCCGGACTCGCCATGGCCCCAGAGATCCAGCGCGATCACCCGATAATGCGGCGACAGTGCAGCGATCTGTGGTGCCCACATCGCCTGGTCCCACAAATAGCTGCCGGCCAGCAGCACTGCCGGGCCTGAGCCTTGATCAATGTAATGAAGTGCTTGTCCGTCAACCGTGAAAAAAGGCATCGACCACCCCCGCGACAAAAAAGAGAACCGGCAGACTGAGCTGCCGGTTGCTGATCGTCAACCTTGGACATGTACGCGAATGTATCGCCGCCATTCGCGAGCAGGCTCGCTCCCACAGGGAACTGTGATCGACACAAACCCCATGTGGGAGCGAGCCTGCTCGCGAAGAGGCCTGTTCAGGCGCTAGAGCATCAAAGCCCCTCCAGCTCCGCCATCAGATCGTTCAAGCGATCAACTTTGTCCTCGGTGATATCACTCGCCGCCAACCCGTCGATGTACTCGGCCAACGCCTCCACCGTGCTGCACTCGAACATCGCCCGTAGCGGCACGTCGCGTTGCAGGGTTTTCTGTACCCGCGAAGCAATCTGCGTCGCCAGCAACGAATGCCCGCCCAGTTCAAAGAAGTTGTCGCGCACGCCCACCTTCTCGACCTTTAGCACCTCGGCCCAGACATCCGCCAGGGTCTGCTCCAGGTCATTGCGCGGGGCCAGGTAATCCTCGCTCTGCAACTGACCGATCTCCAGCGCCGGCAGGGCCTTGCGGTCGAGTTTGCCGTTGGCGTTGAGCGGCAGTTGTTCCAGCCACAACCAGTGCAGCGGCACCATGTATTCCGGCAGCTCGGAGCGCAGGCGTTGTTTGATGCGTTCCAGACGTTCGCTCGGATTGAGCGCGCTATCCGCCGCCACCAAATAGCCAACCAAGTGTTTGCCGTTGACACCTTCCTGCACACCCACCGCACCCTCGCGAACTTCCGGTTGTTCATGCAGACGCGCTTCGATTTCACCCAGCTCGATCCGGTAACCGCGAATCTTCACCTGATGGTCGACCCGGCCGACGTACTCCAGCACGCCGTCGCTGCGGCGCCGTGCCAGATCGCCAGTGCGATACAGACGCTCACCCGGTGCACCGAACGGGTTCGGTACAAACACCGGCGCGGTGCGCAGCGGATCGCTGACATAACCGCGACCGACACCGGTGCCGGCGACACACAACTCACCCACCGCACCCAACGGCACCAACTCCAGTGCGCCATCGAGCAGGTACAGCAAGTTGTTGTCGGTCGGCGTACCGATCGGCAAGTAACTGCCGCGAGTCGAAGCCATATCGACGCGGTAGAACGCCACGTCATCGGAACATTCCGCCGGGCCATAAGCGTTGACCAGAGCGATGTCCGGGTAACGCAGCAGCCACTGATGCGCCAGTTCCGGCGGCATCGCTTCACCGGTCGGCAGCATCCAGCGCAGACCATCGAGGCTCAGACGATCCGAGGCGAGCATGCCTTGAATCAGCGACGGCACACTTTCCAGCACAGTGATGCCCTGTGCCTGCACATGCACCAGCAAACCTTGCGGATCGTGGGCGATGGTGTTCGGCACGATGTCGACCCGTGCGCCAAACAGCGGCGCGGCGAGGAACTGCCAGACCGAAATGTCGAAGCTTTGCGAAGCGGTTTGCGCGATCACGTCGGCGTCAGTCAGGTTCAGGTACGGCGCCTTGCTCAACTGGTTATTGAGCATGCCGCGCTGCTCGACCATCACGCCTTTCGGCAGGCCGGTCGAACCCGAGGTGTAAATCACATAGGCGAGGTTGTCCGGGCCGCTGTGAATGCCGAGGTTCTGCGCCGATGTCGCGGCGGCTTGCACCTCTTCCCACACCAGCAACCGTGGACGATTGGCGCAGTTGAATTCATCGAGCAGGGTCTGCGCCTGTTCACGGCATGCTTCGCTGCAGACCAGCACCGGCGTGCGGCTCAGCTCGATGATCCGTTGCAGACGCTGACTCGGCAGACCCGGATCCAGCGGCAGGTAACCGGCACCCGACTTGAAGCTGCCGATGATCATGCCCAACAGATCAAGGTTACGTTCGCCCAGCAACGCCACCGGTTGATCCATCTGCACCCCGGCCGCGACCAGTGCATGGCCGAGGCGGTTGGCATTCTGGTTCAACGCCTGATAGCTCAGGCGAACATCGAGGCAACTGGCCGCAACACGTTGCGGATGCTGGGCAACCTGCGCTTCGAACAGCGCAATGTAGCTCTGCTCCAGCGGATAATCGTGGGCGCTCTGGTTGCAACCGTGCAGGAGGAAGTCCTGTTCCTCGGCTCCCAGCAATGGCAGGTCGGCCATGTCGCCATGGAAACCATCGACCAGCGCCAACAGCAGACGCTTGAACTCACCGAGCATGCGTTCGATGGTCGATTTGTCGAAGTAACGCTGGTCATAGGACAAGTGCAAACCGAGATCATCGCCCGGGTAGCACACCGCCGTAATCGGGAAATTGGTGTGGGTCCGGCCCGAATCCGATGTCGCGTTGAGGCTCTGCGCACGATCCAGTACCGAGACTTCTACCGGAGCGTTTTCGAACACGAACAGGCTGTCGAACAGCGGCTGGCCTTTGGGCAGTTCGCTCTGTTCCTGAATGCTCACCAACGGCAGGTATTCGTACTCGCGCAGCTGCATGTTGCTGTCGAGCAAACCGCTCAGCCACTGACGCACACTGGCGCGCTGATCGTCCGCCGGGATCTGCACCCGCAACGCGATGCTGTTGATGAACAGACCGACGGTGCGTTGCATCTGCGGCATGTCCACCGGGCGCCCGGCCACGGTCACGCCGAACAGCACGTCGCGATCCCCGCTCATGCGGCGCAGCACCAAGGCCCACGCCGCTTGAGCGAAGGTATTGATGGTCAGTTGATGGGCCTGGGCCAACTCGCGCAGACGGGCACCATCCTCGACATTCAAACGGGTATAGCGGTCGCCGACGACCATACCGCCGCTCTCACCGGCGTGTTCACGCAGGAACGGACGATCACTCGGGATCGGTGTGGTGCGCTCGAACCCTTGCAGGTTCTGCTGCCACCACTGCCGTGCTTCGGCCAGGCTCTGGCGTTGCAGCCAACCGATGTAATCGCGGTAGCGCGGCGGCACGCTCAACTGTGCTTCGCGACCTTCGCCGAGGGCGGTGTAAATCTCGAAGAAGTCGTTCATCAGCAGCGAGCGGCACCAGGCATCGATGAGGATGTGATGGTTGCTCATCATGAACCAGTAGCGCGCCGCGCCGACCTTGATCAGCCGCAGGTGGAACGGCGCCTGATTGAGCAGATCGAACCCGGCCTCACGTTCGCTTTTCAGCAGCGCTTGCAGCTTGGGTTCCTGCTCGGATTCGGCAATGGCGCTCCAGTCCAGGTACTCGATGGGCGTACGACCCGGGGTGTGGATCACTTGCAGCATGTCTTCGCCGACGTTCCAGCAGAACGACGCACGCAGAGCTTCATGACACGCGACCACCGCTTGCCAGGCCTGAGCGAAACGCTCAGGGTCGAGTTCGCTGTTGATGCGGTAGCGATCCTGCATGTAGTACAGACCGGTGCCCGGTTCGAGCAAGGTGTGCAGCAACATGCCTTCCTGCATCGGCGCCAGCGGATAAACGTCTTCGATATGCGCGGCGGGCACCGGCAGTGCATCGAGTTGCGCCTGGGTCAGTCTGGCCAGCGGGAAGTCTGACGGTGTCAGACCACCGGCCTCGTCTCGCAGGCAATGGCTGATCAGACTTTGCAGTTCAGCGAGGTAGGCATCGGCCAGCTCACTGATGGTCTGCGCGTCATAACGCTCGGCGCTGAAAGTCCAGCGCAGCAGCAGTTCACCACCATAGACCTGACTGTCGACGCTCAACTCGTTGGGCAGTGGCGCCTGCGGGTCGTGGGCGGCACCGACCGGCTCGTCCAGCGGACGGAACAGCGCATCGCTGCCGAAACTCTGGTCGAACTGGCCGAGGTAGTTGAAAGTGACCGGGGCATTGGGCAACGCCGCCATGCTGCGCTGGCTGAGGTCATCGGCCAGATAACGCAGCACGCCATAACCCAGCCCTTTGTGCGGCACAGCGCGCAGTTGCTCCTTGATCGCCTTGATCGAAGCGCCCTGCCCGGCGGCCTCTTCAATGCTGTGCGGGGTCAGGCGCAGCGGGTAAGCGCTGGTGAACCAGCCGACGGTGCGGGTCAGGTCGATGTCGTCGAACAGGGTTTCGCGACCGTGACCTTCAAGTTGAATCAGCGCCGACTCTTGACCGCTCCAGCGGCACATCACGCGGGCCAGGGCGGTCAGCAGCAGATCGTTGACCTGGGTGCGATAAGCGCTCGGCGCCTGTTGCAGCAGTTGTTTGGTGTTTTCTGCATCCAGACGCACGCTAACCGTTTGAGCGTGGCGATTCTGCTGGCCGCCCTGTGGATTTTCGCAAGGCAGATCAGCGTTCGGGCCGGCCAGTTGGGTCTGCCACCAGTTGAGTTCTTCACGCAAGGATTCGCTGCCAGCGTAAGCCTGCAAGCGCGCCGCCCAGTCCTTGAAGGCGCTGGTTTTCGCCGGCAGCTCCACCGACTGATCGGTATCGAGTTGGCGATACACGGTTTGCAGATCGTCAAGCAACACGCGCCACGACACACCGTCGACCACCAAGTGGTGAATGGCGATGAACAGGCGTTGCTGAGCATCCGGGCCATCGACCAGCAAGGCGCGCAACAGCGGGCCGCTTTCCAGATCGAGACTGCGCTGGGCATCGGCAAACAGTGCCGCACACTGGTCCATCGAGGTGACGCGCACTTGCCACAGCACGGCGACTTCGGACACCGGTTGATGCGTTGCGTGCCATTCGCCAGCCACTTCAGTGAAGCGCAGGCGTAAGGCGTCGTGCTGCTCGATCACCGCCAGCAACGCTTGCTCCAGACGAAGCGGCTCAAGGGCTGCGGTCGGTTCCAGCAACAACGCCTGGTTCCAGTGCTGACGCTCAGCGATTGCAGTGTCAAAGAACCAATGCTGAATCGGCGTCAGGCGCGACTCACCGGCTACCAATCCTTGCTCGGCCGTCACCTGTTCTGTGCGGCTGGCCACGGCGGCGAGCGTCTGCACGGTCTGGTGCTGGAACAGATCACGCGGGCTGAAGTGAATGCCCTGCTGCCGCGCTCGGCTGACCACTTGAATCGACAGAATCGAATCACCACCGAGTTCGAAGAAGTTGTCGTTGAGGCCTACCTGTTCGACGTTGAGCACTTCGCACCAGATCTGCGCCAGCGTTTGCTCGAGTTCATTGCTTGGAGCCACGTAGCTCTGACGGTTCAGCTCCGGGTCCGGCGCCGGCAAGGCACGGCGGTCGAGTTTGCCGTTGGCGGTCAGCGGCATGCTTGCCAACAGGATCAGGTGCGTCGGCACCATGTAATCCGGCAATTGCGCCTTGAGGTGCGACTTCAGCGCGTCACGCAGTTCAGCCTGTTTGGTTTCACCTTGCTCAGCGATCTCGGTGACGAGGTAGCCAACCAGTTGCTTGCCGCTCGGCGCATCCAGCGCCAGCACCACCGCTTCGCGGATCGAATCGTGATCGAGCAGACGGGTTTCGATTTCGCCCAACTCGATACGGAACCCACGGATTTTCACCTGATGGTCGATCCGCCCCAGATACTCCACCAAGCCGTCGGCACGCTGGCGCACCAGGTCGCCGGTGCGGTACATCCGCCCGCCCTCAGTGGCGAACGGGTCAGCGACAAAGCGCTCGGCAGTGATGCCCGCACGGTCGTGATAGGCCTGAGCCAGCCCGGCACCGCCGATGAACAATTCACCGGTCGCGCCTTGCGGCACCAGCGCCAGATCGGCATCAAGAATGTAGGCGACACGCGCACCGATCACGCTGCCGATCGGCACACTGCCGGCGCCCTCTTCCAGCACGTCCGGGGCCAGACTGGCCAGCGGCATGACCACGGTTTCGGTCGGGCCGTAGGCGTTGAAGAACATCGACGGTTTGAACGCCGCGCGAATCCGTTGCAAGTGTTCGCCGGTCAGCGCCTCGCCGCCGGTGATGATCATGCGCACCGGGAGGATTTCGTTTTGCGTCGCGAGGAACTGTGCCAACTGGCTGCCGTAGCTCGGGGTAAAACCGAGCACGTTGATTTTATGCGTACGGATCAAACCGCAGATTTCTTCCGCGTCCCACTGACCCTGCGCACGCAACACCACCTGAGCGCCGCTGAGCAGCGGCACCAGCAGACGCTCGGTGGCGGCGTCGAAATTGATCGAATAGAAGTGCAACTCGCAGTCGTCCGGACGCATACCGAAGCGTTGGATTACCGCTTGGCAGTGCATGGCGATTTCGCCGTGAGAGACCACCACGCCTTTCGGCTTGCCGGTCGACCCCGAGGTGTAAATCAGGTAGGCCTGATGCTGTGGCAGACTGATAAACGGCAACTCGCTGGCCGGGTATTGCGTCAGTGCCGCGCGGTCATCTTCCAGGCACCAGCGCGCCACGCTCGACGGCAGGTCGCCGAGGGCTTTGAACATCGCACGGTCGCTGAGCAGCAGACCGATGCGGCTGTCTTCGATCATGTAGTGCAGACGGTCGAGCGGGTATTCCGGGTCCAGCGGCACGTAGGCGCCGCCAGCCTTGAGAATCGCCAGCAAGCCGATAACCATTTCCAGCGAGCGCTCCAGTGCCAGGCCGACCCGCACTTGCGGCCCGACCCCACGCTCACGCAGCGCCCAGGCCAGACGATTGGCACGGGCGTCGAGTTCGGCGTAGCTCAGGGTCTGCCCGGCGAAGGTCAGGGCCGGAGCGTCCTTGCGCATCAGCGCTTGCTCGGCGAACAGATGATGGATGCACTGATCGAGACGATGCTCACCCGGCTCGATGCCAAGGCTGTCGAGCAGGTTCTGCTGTTCCGGTTTATCGAGCAGCGGCAGTTCGCTCAGGCGCTGCTGCGGATCAGCGATCAGCGCTTGCAGCAAGTTGCGCCAATGTTTGGCCATGCGTGCGATGGTCGGTTCGTCGAACAGATCGGTGCTGTACGTCAGGCAGCAACCGAGGCGATGGTCGAGGTCGGTGACTTCCAGGTTGAGGTCGAACTTGGTCGCCCGCGCATCGTTGGCCATATATTCGACGGTCATGCCGGCGAGCATGCGGCTCTGTTGAAACTCCCAGCGCTGCACGTTGCACATCACCTGGAACAGCGGGTTGTAAGCAGCGCTGCGTGGCGGCTGCAAAGCTTCAACCAGATGATCGAACGGCAGATCCTGATGGGACTGCCCTTCGATTACCGTGTGGCGAACCTGCTCGAACAACTCACCGACCGACATCTGCCCGTCGAGCTGGCAGCGCAGCACTTGGGTGTTGAGGAACGCGCCGATCAGCCCCTCGCTTTCCGGGCGAATGCGGTTGGCCACCGGCGCGCCGATGCGCAGATCGGTCTGGCCGCTGTAGCGATAGAGCAGCGTAGCGAGTGCGACGGTCATGGTCATGAACAGGGTCAGACCATTTTGCGCATTGAAGGCACGGACGCGGGCGGCGAGGTCGTCGCTGAGGTCGAAACGGAACAGTTCACCCTGATGGCTTTGCACCGGCGGACGCGGACGGTCGCCCGGCAATTCCAGCAGCGGGTGTTCGCGACCGAGTTGCGCGGTCCAGTAGTCGAGCTGACGCTGACGCTCGCCGGACTCCAGCCAGTTGCGTTGCCAGACGCTGTAGTCGAGGTACTGCACCGGCAACGGTTCCAGCGGCGAATCGCGGTCATCGACAAAGGCTTCGTAGAGCGCGCTGAGTTCGCGGGCGAAAATATCCATCGCCCAGCCTTCGGTGACGATGTGGTGCAGGGTCAGGACGAAATAGTGTTCGTGCTCGGCGGTTTTGACCAGGCAGGCGCGCAGCAGCGGGCCGGTTTCCAGATCGAACGGCTGGTGTGCTTCTTCGTCGGCCAACTGCTGGACGTTTTGCTCACGGACATCAGCCGCCAGTTTCGAAAAATCCTTCCAGTCCATGCGCACGCCAGTCTCGGCATGCACGCGCTGACGAGCCACGCCATCGACGCTCGGGAACGTGGTGCGCAGGGTTTCGTGACGCAGGATCAGTGCTTGCAACGCTGCCTCGAAACGCTCGACATGCAACACGCCGCGCAGGCGCGCCATGCCGCCGACGTTGTACGCCGGGCTGTCCGGTTCCATCTGCCAGAGGAACCACATGCGCTGCTGCGAATAGGACAGCGGCACCGGTTGGCTGCGGTCGACTTTTTCAATCGGCGGCTGTTTATTGGTGCGGCCGCTGGCCTGGATCAGACGGATCTGCTCGGCGAAATCACCCAGTTCGCTGTGTTCGAACAAGGCGCGCAGCGGCAGTTCGACGTCGCAGGCCTGACGGCTGCGGGAGATGATTTGCGTGGCCAGCAGCGAGTGCCCGCCGAGGGCAAAGAAATCGTCGCGCAGGCCGACTTGCGTCAGGCCCAGCACTTCGCGCCAGATCTCGGCGATCTGCCGCTCAAGTTCAGTCACCGGTTCGACGTGTTCGCGCGCTTGCCACTGCGGTTCGGGCAAGGCGCGACGATCGATTTTGCCGCTGGGGCTCAGGGGCATTTCGTGCAAACGCATCAGTTGCGCCGGGACCATGTATTCCGGTAGCTCGGCGGCCAGTGCGGTTTTCAGGCGAGTGATCTGCGCGTCCTGATCTTCGCTGGCATCGGTCGCGGTGAAGTAGCCGATCAACTGGGCGCCGGCAGCGGTTTCGCGCACCAGCACCACGGCTTGGGCGACGCCGTTTTGAGCGAGCAGACGCGCTTCGATTTCTTCCGGCTCGACGCGGAAGCCACGCAACTTGACCTGCTGATCGAGACGACCGAGGTATTCAATTACGCCGTCGGCCGTCCAGCGTGCGCGGTCGCCGGTACGGTACAAGCGCTCACCCTGCTCGCCCAATGGATCGACGACGAAACGTTCGGCGGTCAACGAAGGACGGCCGAGGTAACCCCGGGCCAGACCGATGCCGCTGATGCACAACTCACCCGGTACGCCAGCCGGCACGGGGTTGAGATCAGCGTCGAGAATGCGGCAAACCACGTTGCCCAGCGGTCGGCCAATCGGCGAACGCTCGCCATCGGCCATTGTGCAATGCCAGTGGGTAACGTTGATCGCGGTTTCGGTCGGGCCGTATCGGTTGTGCAGTTGCACCGCGGGCAGTTGCGCCAGTACCCGGTTACGCAACTCTGCGGGCAAGGCTTCGCCGCCGGAGAACACCCGGCGCAGGCTGGTGCATTCGGCACTCAGCGGCTCGTCGACGAACAACGCAAGCAGCGGTGGCACGAAGTGCAGCGTGGTCACGCCGCATTGCTGAACAAGCTGTGCGATGCGATGCGGATCACGGTGTTCACCCGGGCCGGCAATCAGCAAACGCGCGCCAGTGATCAGCGGCCAGAAGCATTCCCACACCGACACGTCGAAACTGATCGGCGCCTTTTGCATCAACACGTCGGTTTCGTCGAGACGATAGCTGTTCTGCATCCATTGCAGACGTTCGGCCAGTGCCGCGTGGGTGTTGCCGACGCCTTTCGGTTGGCCGGTGGAGCCGGAGGTGTAAATCACATACGCGAGGTTGTCGCCGTGCAGGTGCAGACCCGGTGCCTGGCTTGGCCAATTCTCCAGATGCAACGCGTCCATGGCGATGACGCTGACGCCCTCGCTGGCCGGCAAACGATCAAGCAATTCGGTCTGGGTCAGCAGCAGTTCGACGCCGCTGTCGCTGAGCATGTAGGCCAGACGATCGGCCGGGTAATCCGGGTCCAGCGGCACATAGGCACCGCCGGCCTTGATGATCGCCAGCAGGCCGATCAACAGCTGCGGCGAGCGCTCGGCGGCGATGGCCACGCAGACATCCGGGCCGACGCCTTTGTCGCGCAGGTAATGCGCCAGTCGGTTGGCTTGGGCATGCAGTTCGGCGAAATCGAGGCTGCCACCGTCCCACACCAGCGCAGTGCGCTCCGGGGTCTGGCGCACTTGCTCGTTGAGCAACGCCGGCAGCCATTGTTGTGCCTCAGTGCACGGGGCGACGCTCCAGTCTTTTTGCTGATCGTGTTCGGCGGTGGCCAACAGTTGCAGATCACCAATGGCGCGTTGCGGTTGCTCGCAGACCTCGCGCAAGAGATTGCTGAAGTGCTCGGCCAGTCGCGCGATGGTCGCCGCGTCGAACAGTTCATCGGCGTAGTCGAAGGACAGGCTCAGGCGCCCGTTGCGATCTTCTTCGCTGTGCAGTTGCAGGTCGAACTTGGCCTCGCGGCTGTGCCACGGCAGCTCTTCGGCGAGCAGACCCGGCAGACGCTTGAGCGCACTCAGGTCACGTTGCTGATGGTTGAACATGACCTGGAACAGGCCTTGTTCGCGAGCCTGCGGGAAGGCTTCGAGCAGTTGTTCGAATGGCAGATCCTGATGGGCCTGAGCACCGAGTGCAGCCTGGCGGGTTTGCGCCAGCAACTCGATAAACGACAGGCGCGAATCGACTTCGGCGCGCAGCACCTGGGTGTTGATGAAGAAGCCGATCAGGCCTTGGGTTTCCAGGCGCGGACGGTTGGCATTGGGCACGCCGATGCGAATATCGCGCTGCCCGCTGTAGCGGTGCAACAGGCTCTGGAATGCCGAGAGCAACAGCATGAACGGGGTGGCTTCATGAGCTTGTGCAGTGTTGCGGATCGCTTCGCTGAGGCTGACGCTCAGACGCACGCTATGGCGCGCGGCGCTGTGAAGTTGCTGAGCGGAACGCGGATGATCGGTGGCCAGCTCCAGCGTCGGATGTTCATCGCCCAACTGCGATTTCCAGTACGCCAGTTGCCGCTCGCCCTCGCCTTGCGCCAGCCATTGGCGCTGCCAGCTGCCGTAATCGGCGTATTGGGTTGGCAGTGGCGCGAGTTCAGCTCGCTGGCCTTGGGAAGCGGCGGCATACAGGCGCGAGAACTCATCGATCAACACGTTCAGCGACCAGCCGTCGGCGATGATGTGATGCAGCGTCACCAGCAGTTGGTGATCTTCGTCATCGAGCCGGATCAGCGTCACCCACAGCAGCGGGCCTTGTTCCAGATCGAACTGCGTGCGCGCTTCGTCTTCGCGGATCTGCTGGGCGCGGGCTTCGCGCTCATGGGCCGGCAGGTCGCTGATGTCGATCAGTTGCAGGTTGAACTCTGCTGTCGCGTCGACCTGTTGCAACGCCACGCCATCACGTTCGAAGAAGCGCGTGCGCAAGGATTCGTGGCGCTCAATCAGTTGCTGGAAGCTGGCGCGCAATGCGTCTTCGTCGAGTTCGCCGCGCAAACGCAGGGCGCCGGGAATGTTGTAGGCGCTGCTTTGCGGGTCGAGTTGCCAAGTGATCCACAAGCGGTTCTGCGCCAGCGATTGGGGCATCGGCTCGCTGCGTGACAACGCGCAGATTTCGCCTTGGGCGCTGCCGCCATCCTGTTGCTGTTGCGCCACAGCGGCGGCGAATGCGGACAGGGTCGGCGCTTCAAACAACAGGCGCAGATTCAGCTCCAGACGCAGTTCTTCACGCACGCGAGCGATCACTTGCGCCGCGGCGATCGAGTTACCGCCGAGCAGGAAGAAGTGATCGTCGGCGTTGACCTGTTTGACGTTCAGTTGCTCAGCCCAGATCTTGCCGATCAGGGCTTCGAGCTCCGAGGCGGTTGCCGGCGCATCCGGGGTTTCGCAAGGGGTCGAAGGAAACACTGCATAGCTGTCGAGGCTGCCATCGGCCAGGCGGTTGCGGCAGGCCGAACGCTGCAATTTGCCGCTGGAGGTTTTCGGCAGCGCGCCCGGATTGAGCAATACCACCACGCTCGGTGCCTCTTGATACGCCTCGGCCACCGCTTGGCGAATGGCTTTGATCAGCGCTTCGGGCGGGAGGATTTTCTGCACGCTGCGACTGATTTCCGCAGCGATGCCGATGCCCTCTTCACCATCCTGAGTGACCGCGAACGCCGCGACCCGGCCCTTGCGCACCACTTCCACTTCGCTTTCGACCGTTTTCTCGATGTCCTGCGGATAGAGGTTGTGGCCGCGCACGATCAGCATGTCTTTCAAGCGACCGGTGATGAACAGTTCGCCGTCACGCATGAAACCGAGGTCACCGGTACGCAGCCAGGTACGCCCCGCGTGCTGGACGAAAGTCTTGGCGCTGGCCTCCGGGTTGCGCCAGTAACCGAGAGCAATGCTCGGCCCGGCGGCCCAGACTTCGCCGACGGCGTTGTCGGCAAGCTCTTGCAGGTGGGTGGGCTCGACGATCAACACCGCGTGTTCCGGCTGGCTGATGCCGCAGCTCATGATCGGGCTGCCGTCGCCGGGCTCGGCACGGTTCTGCGCCAAGGCCTGGTCGTCCACGCGCAGCGCAGGAATGCCGGTGCCGCGCGGCGTGCCAGCAACGAACAACGTGGCTTCCGCCAGACCGTAGGACGCCATGAAACTGTCTTCGCTGAAGCCACATGCGGCGAACTTCTCGGCGAAGCGCTCATTGGTGTCGAGACGAATCGGTTCGGAGCCGGAATAGGCCACGCGCCAGCGGCTCAGGTCGAGGCGCTCCAGCGCCGATTCGCTGACTCGCTCGCTGCACAGGCGGTAGGCGAAATCCGGCCCGCCGCTGATGGTGCCGCCGTATTGGCTGATTGCTTCGAGCCAGCGCAGTGGCCGACCAAGGAAGTACGCCGGCGACATCAGGATGCACGGCACGCCGCTGAAAATCGGTTGCAGCAGACCACCGATCAAGCCCATGTCGTGGTACAGCGGCAACCAGCTGACGATCACGTCGTCCGGGTTCGCATCGATACCGAAACCGTGACGAATCAGCAGTTCGTTGGCGACGAGATTGCCGTGGCTGACCTGCACGCCTTTGGGCAGTGCAGTGGAGCCGGAAGTGTATTGCAAAAAGGCAATGTGATCGGCCGGCAGGGTCGGTTCAACCCAGCCTTCGGCGAGTGCGTTGTCGAGAGTGTCGACACACAGCAACGGCGGCGCGCCTTCGATCTGCTGTAAGGCGTCGCGCAGGTCGGCGCTGGTCAGCAGCAGGCGCGGTTCGGCGTCAGCAATGATCGACAGCAGGCGCTCCTGGTGATGACGGCGGGCCGATTCCGGCGGATAGGCCGGTACCGCGATGACCCCGGCGTACAGGCAACCAAAGAACGCCGCGACGTAGTCCGGGCCGCTGGGGAACAGCAGCACGGCGCGATCACCGAATTCAGCCTCGGCTTGCAGGGCGGCAGCAATCGTGCGGGCGCGCTGATCGAGTTCGCGATAACTGAGCACCACCGTTTGCTCTTCGCTTTCGGCGAGAAAGCGCAGGGCCAGCCGATCCGGCGTCAGGGCCGCGCGGCGCTGAAGGGCTTGGACCAGGGTGCTGGGAAGTTCGAACGCGTCGGTCATGAGGTTTCCTGCCTGAATTCGGCTTGCTAGTGGAATCGGGTTGCTGCGTCACGCCCCTCAAGGGCATGCAGGGCGCGGTCTACGCCGACCGCGCAAGGCATGGGAATGCTGTCTGGCCGGGGCTCGTTACCCGGAACCGTTCACCAATGAGAACGGATGACGTCTGGAAATAATTAGTCGCCAAGGCGGATCACCAATAGGGCCGGGCTGCGGCGGCGTGTCGCAGTTCTCAGATTGCACCGAACCAGAGCATTACTTCTCTTTCTCATTTGACAATCATTATCATTCAACATAATTTGTCGCTCGATGTGTAGGACGCCCCCTCCCCCAGGCGCCCCACGAACCAATTGGCAGCAAGGTGATTTCCATGACGGAACAAGTATCCACAAGCAGGTGCGATTCACCGCTACTTCAGGCATTCGTCGACAATCGACTGATTCTGGTCAAAATCGCAGCGCGTATTACCGGCTGCCGGTCGCGCGCCGAAGATGTGGTACAGGATGCGTTTTTCCGACTGCAGTCGGCGCCACCCATTACATCGTCGATCAAAGCCCAACTGAGTTATCTGTTCCAGATCGTGCGCAACCTCGCCATCGATCACTACCGCAAACAGGCGCTGGAGCAGAAATATTCCGGCCCTGAAGAGGAAGGGCTGAACGTGGTTATTCAAGGTGCTTCGCCGGAAACCTCGCACATCAACTTCTCGACCCTGGAACACATCGCCGATGCGCTGACCGAGCTACCGAGTCGCACTCGCTATGCATTCGAGATGTACCGTCTGCATGGCGTGCCGCAAAAGGACATCGCCAAGGAACTCGGCGTTTCGCCGACTTTGGTCAACTTCATGATTCGCGATGCGCTGGTGCACTGCCGCAAGGTGTCGGGCAGTCGTCGGGATGCGGTGGCGGTGGGTCGTCGATAATCAGAGAAGTGTTGACGCCCTCATTCGCGAGCAGGCTCGCTCCCACATTCGACTGCATTTCTCCTGAAAGAACACGGTTAAATGTGGGAGCGAGCCTGCTCGCGAAGGCGACCTCAGGATCACCGAGATCCTGAGGCCCCATCATCAAGCCAGTTTGCACCGATCAAAAAACCGCTCACGCCCCAGCATCATCAGCGCCGCGCGCTTGTGCGGGAAGTCGAACTCTTTCTCGCAGTGGAAGCACTGGTTTTGCATGTGGCCGATCATCTTCGCGTTGTCGGCACGCGGCTCGGCGACCACGCGCTGGGTACGTGGATCATCCAGAAACAGGTAATGCACCAGCGCCGACAGCCAGCTCGCCACTTTATGCGGGCCGCGGTGATCTTCTTCCCCCACCAGCATATGAATGCCACGGTCGTAATTGTCGGCATCGTAGAACGGCGCAATGCGGTCTTCCTTGGCCCAATAGGCTTCGAAATAAGCAAACGGCTGATCGTCGAAACAGCCGATCAGGGTGAGCGTGTGCGGATCGGCGTCGAGTTTGCTGAGGTATTCACGATGCTTTTCGATCGTGCCTTCTTCCTGCCAGAAACTGGCAACGCGCGGGCTGTTCTGCCAGCGGTTGAAGCGCGGCAGGTCTTCCTCGATCTCGACCGTGCGCAGGGAAATCCACGCACCGAGTCGCGCATCGAAACGCCGATAGACTTCACCGCGCGGTTTGACCGGACGCAACGGATGACGCTTACCCTGGCTGATGACCATTTGCTGCGGATAGCTGCCGGTCAGAGAAGTGCCGAGCCACGGTTGCGGCAATTGCCAGAACAGCGAACGCTCACAGCGATATTCCCCCGCCACTTCAGTGCTCACCAACAATCCGCTGAGCAAAGCTTCGGTCGGCGGCTGATCCAGTAGCCAAGTCAATTGCTGACACGCAGGATCGCGAGCGAACAACCAGTAACACGCCGCCCACAGTGCCTGACCTGGCGGCAACGCAAAACGTTCATCGATGTGGATCGGCCCTTTGGCCTCACGATCAAGGCGCAGCCGGATCAGCGGCTGCCCGTCCAGGCTCAGGCTCAGACGGCTTTCGGTGACATCGGCTAGCAACTGACTGCCCGAAGGCAAGGCCAGGGCAGTCAGCTCATTCAGATTGGACATGGGTCGGGCTCACGGTAATCGTCGACAGTTCAACGATGGGACGTGATCCGGAAAGAGAAATTTAGGCGTTGCGCACAAATCAGTGCCTCAACGACGAGGCACCGGCACCACGGCGATCCTGTAGGGCTCGAAAATCTTCAGCATCTCGCCGTTATCGCGCAGCCCCTGCAGCAGCTTGCCGAACTCCTCCCCAGTGATCGGCGCGGTCGGACGCAGAATCGCATAGTGGTGATAGACCTGATCGATGCGTTGCGACACCAGCAACTCGTCACGCACCTTCTCATTGCGCAGCAGGTAATCACTCAGATATGAACGGGTCACCAGTGCGATATCCGCGCGCCCGCGCAGCACCATCAACAGGTTGCTGTCGTGGGAGTAGGTCAGGGTGGCGTTAAAGTTTTGCGCGAGTAACTTGGGATCGGCGTTGAAGTTGGAAAATTCGTAGTGGTAACCACTGAACAGCGCCAGACGTTTGCCGTTGAGATCGGCAAAGTAGCTTTGCTGGCGACCGCTTTCGCGTTGAGCAACGAAGATTTCAGCGTCCTCAAGCCCCATATCGACGTCGGTGTGGGGAATCTCTTTCCAGCCCCAATCAGGGTTCTCGAAGATCGCCATGTCGATCCGGCCCTGCTTGAAATCACCGAAACGTCGCGGAATCGAGGTCGGCACCAGCACGAACTGGTAGTCGTGTTGCAGGCGATTCAACGCCTCGACCAATTGAGGTAACAGCCCCGTGTCGGCGCCGTTTTCAGGGCGAACGGTGTAAGGCGGAAAATGCGCAGCGCCGACCCGAACCAGTTGCGCTGCCTGGACAGACAACACCGATGATGCCGCCAGCGCTGCGAGCAAAAACACCGCGGCCGTCCGAATTGGCGAAGACTTCAAAACACCCCACTCCCCGAAAAAATACCGATCAATGCATTCAAGCTAGGCGGTTTCGCCCAGTTAGCCAGTTTCCCGAACCGATAGAAAGCGCTAACGCTCTTCCAGAACCAGTATCAGCGCTTCATCGGCCAACTGATCAAGACTCAAACTGCCGCCAGCACGGAACCAGGTGGTGGTCCAGGACAAAGCCCCTGTGAGGAAACGTCGGGTAACAAATACGTCGCCACGGATAAACCCCGCGTCCTTGGCCTCACCGAGCACCTGCAGCCAGATATCTTCGTAGACATCGCGCAAAGCGAGGACTCTGGCCTGGCCCTCCTCTGACAACGAGCGCCATTCATAAACCAATACCGCCATCGCTTCGCCGCTGCCGCCCATGATCGACTGCAATTCGCAGCGTATCAGCGCCAACACGCGCTCGCGCACATTGCCGGCCTCAGCCAGTGCCGCACGCATCAGTGCGGTGTTATAGCGGATGGTTTCTTCCATCACTGCGCGCAGAATTTCGTCTTTGCTTTTGAAGTGGTGGAAAATACTCCCCGACTGAATCCCCACTGCGCCGGCCAAATCGCGCACCGTCGTACGTTCATACCCTTTGTTGCGGAACAGGTGAGCCGCCACTTGCAGCAATTTGCCACGGGCGCTGTCCGGGTCGGTCAACTGGCCTTCGTCGACCAATTCGCGCATGACCCTCAGGGCTTTTTGCTCGTCCACCCGTTCTCTCCTACAGTCGATCAGTCTGTTGCCCCCTGAAACCGCAGGGTTGCGCGCAATTTAAGCCGCCGGCGGCGACCAAGCAAGCGCTTGGGCAGAAGATACTTCAGCTGTTTACAAACCAAGCGCTTGCTTGGTAGCCTCCAGACACTTCTGTCGCAGGTTCCTGAGTCGGAGATAAACATGCCCAAAACCGTCCGCATCGGATGCGCCAGTGCTTTCTGGGGTGACACGTCGACCGCCGCCGCACAGCTCGTGGCCGGCGGGCGCCTGGATTATCTGGTATTCGATTACCTGGCCGAGATCACGATGTCGATCATGGCCGGCGCACGCATGAAAGACCCGCTGGCCGGGTTCGCCAGCGACTTCGTCGAAGTGCTCACCCCGCTGCTGCCGCAACTGGCCGAGCAGAACATCCGCGTCATCAGCAACGCCGGCGGAGTCAATCCGCAGGCGTGCGCCGCCGCCCTGCAAGCGGCGTGCGACAAGGCGGGTGTAGCACTCAAGATCGCCGTGCTGCTCGGCGATGACCTGCAAGCGCAATTCAGACAACTCACCGGCATCAGCGAAATGTTCACTGGCGCGCCACTGCCGCCGATGTGCGTGTCGACCAACGCCTACCTCGGCGCACCGGGCATCGTCGAGGCGCTACGACTGGGCGCCGATATCGTCATCACCGGTCGAGTCGTCGACAGCGCCGTGGTCAGCGCCGCGCTGGTGCATGAATTCGGCTGGTCGTGGCATGACTACGACAAACTGGCCCAGGCCGCCCTGGCCGGGCACATCATCGAATGCGGCGCACAATGCACGGGGGGCAATTTTACTGACTGGCGCGACGTGCCGGACTACGAACACATCGGTTTTCCGATCGTTGAAGTCAGCGCCGACAGCCAATTCATCGTCAGCAAACCCGAAGGCTCCGGCGGCCTGGTCACACCGCTGACCGTCGGCGAGCAGATGCTTTACGAGATCGGCGATCCTCAGGCCTATCTGTTGCCCGATGTGGTCTGCGATTTCAGTCAGGTCAGACTTCAGCAACAAGGCAAGAACGCGGTGCATGTGCACGGCGCCAAAGGCCTGCCTCCCAGCGACAAATACAAGGTCAGCGCCACCTATCCGGACGGCTTTCGCTGCACCGCCAGTTGCCTGATCGCCGGCATCGACGCGGTGGAAAAAGCACAGCGCGTCAGCCAGGCGATCCTCGACAAGACCGCCGAGATGTTCAGTCAACGAGGCTTTGGGCCTTATAGCGAAACCAACATTGAACTGCTCGGCAGCGAAGCTACCTATGGCCCCCACGGCCAGCGTCGTGACAGCCGCGAAGTGGTGATCAAACTCGCCGTGCGGCATCCGAACAAACAGGCGCTGATTCTTTTCTCTCGAGAAATCGCCCAAGCCGCCACCGGTATGGCGCCGGGACTGACCGGCATCGTCGGCGGGCGACCGACGGTGTATCCGCTGATCCGCCTGTTCTCGTTTCTGATCGATAAAAGTCGCTGCGACCTGCACATCGAACTGGCCGGTGAAAAACATCCGTTCACCCTGCCCTCGCCGACCGAACTCGACACCCGGGATTTGCCCCTGCCCCATCACCCACCCAAACCCCAGGGCGGCGCGGACGCCAGCGTACCGTTGGTCAAACTGGCCGTGGCGCGTTCCGGGGACAAGGGCAACCACAGCAATATCGGCGTCCTCCCCCGCCAGCCCGAATACCTGCCGTGGATCGCCGAAGCGCTGACACCGGCAGTGATCGTTGACTGGATGAGCCACGTCCTTGATCCGATTCATGGCCGGGTCGAACGCTGGTATCTACCCGGCACCCACAGTTTGAATTTTCTCCTGGAAAACGCCCTCGGCGGCGGCGGCGTGGCCAGTCTACGCATCGACCCGCAAGGCAAAGCCTTCGCCCAGCAACTGTTGGAAATCCAGATCCCGGTGCCGCAGAGCATCGCCGACCAGCTCGACTAGAGGACTGTTTACATGGCTTACGCGTCGATTTTCAAAGCCGATCTGTTCAGCGGCCAAACCATCATCGTCACGGGTGGTGGCAGCGGTATCGGGCGCTGCACCGCGCATGAACTCGCCGCCCTCGGCGCCAATGTACTGCTGGTCGGGCGCAAGCCGGAGAAGCTGCAAACAGTGGCCGCCGAGATCGCCGAGGACGGTGGTCGCGCGCACTGGAAAGCGTGCGATATCCGCGATGAAGAAGCCGTCAAACTGCTGATCACCGAGTTGATCACAGAACACGGGCCGATCCACGGACTGGTCAACAATGCCGGTGGCCAGTACCCGTCGCCGCTGGCCTCGATCAATCAGAAAGGTTTCGAAACCGTGCTGCGCACCAATCTGGTCGGCGGCTTTCTGATGGCGCGGGAAGTGTTCAACCAGTCGATGAGCAAGCACGGCGGCAACATCGTCAACATGCTCGCCGACATGTGGGGCGGCATGCCCGGCATGGGTCACTCGGGCGCTGCACGATCGGGCATGGACAACCTCACCAAAACCGCCGCGTTCGAGTGGGGTTACGCCGGGGTGCGGGTCAACGCGGTGGCGCCGGGCTGGATTGCGTCCAGCGGCATGGACACTTACGACGGCGCGTTCAAAGCGGTGATTCCGACCCTGCGCGAGCATGTGCCGCTCAAGCGTATCGGCACCGAATCGGAAGTCAGTGCGGCGATTGTGTTTCTGCTCAGCCCCGCGGCGGCATTCATCAGTGGCAGCACCTTGAAAATCGACGGCGCGGCCAGCCTCGGCAGCCGTGCGTGGCCGCTGCATAAGGCGACGCCCAGCGAGTCGTTCAACGGTTTCCATCGGGCGTACTTACCCGAAGTGCTTCGTCCCGACGTATTGAAGGACAAGGAGTAAGCCATGGCGCAGATCCAGTCCCAACTCGATCCGCACAGCGAAGCCTTCGCCCGCAATCGCGCGGCGATGCTCACGGCCATCGAGCAAGTGCAACAACTCGAACAGAACTTGCTGAACAAGGCCGCCGAAGCCAAGGCGAAATTCGACAAGCGCGGGCAATTGCTGCCCCGCGAACGCCTGAATCTGCTGCTCGATCCCGGCGCGCCCTTCCTCGAGCTGGCCAGCCTCGCCGGTTACAAGCTTCACGATGACAAGGACGGCAGTGCGGCCGGCGGCGGCTTGATTGCCGGTATCGGTTACGTGTCCGGCGTGCGTGCCATGGTCGTCGCCAATAACAGTGCAATCAAGGGCGGCACTATCTCGCCCAGCGGCCTGAAAAAATCCCTGCGCCTGCAGCAGATCGCCCAGGAAAACAAACTGCCGGTAGTCACCCTCGCCGAAAGCGGTGGTGCCAATCTCAATTACGCGGCGGAAATTTTCGTCGAAGGCGCGCGCAGCTTTGCCAATCAGGCACGCATGTCGGCGATGGGTTTGCCGCAGATCACCGTGGTTCACGGCTCGGCCACGGCGGGCGGCGCTTATCAACCGGGGCTGTCGGATTACGTGGTGGTGGTGCGCGGCAAAGCCAAGCTGTTTCTCGCTGGCCCTCCGCTGCTCAAAGCGGCGACCGGCGAAGTGGCCAGCGACGAAGAACTGGGCGGCGCCGAGATGCACGCGCAGGTCGCCGGCACTGCCGAATACCTGGCCGAGAACGATGCCGACGGTGTGCGTCAGGTTCGCGAAATCCTGCGCATGCTGCCGTGGAATGAACAACTGCCATGGCTGCCGGAGCCGCAATACAAAGAGCCGCTCTACCCTATCGACGAACTGCTGGGCCTGATCCCGGACGATCCGAAAAAGCCCTACGACGTGCGCGAAATCATCGCGCGCATCGCCGATGAATCGGATTTCCTCGAATTCAAAGGCGAGTTCGATCAGCAAACCATCTGCGGCCAACTGAAGATTCAGGGCCGTGCCTGCGGCTTTATCGGCAACAACGGCCCGATCACACCGAACGGTGCGAGCAAGGCCGCGCAGTTCATCCAGCTGTGCGATCAAAGCCAGACGCCGCTGCTGTTTTTCCACAACACCACGGGATTCATGGTCGGCACCGAGTCCGAACAGCAAGGTGTGATCAAACACGGTTCGAAACTGATTCAAGCAGTGGCCAATGCGCGGGTGCCTAAACTGACGATGGTCGTCGGCGGTTCCTACGGCGCCGGTAACTATGCGATGTGCGGACGTGGCCTCGATCCACGCTTTATCTTTGCCTGGCCCAACAGCCGGACCGCAGTGATGGGGGGCGCGCAGGCCGGCAAAGTGCTGCGCATTGTCACCGAGGCCAAGCAACTCAAGGACGGCCTCGTGCCCGATCCGAAAATGCTCGACATGCTCGAACAGGTCACCGCGCAGAAACTCGACAGCCAATCCACCGCGCTTTACGGCAGCGCCAACCTGTGGGATGACGGGCTGATCGATCCACGCGACACGCGCACGCTGCTCGGCTACTTGCTGGACATTTGCCACGAAGCCGACATTCGCACATTGCAACCCAACAGCTTCGGCGTCAGCCGGTTCTGATCGCCACGGACCTTACGGAGAACAATAACAATGATCTTCACCCCGGAACACGAAGCGCTGCGCCGCACCGTCCGCCAGTTCGTCGAACGCGAAATCAATCCGCACGTCGAGGAATGGGAAAAGGCCGGGCGTTTTCCGATCCACGAGATTTTTCGCAAGGCCGGTGACCTCGGTTTGCTGGGGATTTCCAAACCGGAAAAATTCGGTGGCATGGGCCTCGATTACAGCTATTCGATTGTCGCCGCCGAAGAGTTCGGCACCATCCATTGCGGCGGCATTCCGATGTCGATCGGCGTGCAGACCGACATGTGTACGCCCGCCCTCGCCCGCTTCGGCTCCGATGAACTGCGCGACGAATTCCTGCGCCCGGCGATCACCGGCGAGCAGGTTGGCTGCATCGGCGTCTCTGAAGTCGGTGCCGGCTCGGATGTCGCCGGGCTGAAAACCACCGCGCGCAAGGACGGCGACGACTATGTGATCAACGGCAGCAAGATGTGGATCACCAACTCGCCCAGTGCCGATTTCATCTGCCTGCTGGCCAACACCTCCGACGACAAGCCGCACATCAACAAGTCGCTGATCATGGTGCCGATGAACACGCCGGGGATCAGTCTCAGCTCGCACCTGGACAAGCTCGGCATGCGCAGTTCGGAAACCGCGCAGGTTTTTTTCGACAATGTGCGCGTGCCTCAGCGCAACCGTATCGGCCACGAAGGCGCCGGTTTCATGATGCAGATGCTGCAGTTTCAGGAGGAACGCCTGTTCGGCGCGGCGAACATGATCAAGGGCCTGGAGTATTGCGTCGATAGCACCATCGAGTATTGCAAGGAGCGCAAAACCTTCGGCAATGCGCTGATCGACAATCAGGTGATCCATTTCCGCCTCGCCGAATTGCAGACCGAAATCGAATGCCTGCGGGCACTGGTCTATCAGGCCACCGAGCAGTACATCAAAGGTCAGGACGTCACACGCCTGGCCTCGATGGCCAAGCTCAAGGCCGGGCGTCTGGGCCGTGAAGTCAGCGACAGTTGCCTGCAATACTGGGGCGGCATGGGGTTCATGTGGGACAACCCGGTGGCCCGCGCCTACCGCGACGTGCGCTTGGTGTCGATTGGCGGCGGCGCCGACGAAATCATGCTGGGGATCATCTGCAAACTGATGGGCATTCTGCCGGGGAAAAAGAAATGAGCACCCTCCCTGATTGCCAGACGCTGTTGCTGGAACTGCATGGCGGCGTGCTGCACATCACCCTCGACAGACCCGAAAGCCGCAATGCGATGAGCCTGCAAATGGTCGCGGAACTGCGTGCCGTGTTGGCGGCGGTGCACGACGACCGCGCTGTCCGTGCCTTGGTGCTCAGCGGCAGTGGCGGACATTTCTGCGCCGGTGGCGACATCAAGGACATGGCCAATGCCCGCGCTCAGGGTGCCGATGCTTACCGAGAGTTGAACCGCGCGTTCGGCGCTTTGCTGGAAGAGGCGCAGCACACGCCGCAAGTGCTGATCTGCCTGCTGCAAGGCGCGGTGATGGGCGGCGGTTTCGGTCTGGCCTGTGTCAGCGACATCGCGATTGCCGATCACAAGGCGCAATTCGGCCTGCCGGAAACCAGCCTCGGCCTGCTGCCGGCGCAGATTGCGCCGTTTGTAGTGCAGCGCATCGGCCTGACAGAAACGCGTCGACTGGCCTTGACCGCTGCGCGATTCGACGGCCATCAGGCGCGACGTTTAGGGCTGGTGCACTTTGTCGAACAGGATGCGCAGGCACTGGCCGAGCGGCTCGATGAGGTGCTGCAGCATGTTTTGTGTTGTGCGCCGCAGACGAATGCCATGACTAAAAAATTGCTGCTGGCCAGTGCGGGACAGCCATCGAGTGAGTTGCTCGATGAAGCGGCGCAGTGGTTCAGCGAAGCGGTGACTGGCGCCGAGGGCGTCGAGGGCACCCTGGCGTTCATGCAAAAACGCAAACCCGGGTGGGCCACCTAAAAGCTTCGCGAGCAGGCTCGCTCCCACAAGGGAACGCATCCAGATGTGGGAGCGAGCCTGCTCGCGAAGAGGCCAGCACATACACCGCAACTTTTGAGGGAACAGCCCATGCCCGCCATGCACAAAATCCTGATTGCCAACCGCGGTGAAATCGCCTGCCGCCTCCAGCGCACCGCCCAGACCCTGGGTTACCGCACCGTCGCCGTGTTCAGCGACGCCGACGCCGATGCACTGCACGTACAAATGGCCGATCAAGCCGTGCGCATCGGCCCGGCGCCGGTGCAGCAGTCCTACCTGAACATCCCCGCGATTCTCGACGCCGCCCGCCGCAGCGGTGCCGATGCGATCCACCCCGGCTATGGTTTTCTCTCGGAAAACGCCGGGTTCGCCCGCGCCTGCGAACAGGCCGGTCTGATTTTCATCGGCCCGAGCGCCGAGGCGATTGAACTGATGGGCAGCAAACGCCTGTCGAAACTCGCCATGCTCGACGCCGGTGTCCCGTGTATCGCAGGCTTCCAAGGCGCAGAGCAGGACGACGCGACACTGCTGCGTGAAGCCGAGCGCATCGGCTATCCGCTGATGATCAAGGCCAGCGCTGGCGGCGGCGGGCGCGGCATGCGCCTGGTGCACAACGCGTCGGAACTGCCAGCGCAACTGCGAACGGCCCGCTCAGAAGCCCTGAACGGATTTGGCAGCGACGAATTGATCCTCGAACAAGCACTGATCGAGCCGCGACACGTCGAAGTACAACTGTTTGGCGATCACCACGGCAATCTGATCTACCTCGGCGAGCGCGACTGCTCGATCCAGCGTCGCCATCAGAAAGTCATTGAAGAGGCGCCCTGCCCGGTCATGACTGCCGAGTTACGCCAGACCATGGGCGAAGCGGCGCTCAAGGCCGGGCGCGCAGTCAATTATGTTGGCGCCGGCACTGTTGAGTTTCTGCTCGACGCGCGCGGGCAGTTCTACTTTCTGGAGATGAACACCCGCCTGCAAGTGGAGCACCCGGTGACCGAATTGATCACGGGGCTGGATCTGGTCGCGTGGCAGTTATCGATCGCCGAGGGGCAGCCTCTGCCATTGACACAGGAGCAAGTTGTGCTCAATGGCCATGCCATGGAAGTGCGCCTCTACGCCGAAGATCCGGCGCAGGATTTTCTCCCGCAAACCGGCCGCATCGAAGCATGGGAACCGGCCCTGCAACAGGGTGCGCGAATCGATCATGGGTTGTGCGAAGGGCAATCGGTCAGCCCGTTCTACGACCCGATGCTCGGCAAACTGATTGCCCACGGCGCCACCCGAGAAGAGGCGCGACGCAAACTGCTGCGTGCGGTGCAGGACACTGTTCTGCTTGGCGTACAAAGCAATCAGCGACTACTCGAAAGTCTGCTGCAACATCCCCAGTTCATCAGTGGCGAATTCAGCACCGGGTTCATCCCCCAGCATTTCAACGATCATCCAAGCCTGCACACGTACACGCCAAGTGCCGAGGAACTGGCCATCGCCGCTGTGCTGTTCTACCAGGCGGGCGCTCGACAGCACCGGCCCCCCTTGAGCCATTGGCGCAACAACGCCAGCGTCCCGCTGCACTATCGACTGGGGCTGGATGAGCAAAACTGGAACCTGCAACTGCACAAACTCCCGGATAACCTGATTCAGGTGAAAACCGCCGAACGCAGCCTCGAACTGACACTCATCGAACACAGCGCGACCTCGCTCACGCTGGAGATCGACGGCCTGCGCCAACGCCACGCCTATCGCCTCGACGCCGGGCACCTCTGGCTGTTCACTCACCCCGGCAGCCTGCGCCTGGAGGATCGAACTCATGCGGTGATCGGCAGTCAGACCAGCGTCAGCTCCGGCACCTTGAAGGCGCCGATGGACGGTGCCATCGTCGACGTACTGGTCAGCGAAGGCAGTCCAGTCAGCAAAGGTCAGTTGCTGGTCGTGCTGGAGGCAATGAAAATGGAGCACCCGCTCAAGGCTGGCATCGACGGCGTACTCAAGCGGGTGCAGGTCAAAGTCGGCGATCAGGTAAAAAATCGTCAGGTTCTGTTGCAGGTCGAGTGAGTCGCCAGGATTTGACTACGCTCTGATCTATCAGGACGCGGAAATCAGGAACCCTGCGATGCCCCACTGGCTGGTCATAGATCTGGAAGCCACCACCGATGAGGGTGGCTGGCCGGTCACAGAGATGGAAATTATCGAGATCGGCGCCACGCTGGTCGACCGTGCCGGGCGCGAACAGGATCACTTCCAACGCTTCGTCAAACCGACGCGGAGGCCGTTGCTCACGCCCTTCTGTCGCGAGCTCACGCACATCACCCAGGCCAATATCGACACAGCGCAACCCTTGACGGACGTCTGGCCAGCCTTCGAGCGCTGGCTCGGCCAGCATCAGACACGCCTCGAAGGCTGGGCCAGTTGGGGCGATTACGATCGCAAACAGTTACTGCAGGAATGGCAGCGGCTGCAACTCGACAGCGTGTTGAGTCGGGTGCCACACATGAACCTCAAGCAACGCTTCGCCAAAGCCCGGCGCCTGGAGCGGCCGCTGGGGCTCAACGGCGCGTTGCAACTGGCCGGCATGCAGTTCAGTGGCCAGCAACATCGGGCGCTGGAAGATGCGCGCAACACTGCGCGATTGCTACCGCTGGTTCTGCCGCTTTAGGGGCGTGACGGCGCTAAACGCCTTGTGCATACTGGCCGCCCCACTTTTTAGCCCTTTTCGAGGAATCGCCCATGTTTAAAGTCAACGAGTACTTCGACGGCACCGTCAAGTCGATCGCCTTTGGCACCGCTGAAGGTCCGGCGACCATCGGCGTCATGGCCCCGGGCGAATACGAATTCGGCACTGCCCAGCGTGAAATCATGCACGTGGTATCCGGTGCTCTGACCGTCAAACTGCCAGACAGCAGCGACTGGGAAACCTTCGTCGCCGGCAGCCAGTTCAACGTACCGGCCAACAGCAAGTTCCAGCTGAAAGTCGCGGTCGACACCGCTTACCTGTGCGAGTACCGCGGTTAATCCGCGGCTTTCGCAGCACAATAAAAAATGCCCGTGTTTAAAAACACGGGCATTTTTTTGCCTCGTTAACGGGTTACTCGAGAATCTCCACCGGCATCCCGACCACAAGTCGACCATTGCTGTCATTCACCAGATTCTGCCCGAACATCGCACCATCAGCCTGCGCACGCGTCTTTTGCAGCGTGGCCAGCGGTTCGCGATCAGCACTGCGCTCGCCGGTATGCGGGTCGATGGTGGTGAGTATGCAACGCGAGCAAGACTTGACCACGCGGAACTCGACCTCGCCGATACGAATGCGTTTCCAGCTGTCTTCGGCATACGCGTCACTGCCTTCGATGACCAGATTCGGTCGAAAGCGCAGCATTTCCAGCGGCCGTCCAACCTGTTGTGACAAGTGTTGCAGCGATGCTTCACCGATCAACAACAATGGAAAACCATCAGCGAAGGCAACCTGGTCGTCGTCCTTGCCGAAACCTGCCTGGGTCATCCGCGCGCGATCCAGCGGCACTTGCACCAGACGGGTCGGCTTACCGATGAAGTCGCTGACCCATTTCGCCGCCTCCTCGCCAGCGTCCGGCACCCGCAAGGTGTCACGCCAAATGGTCACGCCACGCAGTTCGGCGTCATTGCCCGGCAAGGCGATTTCGATCGACGCGTGTTCGGGCGCGCTCAGGACCAGTCCGCCGTGCGCATTCCACAGTGCCGACAACTGGCTCATCCTCGCCTCGGCGCGCTGAGTCAGGAAACGGCCGCTGGCTTCGTCCACGAGCATCCAGCGTCGATCGCCATCAAGGCCCAGCTTGTCCAGGCCGATTTCTTGCAGAACCTCGCCCTTGCCGGATTTCAACGGGTAACGATAAAGCGCGCTCAGACGCAGCATGGCCAACTCCCTGGTGGGCAAAAAAGGCCACCCTATACGAGCTTGATTGGCGAATCAAAGGCTGAGTCTGGATACTGCACGACACTGCAGGAGCTGCGGCACGCTGCGATCTTTTGATTTTGATCTTAACGATCAAAAGATCGCAGCCTCGTTTCACTCCACAGCGCCTACACAAGCGTTGGTGTTGTGATCAGGCCGGCACTTCGTCGAGCATCAGACGCTGACGCACAACGTCGACGAGCTTGTCCGGCTGGAATTTGGAGAGGAAGTTATCGCAGCCGACCTTCTTCACCATCGAGTCGTTGAAACTGCCGGACAGCGAAGTGTGCAGCACCACATAAAGACCCCGCAGACGCGGATCGTTACGAATTTCGGTGGTCAGACGGTAGCCGTCCATTTCCGGCATTTCCGCGTCGGTGAAGATCATCAGCAGTTTGTCGGTCATGTTCACGCCGGTGTCAGCCCAGGCCTTGAGCATGTTCAGCGCCTTCAGACCATCGCTGGCGATGTGCATTTTCACGCCGAGCTGGCCGAGGGTGTCGCGCAATTGCGAGAGGGCCACGTTGGAGTCGTCCACCAACAGCACTTCGCGGCCGCGGGCTCGCTCCAGCACCGGATCATCGAGCTTTTCGCGCGATACCTTGGCGTTGTACGGGACGATTTCGGCAAGCACTTTCTCGACGTCGATGATTTCCACCAACTGATCGTCGACCTTACTGATCGCCGTCAGGTAATGCTGACGTCCGGCGCTGGTCGGCGGCGGCAGAATGGCTTCCCAGTTCATGTTGACGATGCGGTCAACGCCGCCGACCAGGAAGGCCTGCACCGAACGGTTGTACTCAGTGACAATGATGGTGCTGTTGGGGCCCGGCACCAGCGGACGCATGCCGATGGCTTGGGACAAGTCGATCACCGGCAGGGTTTGCCCACGCAAGTTGACCACGCCGCAGACAAACGGGTGCCGCTGGGGCATCAGGGTCAACTTCGGCAGTTGCAGGACTTCCTGAACCTTGAACACGTTAATCGCGAACAATTGGCGCCCGGCCAGTCGAAACATGAGAATTTCCAGGCGATTCTCACCCACCAGTTGCGTGCGTTGGTCTACCGTGTCGAGAATGCCGGCCATCAATGACTCCTGGGCTTGTTCTGATGAATTCACTAACAGGGCTTATCGGCTGACAATGACGAATCTTGATCCCTGTAAAAATCACCATCAAAATGCCATAACCACCCATTGATGTCATATTAACATCATGCTTTACTGGCGCTGCGGATTTCATCTGCTACCTTTTTCTGCAGCGCGACCTCGGTTTGCGCCACAGGTTCCCGCGACTAAGGGATTCCCCTAGTCACAATCAGGCCCAACCTGATGTTCGCAATATCCAATAGCCATTAATGTGACGCCATTCTCATTGCATGAACGGAGTCAGGCTATTGTGTGTGATCGCAGTTCAGTGGAAACACATCCTCTTGAAACCCAAAACCTGTGCTCTTGCAGCTCAGGGCGCGATCTCTCGTCGGTTCATGATCGTCGGCACGCACGGCATTCCCTCATCAGACATGACGCGGTGGAGATAAGCATGCCGATCGATCGTAAAGACTGGGCACAACGCTTCCCCGAATTTCTTGTCGAGGCTGAAAGGCTCCTGGCCAAGTCCGAAGAATGCCTCAGTCACTTGCAGTTGATCAGCAACGACAAGGACGCCATCGACTGCATGCTCACCAGCCTCCTCAAGCTCGCCAGCAGGGCCGAAGCCTTGGCACTTGAGGCGGTTTGCGAGTTCTCCCTGCACATCCACAGCCTGCTCAACCACGCACCGGACTACGTCGACTTGCACGCTCAGGCGCTGGAGGCATTGCAGGACTGTTTCACGTTGATGGCTTGGCAGATTGAGCTGGTTGATCACACCACGGGGCAATTGAGCCTCGATAGCAGCGAGCAGAACGCCCTGATCGAGGCCTTCGCGTTTCAAGTCAGTCAGCGTCAGTTTCAACCCGCAGCTTCCAGCAAGTCCCTGCCGATCGCATCCTGGTCGGAGCGCCAGGCCTGAATCGACGTGTTTATTGCATCGCCAGGGTGCATAAACCATGGAACTGGATGTCGCATTTGAGTAGCCGCATACCTGCAAGCGACAATTCCAATTAAATACTCACACAAACAACACGCGGATTTTTCTCGCCGGCCTAAGGGTTTGCCTGTGTGCAACAACCCGACTTCAGGCAATATCGATATTCATCAAAGACAATAAAACGGCTGTTCTGCTTTATGGAACCCGCGTCCAGCAAGGCGTATTTCCTGACTCACTGGATATATATAGTGAGCGCGACCAACGGTATCTTAAGTGGTATTATGCCGCCCGCTAGTTGCCTTCATTAATGGCACCGTGATCTCAGTGACAGATCGCCAGCGAAGTTGGCGATTGACTATCGCTGACTGCACAGCGTTGAAATCAATAACATAATTGACAGCATTTTCAGACAGAGACCTGCCAGCCTCCGGACGGTCTACCCGCAGCGAACATCCATTGGCTCCATCCGTTATGTACGCCAGCCTCAAGTCACTCACTACATGGCCACCTTCCCGGGAAAACGCACGCCGGTTCACACTCATCCTGTGCGTCGTCGCAGCACTTGGCAGCCTGCTGACCTATGGTCTGTCTGCGCCACTTAGCCTGGGGCTGCTGCTGGTCAACATCGCTGCCACGGGGTGTGTCTGGGTGCAATATCGCTTATCACGCAAATCCATCAAGTTCCAGCCTCAGGAACTTGCTGACCGCTTGCTCGAAGTCCAGGAAAACGAACGCCACCGACTCAGCCGTGAACTGCACGATGACATAGGCCAGTTGCTGACGGCCGCCAAACTGCAAAGCGAATGGTTGAAAAGGCGTTTGCCGGAAGATTTGCAAGCGCAATGCTCCACACTCTGCGAAACGCTCGAAGAAACCTTGAACAAGGTCCGCGACGTTTCCGCCATTCTCAACCCGCGCCAATTGACCAGCCTTGGCCTGGAAGCCAGCCTGCGTGCACATTTGCTCAAGACACTGGCCAATACTTCAGTGCACTGGAGCCTCGATTGCCAGCAGCGCCTCAATGGCATTCCAGAAGAAATGGCGGTCGCCGCCTTTCGCATCGCCCAGGAGGCGGTCACCAATATCCTGCGCCATGCACAGGCGCGTAATCTGCTGATCCGCGTACAACGTCTACCGCAAGGCCTGACATTGCTAATCAGCGATGACGGGCTGGGATTCGCTCCGGCTGCCGATCCGGGACGCGAAGGACAACGGGGCATGGCCGGGATGGCCGAACGGGTCGAACAACTGGGCGGCACTTTGCTGGTCACCAGCGAACCGGGCAAAGGCACACAAATCGAAGCACTTTTCCCCTGGGCGCCCCGTGCACTCGAGCGGGCCAGTACGAATAAGGTTATGCGTTGACTTGTAACTTACTTCTGGTGGATGACCACTCGCTGATCAGGGCCGGCGTGCGCGCTCTGGTACTGGATATTCCCGGCTACGCGGTAATCGGCGAGGCCAGCGATGGCTCGCAGTTGCTCGAAATGGTCGAGCATCTGAACCCCGATATCGTGCTGCTGGATATTTCCATGAAGGAAACCGGCGGTCTGGAAGCCCTGCAACGGCTCAAGCGGGTACGTCCGCAGAGCAAGGTGCTGATCCTGTCGATGCACACAGACCCGGCGCTGATCATGCAGGCGCTGGAGTCTGGTGCCCATGGCTATCTGCTCAAGGACACCACCGCCACCGAACTTGAGCACGCGCTGGAAGCCTTACGCAACAATGAGCGTTATCTGAGCCCGGCGATCGCTCACACGGTGATCAACCAGGCCCTGATCCGCAACCAGAAGCAGCAGCCCGAAGTTGCCGACTCGCACAATCTGACGGCGCGCCAGCTGGAAATCCTGCGCCTGATCGTGCGTGGCAAATCCACCCGGGAAATCGCCAATGGTCTGGGTTTGAGCATCAAAACAGTCGAGACCCACCGCTCGCAGATCATGAAGCGTCTGCAGATCTACGATGTGGCAGGCCTGGTGCTGTTTGCGGTACGTGAGCAGATCATCAGTCTTGATGATTGACAGATGGCCTGCCGCTCAACAGTGGTGAGTTCGGCGGCAGGTGCACCTCTATCGCCGCTGAACGCGCCTCGAAGCGCATGCTTTCGCCCTCCAGCGGCTCGCCGTCAAGGTTGATGTACAGGCCCTCTGCGACCTTGATCTCGACCCACGGCAACCGGGCTCGGACAAACATGTTGTCGATCCCGAAGCCGTCGCTGAGCAGATTCTTCAGCGTGCCTACCAGCTCCTGCGGTGCCGGCAAGATACTGATGTCCAGGAGGCCGTCATCCACCAGCGCATTCGGACACAACACATGCCCTCCCCCGGCCTGGCGACCGTTACCGATGCCCAGCGCCAGCAGTTCCCCACACCAGTGGAAATCCGGCCCCTGCAACTCGCCATAGGCAGCATGCAATTCGCTGAAGCGGGATAGACCGGTAAACAGATAAGCCGCGCCGCCGAGGACTTTTTTCAGGTCCTCCGAGGTATTGGCCGTGACCTGACTGCCAAAGCCACCCGTGGCCATATTGAGAAAGATCTGCCCGCCCACCTCACCCAAGTCGATGGCAGAGGGCGGTGTATCCAGCAACGCCAAAGCCTCGGCGGGCTCCAGCGGAACACCCGCCGCGCGGGAAAAATCGTTGGCCGTGCCCAGCGGCAACAGCACCAGACTGGCTTTACGCGGGTGCTTGGCCAGCGCTTCGGCAATGTCACGCAAGGTGCCATCGCCGCCCCCGGCGATGATTCGCGTGAAGCCCTGCGCCAACGCTTCCTCCACCAGACGCTGGGCGTCCCCCGCCTCCCAGGTCAGCCTTACCGCCAACTCCCAGCCCTGCTCGCGCTTGCTTTCGACGGCAGCACGCACCGCTTCGTTGAGTGCCTGCTTGCCGTGCAGAATCAACAGCGCCCTGTGTTCACTCATAACGGTCACTCTCGCATTGAATGGGTATGAAACATCTTGACCATTACAGCTCAGAAAAAAGCCGCAAGAATCACAATTAATTCAAGCAGCTGGCTCGCTCGTCCTACAGGGCGGTATTTTTTCTTACAAAACAAGAGGAATCGGCTTAATTGACCTGACTATGCCAGTGGTTCACCGTGTGCCGGCGATATTGATCGCCAATCTGACAACACACAAGGATGTGAATGTAATGAGTGGATACACCTTCACGGTGCTCGACAGATCGAATGAGGGCTTCGGCCGCAAGTGTGGAATTGAACCAGCAGGCGGATGTTTTCATGCGAAGCCCTGAAGCCAGAAAACCAGTGAGTCCGGTAGCGCCTGTCGCCGAAGGTCGAGCCGCACCGAAAAATGATTTCAGACACAGCGCCAAAGCCACTGGAGAAATAGATATGGAACCGCGTTTCGCCGAGCTGGAAACCCACCTCAAGTACATTCGCCGGGATATGGACGAAGTCAGGACTGACGTCAAATCGATCAAGCACCGACTTGCCTATTCGGCAGGAGCTGCCGCCGTGGCTATGGGTCTGCTGGGATGGGTGGCCAACAGCCGGTTTGATCAGCTTGTCACACTGATCGGCCATTGATTGCCTTGAGTGCAGGGGCGGCTGTCATCAACCGCCGCCTGCGCTCTCCAGGCAAACTGCTCAGCCCAGCAGATCACTCAGCGGGATGAAGTTCACCAACTCTCCGGCCTCAAGCGTTTGCCCCTCCAGAACCTCTACCAGCCCGTCGGCCCAGGCGGCACTGCGCAGGACACCTGAACTTTGATTGCGGTAAATGATTGCCTGCCCTTGCTCCAGGCGTGCGCGCAAATATTCGCGTCTGTTACCGGCTTGAGGCCACGCGAAGCCGGCAGGCACAGGGAATTTCAACGGTTCAAGATCAGTGACGCCCTGGCGGCGCAGCAGATAGGGGCGGGCCAGCAGGGCGAAGGTCACCAGAGTCGACGCCGGATTGCCGGGCAAACCAATCACCGGCACACCGCGAAAGTGACCTACCGTCAACGGTTTCCCGGGTTTGATCGCCAGCTTCCACAGTGCGAGTTCACCCTCTTCGCGTAAGGCGATCCCGAGAAAGTCAGCTTCGCCGACAGAAACGCCACCCGTGGAAAGGATCAGGTCAACATCCTGCAACTCTCCCAGCCGTTCGCGGGTAATGGCCAGGTCATCGGGAAGAATCCCGGCATCGACCACGTCGCAACCGAGCCGTTGCAACCAGTTGCACAGCACGACTCGATTGCTGTTATAGATCTGCCCGGGCCCCAGGGTCTGGCCCGGCTCGACCAGTTCATCGCCGGTGGAAATCACCGCTACGCGAACCTTGCGCACTACATTCAGCCCGGCGCAGCCCAGCGATGCGGACAACCCCAACTCAATCGGGCCAAGCCGGGTCCCGGCCTGCAGAATCAACTCGCCGACGGTGGTTTCCTGGCCTTGCGCGCGGATGTTCTGTCCAACTGAAATGGCCTCTATGAAGCGCACGCGGCCATCGGCCTGGACCTCGGCGTTTTCCTGCATTTCTACACAGTCGGCACCGGAAGGCACGGGGGCCCCGGTGAAAATCCGCGCACACGTACCGGGTTTCAAAGGCTCGGGAGCCTGCCCGGCGAAGACTTTTTGAGTGACCGGCATCGGCTCACCGGTCCAGTCGGCCAGATGCAAGGCATAGCCATCCATTGCGCTGTTGGGCCAGGGTGGCAGATCGAGGGTCGAGATCAGATCATCAGCCAGCACCCGCCCTTGCGCCTGCGCCAGCGACAAATATTCATGCTCGACAATCGGCGATGCCTCAGCCATTTCCATCAGCCGCGCCAATGCTGCTTCAACAGGCATCAAGCTGCCGGTCTTGCCCGGCTTACCCACGGGATTCACAAGGCGCCGCCTGTTTCAGATGAGCCACGAAATTGCACGGACGGTGCCGAACATCCAGTTGCTCAGCCAGAATGCCATCCCAACCGGTGCGCACCGCATTGGTCGAACCCGGCAAGCAGCACACCAGCGTGCCATTGGCCAGACCGGCCAGCGCACGCGATTGCACGGTCGAGGTACCAATATCGGCGACCGAGATCTGACGGAACAACTCACCAAACCCGTCGACCTGTTTGTCGAGCAGGCAGGCGACAGCTTCCGGCGTACTGTCGCGACCGGTGAAACCGGTACCGCCGGTGATCAGCACGACCTGTACGACATCGTCGGCGATCCAGTTGGCGACTTGCGCGCGGATTTTGTAAAGGTCATCTTTAAGCAGCACCCGCTCTGCCAGACGGTGGCCGGCGGCCGTCAAGCGATCGACAAAGACCTGACCTGAAGTGTCGGTTTCGAAGGTTCGGGTATCACTGACAGTCAGTACCGCAATATTAAGCGGCACGAAAGGTACATCAGCCTTGGCTTTCATAGGCTCGTCCAGTTGTAGGAGAAACAGCTGGGTGTTATATCACAGCGCCTGATTATTTCGCCGCCCCTCAGGAGAAGCTGCCATGACCTCGATAACGCAACTGCCGCCCTGCTCCATCCTGCTTCTGGCAGGCGGACGCGGTCAACGCATGGGTGGTCAGGACAAAGGCCTGGTGGAGTGGCTGGGCGAGCCGCTGATTGCGCATTTACAACGCAAGACTCGTCCATTGACCGATGACTTGATCATCTCGTGTAATCGCAATCGCGAGCGCTATGCGCCCTTCGCCGATCAGTTGGTGGTGGACGATGAAGGCGACTTTCCCGGGCCGTTGGCGGGGATTCGCGCTGGCCTGAAAGCCGCGCGCCATTCGCACCTGCTGGTATTGCCATGCGATGTCCCGCGTGTCGATGAGGCGCTATTGCACACCATGCGTGAAACCGCCAATCAGCATCCTGACAAACCTTTAATGTTGCGCCACGACGAGCATTGGGAACCTTTGCTGTGCGTGATTCCGGTGGCCCTCCTGCCAGCATTCGAAACCGCCTGGAACGCTGGCGAACGCAGCCCTGGCCGGGTGATGCGCGAGCTCGGCGCCAAGGCCTTGCAGTGCCCTGACAACGACCCGCGACTGGCCAACCTCAACACCCCGGACCTGTTACATTCGCACAACACTGTGTCAGACTGACAGCCTTCAAGGAACTCTCACGCCTTGTATACGTCTCAAGCTCAGTAACCAAAAGATATTCCATTCGGAGACACACTCATGACTCAACGGACCCTCGCCACTCTCATGCTCGCACTGGGCCTGGCAACCCTCGCCGGTTGCTCCTCGCCGACAGTGATCACCTTGAATGATGGTCGCGAAATCCAGGCCGTCGACACCCCGAAATACGATGATGATTCGGGCTTCTACGAGTTCAAACAGCTGGACGGCAAAGAAACCCGCATCAACAAGGATCAGGTTCGCACTGTTAAAGAGCTGTAAGCTCCAGGTCGATACCCGATACAAGAAAGCCCGCATTCATGCGTAATGCTGTTCACTTAAGCGGAGCAGCCTTACGGTCCACCGGAAACCGGGTTTTTGAAATCTTCACCGTCCTTGGCCTCGAAGGCCTTGGGCGGTGATCCAGAAACAGCCCGCCAACGCCTTTTCTAAGTTCCGCCAACCGTCTACCCGTCGCTGAAACAGGATTGGCCGCTGCCATCACGATCAACTGCACGGCGATGTACTGGCAAGCCGGCTTGAAACGGATGTCCGACGGCGCTCGACCAAACGCGACTGCTGCCTGACTTGCCTCCCGACGAATCACGTTGTAAGCCAGCAACAACCCCCACACTTCCTGGTAGATCAGATCGACCTTTTTGCTGCGCAAGGTCATTGCGTTTTGCTGCATTGAGCTTTTGATATCCCTGAAGCCCAATTCGATTTCCCAGCGCTCCTGATAAAGCTTGGCAACAGACTTGGTGCTGTAGATCTTGGCCGGCAACGACGTCATGACTGTTTTTACTTTGCCTTGAATTTCATAACTGACTTCACGCGCCTCCCAGTGTGTAGGAAGAGTCGGATTTCGCTTTCTGGCTTGCGGCGAGACTTTCATGCGCACCAAACGGTCGTGCTGGTTGTAACGAGCTACCTCCTCGCAAACCAATCCCTTTTTTGCCGGAATCAGCCAATGACGGTGACTGCCGTCGCCGCTCAGGCTGAGCATGAGATCGGCGCTCCAGAACCCTTTATCGAACAACGTCACGGAGTGGTCGGGGATCTGCTGCAAAAACTCATCGGCCAGACGCATTTCGCTGCGTCGGTAAGGGCTAAGCTGTGCATCCAGGATCAGGTGTGAACGCACATTCATCAGCGCCACCAGGCGCAGCATGGGAAAGGGAGTCTGGCGGTCGGTCGAGGTGTTTCCAGAACCGAAATGGTCTCGCAACTCCGGCGTATCCGGCGTGCGCAGAAGCGCACCATCGACTGCAAATACTTGCAGATCCTGCCAGGCATCATCGGGATAGCGCTGCGCGCCCCATTGAGTACCCGTTTTGCGAAACAACCACTCAACCGGGTCGGCCCCCAGCCGCTTGCGGGCTTCGGTTACACCGCTACGGGCCAATAGATGGTCAGAAGCCAGACCTTGGGCGCAGATGTTCAAACGTCGGGCAACCTCATGAACCGGCTCGTCACGAAACAGTGCCATGCCGAGCACCAGCCAGAGCACTTGGTCGGCAGGCAAGCGACGCCGTCGGATAGTGGCCTGGCTGGACAGATCCAGCGCAGACGCGACCCACTCGATGGGAATATTTTGAGTGAATGTGCTCAAGTCACAGAAGTTGAAAAGGTCGCCGAGGTCGAGCAAGTCCTGTTGAACAGACATAAAAAATCCGATGCCAGAGATCTGACATCGGATTTTCGGAGAAGCCCGGCGAGGATTCAAATGCTTAAGTGAACAGCATTACGCATTCATGCGGGCTTTTTCATGGGCGCTCGAAAACACGCCTGGCGATCACCATTGCAAGGTAATACGACTTTCGAACTCGCGTTTTTCGCCTGTTACCGGGTCGATAAACCGCAGCCCTTGGGCCAATAGCTTCAGCGGCCTGGCATAGTCATCGACGACGTCTTTCAACGCATCCGGATAGAACGGGTCATTGCAGATACTGGCGCCCAACGCGGTCATGTGCACGCGCAATTGATGCTTCTTGCCAGTCACCGGGAACAGAGCATAGCGCCACAGATCGCCGTACTTCTCGCGAACCTCCACTGCCGTTTCGGTGTTGCTGACCCCCGGTGCTTCCTGCATCCGGAAAAACGGCTCGCCATCCACCAGACGGCTTTTGTGAACCAACGGAAAAGTCAGATCGGGCAAGGCTGGAGCAATCGCTTCGTAGCGTTTTTCGATTTGCCGCGTCGGGAACAACGACTGATAAGCGGAACGGGTTTGGGGGTTGGCCGAGAAGATCACCAGACCCGCCGTATGCCGATCGATCCGGTGCAAAGGCACCAGATGCGGATTGTCCAGACGGCGGATCAATCGGCGCAGCAGCGTTTGTTCGACATACTCGCCGGCAGGCGTCACCGGCAGAAAATGCGGTTTGTCGGCCACTACCAAGTGCTCGTCCGCATAGAGAATCGACTCGACCACCGGAATCGGCTTCTCGTCCGGCACCTCGCGAAAGTAATGAATGCGCAGACCTTCCCTGTAGGGCAAGTCCACCGGGATCGGCTGGCCGTTGCCGTCCAGCACCCGCCCCCGAGCAATCCGATCCAGCCATTGCTCGCGCCCGATGGCACTGAAGTGCTCGCACAGGCAATCGAGGACAGTCGACCAGGTACCCGGCGGCAGATATAGGGTACTGGCCTGATTCTGTGCAGCAGAAAATGTTGACGTGGACATACGAAAATACAAACCCTCAAGGCAGGCCGGCATTATCCAACACTGAGGGGAACGAACCTAGTGCCCAATGCTCAGGCTGGAATCGACTTGAGTGCCGCGGCCTCGGTGAACTCCTTGAGCCAGCGCAGCACATCGACGGCCTCCCAGCGCCCCGGATCATACAAGGCATAAAGCAAGCCCTGATAACCGACCACGTCCAGTTGCCTGTGATAACCGGCGCGCTGAAACAAAGCTTCGATCTCGGCAAAGCAGGTGTTGAAATGCAGCTTGTTGAAGGGTGTCTTGCCTTCCGTGACCAGCCCGTCTAGGCGCAACTCGAGGACGGCCTCGCGCACCACGTCAACCGACATCCGGTTCACGCTGTTTTTCAACTGTTCGACATTGACCACGGTTTCGTCCCTCTCACGCAATTACTGTATGAACATACAGTAACCGAATAAGCCGGAAAGTGCCAAGCAATGGATGACGGGTGGCGACCGGTGGGACGAAGCAAAAAAACGGTTAGCGAAGTAACGCCACGACCTGATCGGCACTGAACGGCCAGCCCAGTTCCGCCCCGGTGTCAACTCGGCGCAGCACCGGAATGCGCAAACTGTAAGCCTCGAACCATGACTCGTCGTCAGCGATATCCACCAGCTCGACCAATAGCCCGCGCTCGACAAACTCCATCAACATGGCTTCGGCGACTTCACAGAGATGACACCCCAAGGTGCCGAACAGCTGACATTCAGGAAGCATGATTGCTCAACCAAAAATTAGTGCGTCTATTCTAGGCCGCACCTGAAAACCCGTCGAGCCACCCCGCCCAAAGGCTTTAAAGCCAACGACTGCGGCTCACGCACAAAACCCTGACACACATCAGTTCACAGAAATGCCGATCAGGCGATGCTCCCGCGCTTTTTGCCTCTACGCTTGAGAAGCCAGAGCCTGACATTGGAGTGCCTTGTGTTTGCCAACCTGCTGATCATCCTTGCGTCGTCCCTCGTGATGATTGCCCTGTTCCGTCGTCTGCGCCTGCCACCGGTATTGGGTTACCTGTGCGTAGGACTGCTGGTCGGGCCAACGGCATTCAACTGGGTCAACGAGAGTGAACACCTGCCCGACGTGGCTGAGCTGGGAGTTGTGTTCCTGCTGTTTTCCCTGGGCCTGGAGTTTTCCCTGTCGAAAATGATCGCGCTGCGCAAAGTGGTGTTTCGCCTGGGCAGTCAGCAAGTGCTGATCAGCACGGCGTTGCTCGGTCTGCTGCTGATGTTGCTGGGGATGCCGCTGACCCCGGCGCTATTGCTCGGCGCCGGCCTTTCATTGTCGTCGACGGCTATTGTCACCAAGGAACTGAGCAGCCTGGGTGAGGTGTTCAGCAGTCACGGTCAGAACGCCGTCGGTGTCTTGCTGTTTCAGGACGTGGTCGCCGTTCTGTTGCTGACCCTTGTGCCGGTGTTTGCGGGGAGTAGCGATCAGGCCTGGTACTGGGCGCTGCCACTGACCCTGACGAAAACCATAGTGCTGTTCTTCGGTCTGCTGCTGGCCAGTCGCTGGTTGTTGCCACGCCTGTTCCACGAAGTAGCCGCCTCGCGCTCGGCAGAGTTGTTCGTGCTGCTGGCGCTGGTCATTGTGCTGCTGACCGCCTGGCTGACTCATCTGCTGGGGCTGTCCCCTGCCCTCGGCGCATTTTTGGCCGGCATGCTCCTCGGCGAAAGCCATTACCGACACCAGATCGAAGCCGACATCCGCCCCTTTCGCGACATTCTGCTCGGGGTGTTTTTCGTCAGCATCGGCATGCTGATCGACCTGCAACTGTTCATCAGCCACAGTCTGTTGATCGTTGGCCTGACCGTCGGCCTGATGCTGATCAAGGGTATCGTCGTGGCCTTGCTGGTGAAATGGCGGGGTAACGACAATGAGACCGCCTGGCGCAGCGGCCTCGCCCTGGCGCAGGGCGGTGAATTCTGCTTTGCCTTGATGGCGCAGATGCAGCAAAACCAGATGCTGCCGGCTGAACTCGGTGCACTTCTGCTCGCAGCGACCTTTTGTTCGATGCTGCTGACCCCTCTGCTGCTACGCGCGGCACCGCGAATAGCCGCCGCTTTGCATCGCAAACCCAATCAGGAAGCACAGATCGAAAAGATCAGCGCACTGAACGCCGAACTCGACAAGCATGTGGTGATATGCGGCTACGGCCGCGTCGGGCAATCCATCGGCCGCTTCATGCGCAATGCGAATCAGCCTTTCATTGCACTGGACAACGACCCGGTACGGATCCAGGAGGCGGCCCTTGGCGAAAGTGAGGTCCATTACGGCGACTCTTCACGTGGCGACTTGCTGACGGCCGTCGGACTGCTGCGCGCAAGGTTGCTGGTGATCGCCGTCGATCAAACCGACGTCGCCCTGCGCGTCCTCAGGGAAGCACGTCGACTCAATGATCAGGTGCCGATTCTGGTGCGCACCCGCGACGACAGCCAACTGGCGGAACTCAAAGCCGCCGGCGCCACCGAAGTGGTACCGGAGCTGTTGGAATCAAGCCTGATGCTCGCCTCCCACGCCTTGATCATGCTCGGTTTTGCGGCGCGCCAGGTGCAGGAAAAAGTCGACCAGGTACGCAGTGACCGTTATCGCCTGCTGCATGGCTTTTATCCCGGCGCCGAAGATGAGGAGACTTAATCCTGACTCACTGCGCCGATCTTGTGCAGCGCCAGATCAGCGCCGTAATACTCTTGTTCCTGACTCAGGCGCAGCCCGTGCAGCGCCTTGATCACGCCGTACACGACAAAGCCGCCCACCAGCGCCACCACCACACCGAGTGCAGTGCCAATCAACTGACTGATCAGACTGACGCCCCCCAGGCCGCCGAGCGCCGTATGGCCGAAAATCCCACAGGCAATCCCACCCCACACACCGCACAAACCGTGCAATGGCCAGACACCCAAGACATCGTCGATACGCCATTTCACCTGTGCGGCCGTGAAGCACCAGACAAACAGCGCCCCGGCAATAGCCCCCGTCACCAGTGCACCGACCGGATGCATCAGGTCCGAACCCGCACAGATCGCCACCAATCCGGCCAATGGCCCGTTATGCAGAAACCCCGGGTCATTGCGCCCGACGATCAACGCCGCCATCGTGCCACCGACCATCGCCATCAACGAATTGACGGCGACCAGACCGCTGACACCTTGCAAGGTTTGCGCACTCATCACGTTGAATCCGAACCAGCCGACAATCAGAATCCACGAGCCCAACGCCAGAAACGGAATGCTCGACGGCGCGAACGCGACCAGACGACCATCGCGATAGCGCCCGTGACGTGGACCCAGCAGCAAAACCGCCGCCAACGCCAGCCAGCCCCCCATGGCGTGCACCACCACGGAACCGGCGAAATCGTGGAACGCCGCGCCGAAACTCGCCGCCAGCCAGGCTTGCAGGCCGTAGTTGCCATTCCAGATCATGCCTTCGAAAAACGGGTAGATGAACGCGACAATCAGCGCCGTCGCGCACAACTGCGGAACGAAGCGCGCGCGCTCGGCGATACCGCCGGAAATGATCGCCGGGATAGCAGCAGCAAAGGTCAGCAAGAAGAAAAACTTCACCAGCCCATAACCGTGATCAGCATTCAGCACTGCCGCCGGTTGCATGAAGGTGACACCGTAGGAGACCCAATAGCCTATAAAGAAATAGGCCAGCGTCGACACCGCGAAATCACTGAGAATTTTCGACAGCGCGTTAACCTGGTTTTTCTGCCGCACCGTACCGACTTCCAGAAAAGCGAAGCCGGCATGCATCGCCAGAACCATGACCGCGCCGATCAGTATGAACAACGTATTGGAGCTGTGAACCAGCGTGTCCACAGCGCTTTGCAGATTTTCCATGGAGGGCAGACCTGAAGGCTGAAAAAAGGCACCAAAGCGGTTCATGCGGACAATTCATGCGCCAAGTTGCGACCCGGCAGTCACGGATATGCCTGTCCGATGAACCGCTTTGGCGCACAAGGTTGATGTCCTGACACGAACCGGGATTATTTGAGTTAAGGTTTTCCCGGCGCGCTGCCCGACAACAACGCACACTCGCCGGACAACGCACCACGACGTAGCAAAAGCTGTACCAGTCATTTGTACTGAACCTTCACACAAGGCTCATACTCGAACGCTTCAGACGCCACTTACGGAGATCCACCCATGGCCAGCATCAAGGCAAAGACTGCTCAAGAAATCCTCATGAACGACTTCCAGACCCTGGTCGCCGACACCGAACGGTTGCTCGAGCACACCGCCACCCTGGCCGGCGACCAGGCCGATGAACTGCGTGAGCAAATCCACGACAGCCTGCTGCGTGCGCGCGAAACCCTGAAGCTGACCGAAGACACTTTGCGTGATCGTGGCCAGGCTGCAGTGACCGCCACCGAAGACTATGTATCGGCCAACCCGTGGCAGTCGGTTGGCATCGCTGCCGGCGTAGGCTTTCTGATTGGCCTGCTGGCCACTCGGCGCTGATTATGTCGATCGGCGAATCCGGCCCGATTCCGGGCACCCGTTCCTCTACGCGGCGCCTGGGCGCCGCCGTCCTTGGTCTGCTGCACAGTCATGTCGAATTGTTCGGCATCGAATTGCAGGAGCAGAAAGCCCGCACTGTCAGCCTGCTGTTGTTTGCAGGACTGGCGTTGGTGTTCGCGCTGCTGTTGCTGGTCGGCCTGTCGACTTTGGTGCTGATTGTGTTCTGGGACACTTATCGCCTGCCTGCGATCATCGGCCTGTGTGTGTTCTATACGCTGGCAGCTGCCTTCTGCGGGTTGCGCCTCAAGGCTGCGGTCTTCGATGAATCCTCGCCCTTCCACGGCACCCTGGAAGAATTGGCCAATGACCGGGAGCGCCTGCTGCCATGAGCCTGCCTGAACTTCCACACAACAGCTCACGCCGGGAAATGCGCAAGGCGCTGATCCGTCTGCGCATGGAAATGCACCGACAGGAAATTCGCCATGAGGCCGGGCAAGTGCTGCAACCCCTGCAGCGAATGCGCGGCATGACGCAGAACCTGCAGGGCGGATTCGGCATCAAACACGCGCCGTTGTGGGGCGTGGCCGCCGTGACGCTGCTGGGCTTTATCACCGGCAAAGGCGCGAAAAGCGGCGGTACCGGTGGTTTGACCCGCCTGATTCGCCTCGGCACCAGCCTCGGTCCATTGATCAAACTGGTCATGCAAAGCTCGGGCAAACGCTGAGTCACTGCAGCTGGCTGCATTCTTGCAATAGCGTCGGGATGAACCTCTTTTACCCAGAGGTTCAGTCCTGAATGCCTATCCGGTCGACAGGGTTCCATCAGAACAAGAACAACTAAGGAGGCCCCGTGATCGACGGGCAACCGCTCGCCTGCTTTCAGCCTTTTATCGATACCGCCACGGGACGTATTGCCGGCGTCGAAGCATTGGGCCGCTTGCGTCAGGCCGATGGTCAACTGGCCTCGGTCGGGCCGCTGTTCACTGACCCGCGCACCCCAGCCATCGCCCTGCGCCGCCTTGATCGGCAGATCCGTGACAACGCCTTGAGCCGTCTGCATGAAGCCCCTGCCGAGTGGTTTCTCAGCCTGAACATGTCGCCGCGCTGGATCAGTCGCCTGCGCCCTGACCAAGCCCTGCCCAGCCTCAAACAACTGGCGCGACACGGTGTCGATCCGCAACGCATCGTTTTCGAAATCACTGAACTGGGCGGCAACAGTCAACGCCTGACGGAAGTGGTTGCGCGATATCGCCAGGCGGGTGCACGCATCGCCATTGACGATTTTGGCGCCGGCTACTCGCAGCTTGATCGGGTACTGGCGTTGCAGCCGGACATTCTCGAACTCGACATGCGCCTGTTTCAGGCCGCAGCCCTTGGCGGGCCGAGCTGTGACGTGGTCAAGGCATTGGCGCAGATGGCAGAGAAAACCGGCTGCTGGATCATCGCCGAAGGGGTCGAGACCGAGGCCCAACTGAATTTCGCTCTGGAATGCGGAGCGCGTTATGTCCAGGGGTTTCTGTTCGCTCGGGCGCAGGCAGCGTTCTACTCCACAGACGCGTTTGTGCCGCGTTTTGCCGAACTGCGCCAACGCTATGTGCAACAGAAACTGGCCGAGCGCGGGCGATTGATGCAGATGCGCCAGCAACTCAGCGCATTGATGGCGATCCTGCAGACCTGGGCTCAAGCCCATGCGCCGCTCAGCGCCTTGCCACAACTGGATGCCTTTCCGTGGTTGCTGCGGTTTTATCAGTGCGACCGCCAAGGCACACAGCTCACCCCCAACCTTGAATGGCGCCACAACGGCTGGGTCGCCGACAACCGTTATCTGGGCCATAACTGGTCATGGCGTCCGTACTTCTATCATTTGCTCGCCGAAGGCTGGGAGGAGCGGCGCCTGACGCTGTCCAACACTTACCGCGATGCCACCAGCAATCAGTATTGTCTGACGGCCGGGCAGTTTTTTGACAATGGTGAGCGCCTGCTGTTGATCGATATTGACGCTGCCGGCCTGTAGTTACGCTTGCAGCCTGGAGTCTGAACCGGGAAGCTAGGAGAACACCCCCCACAGTCATCAGACGGAGAGAACCAGCCTTGGATTGGCAGACCCTGCTCAACCGCGAACGCCTCGGAAAGCCGCTGCACAGCCCGCAAGAACTTGGCCGCAGCCCGTTCCACAAAGACCATGACCGCATCATCTTCTCCGGAGCCTTCCGCCGCCTGGGCCGCAAGACTCAGGTGCACCCGGTGTCGAGCAACGACCACATTCACACGCGCCTGACCCACTCTCTGGAAGTCAGCTGCGTGGGTCGGTCGCTGGGCATGCGGGTCGGTGAAACCTTGCGCAGCGCCCTGCCTGAATGGTGCGACCCCAGCGATCTGGGCATGGTCGTGCAGTCGGCCTGCCTGGCCCACGACATCGGCAATCCGCCGTTCGGGCACTCCGGCGAAGACGCGATTCGCCACTGGTTTCAACAGGCCGCCGGACGCGGCTGGCTGGACGCCATGAGCGACGCCGAACGCGGCGACTTCCTGAATTTCGAAGGTAATGCCCAAGGCTTTCGGGTACTGACACAGTTGGAGTATCACCAGTTCGATGGCGGCACGCGCCTGACCTACGCGACCCTGGGCACGTACTTGAAATACCCGTGGACCGCACGTCACGCAGACTCCCTGGGTTACAAGAAACACAAGTTCGGCTGCTATCAGAGCGAACTGCCGCTGCTGGAGCAGATCGCCCACAAGCTTGGCCTGCCGCAATTGGAAGAACAGCGCTGGGCGCGGCATCCACTGGTGTATCTGATGGAGGCCGCCGACGATATCTGCTACGCGCTGATCGATCTGGAAGATGGCCTGGAGATGGAGTTGCTGGACTACGCCGAAGTCGAGTCGCTGCTACTCGGCCTGGTCGGTGATGATCTTCCGGAAACCTATCGCCAGCTCGGCCCGCAGGATTCGCGCCGGCGCAAACTGGCGATTCTGCGCGGCAAAGCCATCGAGCATCTGACCAACGCTGCCGCACGCGCCTTTGTCGAGCAACAGGACGCGTTGCTCGCAGGTACCTTGGCCGGCGACCTGGTGGAACACATGCACGGTCCGGCCAAGCGTTGCGTGCTGAACGCCAAGGACATTGCCCGCAAGAAGATCTTTCAGGATAAACGCAAAACGTTGCATGAAATCGGCGCCTACACCACGCTGGAAATTCTCCTCAACGCGTTCTGCGGTGCAGCACTGGAACAACACAACGGCCGTACGCCGTCGTTCAAGAGCCGCAGGATCCTCGATCTGCTGGGCAATAATGCGCCTGACCCGCACGGCCCGCTGCACGCTTCATTTCTGCGCATGATCGACTTCATCGCGGGCATGACCGACAGCTATGCCAGCGACATGGCACTGGAAATGACCGGGCGCTCCCATCATTGAACGGCGACGCTCGACCGGCCCCGTCCAGGCCGGTCGAGCCTGGCCTTTTATCGCCATGCATGAAAATCGATTAAACGTCGCAACTTTTAAACAAAACACAACATGAATTTTCATCGGCAACTTGCAGATAACTTTCATCACATCAATCAACAAATAAAGTGTTCTCTACTTACGCACAGCCCAGTTCAGTGGTAGGGCCAATCTTCTTTACTTGTAGGACTTTTCCTATATAGCCACTAGAGCCATGTCAGTCCATGCGACCACTCAGTCAACTGAGCTAAGGTGCGCGCTTTATTCGCGCTCGTATGGGATTTGATTATGAACTCCGTTTTTATTGTCGACGACCACCCGGTCATCCGTCTTGCCGTTCGAATGTTGCTGGAGCATGAAGGTTATAAGGTTGTCGGCGAAACCGATAATGGGGTTGATGCCATGCAGATGGTTCGCGAATGCATGCCCGACCTCGTCATCCTTGACGTCAGCATCCCCAAGCTCGACGGCCTCGAAGTCCTCGCCCGGTTCAACGCCATGGGTTCACCGCTGAAGATCCTGATCCTCACGGCGCAATGCCCGACGCTGTTCGGCATCCGCTGCATGCAATCGGGCGCCTCGGGTTATGTGTGCAAACAAGAGGATCTGAGTGAACTGGTCAGTGCGATCAAAGCTGTTCTATCCGGTTACAACTACTTTCCCAGCCAGGCACTGAATCCGGTACGCAGTGATGATGTGCGCTATGCCGAACTTGAATTATTCAAGGCCGTCAATGATCGCGAGCTGATGGTATTGCAACTCTTTGCCCAGGGACGCACCAACAAGGAAATTGCCAAAGGCATGTTTCTAAGCAACAAAACGGTCAGCACCTATAAAAAACGCCTGATGCAAAAACTCAAAGCCAAGTCCCTTGTAGAACTTATCGAGATGGCCAAACGTAACGCACTCGTGTGAGAGCCAACATGCCCAGTCGATTGATGGACTACCTGATTGTTTTGAGTGCTTGCCTGTGCCTGAGTATTCCAGTGTTTGCCGCGCCCTCGGCGTCCCCCGACTACGCGTTGCTCAGTCGATCGGCGAACGAGTCGATACCGGTGGTATTCGATCTGCCGCAACAACAGTGGCTGCTGACCCGTAATGAATTGATACTGGGCACCTCGACACCTGATTACCCGCCCTTCGACATGACGGTCAGCGGTCGCGATTACGAAGGATTGACGGCCGACTATGCGGGGTTGCTCAGTCAGGCTACAGGCTTGCCGATTCGGGTCAAACGCTTTACTTCACGGGATGCCGCGATCCGGGCGTTGCTTGATGGGCAAGTCGATCTGCTCGGCACGGCGAACGGCTTCGAAGCCGCCAATGCCAACCTCGCCCTCTCCGAACCCTATGCCGTCGACCAGCCGGTGCTGGTCACCCGCGAAGGCGAAACCCGCACCCTCAGCGAGGGCCTGGCCGGACTGCGCCTGAGCATGGTCTATCACTACCTGCCGCTGGCCGAAATCAAGGCGCTTTACCCCAAGGCACTGATCACCTGTTATCCCTCGTATCAGAACGCAATCAACGCGGTGGCGTTCGACCAGGCCGACGTGTTCCTTGGCGATACCCTGTCCACGCATTACATGATCAACAAGGGCTACCTCAATAACGTGCGCATGGCCAATTTCGGTAAACAGGAAGCTCAGGGATTCGGCTTCGCCGTGCGACGCAACAACGCGCAATTGCTGGGCATCATCGATACCGTACTCAAGGCAGTGCCACGCAGCGAACGTGACAACATCGCCAAACGCTGGAGCGCCGGCAGCGACCTGCTGCTGACGGATCAAAAACTGCAGTTGAGCCCAAAGGAAGCACAATGGCTCAAACAACATCCCGTGGTCAGCGTAGTGGTGAACGAGGCCTTCGCGCCGCTGACCTTCTTTGACGGCGACGGTAATTTTCGCGGGATCAGCGCCGACCTGCTGGAACTGATCCGCCTGCGGACCGGCCTGCGCTTCGAGGTCAGGCGCAGTCGTAACGATGCCGAGATGATCCAGCAGATCGACAGCCATCAGGCCGATCTGATCGCAGCCTTGCTGCCGACCACCCAACGTGAACAGACGTTGATCTTCAGTCGCCCGTATCTGGAGAACTCCTATGTCCTGCTGACCCGCAAGAGCGCAGACAGCCCCTCACATCTGGGTCAGCTCAAGAGCAAGCAGGTGGCGATCGCTCAGGGCAATCCGATGGTCGAGTACCTGCGCCGCGAGTTTCCGCGCATCCATCTCATCGAAACTCAGGACACCTTCAGCGCCGTCGCCATGCTTGCCGAAGGCCGGGTCGACGGCGCGGTGAATTCGCTGGTGATCGCCAACTACTTCATCTCATCGCGCATTTTCGAGCGCCCGCTACAGATCACTACCACCCTCGGTACCGGTCAGGCCGCTTTCTCGTTAGCGACCGCAAAGGACAACACCGAGCTGGCGTCGATCATCAACAAAGCACTGCTAAGCATTGCCCCCGAAGAGCTGGGCGTGATCAATGGCCGTTGGCGCGGTTACTCGACCGCCTCGCAAAGTACTTGGCACAACTACCAACGCCTGTTCTATCAAGTGATGCTCGGTGCTTGCCTGGTTCTGTCGGTGTTACTGGCGTGGAACGCCTACATGCGCCACCAGATCATTCAGCGCAAGACCGCCGAACGGGCCTTGAGCGATCAGTTCGAGTTCATGCGCTCGCTGGTCAATGGTACGCCGCACCCGATTTACGTACGTGACCGAGCGGGATTACTGCAAAGCTGCAACGACAGTTACCTGGAAGTATTCAACGCCCGGCGTGAAGAAGTGATAGGCAAGAGTGTGATGGAGGGCACCCTGAGCAACGTTTTCGAGGCCCGCGCCTTTCACGCCGATTACCAACGGGTCGTCGCTGAAGGCGAGCCGCTGCTACTCGACCGGCCGCTGCACATCGGCAATCAGCGCCTGACGATTTATCACTGGATCCTGCCCTACCGCGACTCCAGCGGCGACGTCCAGGGCATCATCGGCGGCTGGATCGACATCAGCGAGCGTCGCCAGCTGATGGACGATCTGCGTGCCGCCAAAGATCAGGCGGTCGATGCCAATCGGGCCAAAAGCACCTTTCTCGCCACAATGAGCCATGAGATCCGAACGCCCATGAATGCCGTGATCGGCATGCTAGAACTGACGCTCAGGCGCATCGACCCGCAGCACCCCGATCGTTCATCGATCGACACCGCCTACCACTCAGCCAAGGACCTGTTGGGGCTGATCGGCGACATTCTCGACATCGCCCGCATCGAATCCGGACGTCTGAGCCTGAGCCCCGAGCGTGTCAACCTGATCGCCACCGTCAGCTCGGTGGTGCGTATTTTCGACGGTCTGGCCCGGCAGAAAAACCTGTCCCTGTTGTTGACGGTCAATCCGCCAGAGCTGTCCGTCGATGTGCAACTTGACCCGCTGCGTTTCAAGCAGGTGCTGTCGAACCTCATCAGCAATGCCATCAAATTCACCGAATCAGGGCATGTGCGCATCACCCTCGACCTGATCACCGGCGGCGATCAGGCACACTCACTGATCCAGCTGACCGTACAGGACAGCGGTGTCGGCATCAGCGCCGAGGATCAACAGCGCCTGTTCGAACCCTTTGCCCAGGCTGACAACGGTACCCAGCGCAGCCGCAGCGGCGCCGGACTGGGGCTGGTCATCAGCCGCAGCCTGTGCCAGATGATGGGCGGACAGCTGCAACTGAGCAGTCAACTGGGCATCGGTACCCGGGTGATCATTTCCCTGCCCATCGAAACCTTGCCGGCGGAAACGGCGCCGCAAAAAGTCGCGCCGGCGATACCGCCCCACTCATTGCCCCTGAACGTTCTGGTGGTGGACGATCATCCTGCCAATCGTCTGCTGATGTGTCAGCAACTGGAGTTTCTCGGCCATCACTTCAGCGTTGCGCAGGACGGTTGCAGTGGCTTCGAACGATGGAAAAACGGGCAATTCGACCTGGTGATCGCCGACTGCAACATGCCGCTGATGAACGGTTACGAATTGACCCGTGCCATTCGTCAGCACGAGAAACAGTTGCAGCAACCACCGTGCACCGTGCTGGGGTTCACCGCCAACGCCTTGCCGGAAGAGATTCAACGCTGCAAACAGGCGGGGATGAACGATTGCCTGTTCAAGCCGCTGAGCCTGAGTGTCCTGAGCCAATGGGTCAGCGGCATTTGCCCGTCGATCCCGAGCCAGACATTCAACTTTGACGGTTTGAGTGTGTTGACAGGAGGCAGTCCGGCTCAGGCGCTGCGGCTGATGACCGAGTTGCTCAACAGTAATCGCCTCGATCGTCAGGAGTTGCTGGGATTGTCGCCGGATACCGATCATCAGGCGCTGGCACTCCTCGCCCATAAAATCAAAGGTGCGGCACGCATCGCTCAGGCAAGGCAACTCATCACCTGCTGCGATGCACTGGAGCAGGCTTGCCAGCAGACATTGCCAGCCGAGGAGATCCGTCGACGACGCGAAGCCAGCAATCTGGCGATGCTCGATCTGGAGCAAGCGCTGCAGCAACAACTGCTGCTGACCGAACAAAGCAGAATGAGCGGGGCTTAACTATGCTTGGCGCTGAGCAGTGAGTTAACCATCATGGAGAACCCGAAATGCCCAGCCCACTGCGCCCGGAGCAACGCCGGTTGCCGCTGCACGTGCACATCAGCGTCATGTTCACTTTTCTCCTGTTGCTCACCGGGGTGGTGTTGGGGTTATTCAATTATCACCAGACCACGCAAATCATCCTGTCGAGCAGCGAAAAACTGTTCGACCGGATCGAGCAGGATGTCCGCACCGACCTGTCCGCCACTTATCAGCCGATCCGCCATCTGTTGAGCCTGCTGGCGGTCAACCCCGCCACTCAGGCCGCAGGGCTCGACCAGCGCTTGCCGTTGCTCCGACCGTTCAGCCAGTCACTCACCGACAACCCGAATCTGGCCTCGCTGTATCTGGGCTATGCCAATGGCGACTTCTTCATGGTGCGGCCACTGCGCAACGCCGCACTCAAAGCACTGCTCAAGGCGCCGGAAGCAGCTAGCTACCAGGTCTGGAGCATCGAGCACGACGCACAAGGCAAGGCTCACTCGCAATCACTGTTCTTTGACCAGGCGCTGACCGCCATCAGCCGTCGGGACAACCCCGAGGACAACTACGATCCGCGCAGTCGCGCCTGGTTTACCGACGCCCGTCAGCAGGCCGGGCAGATCACCACCGAGCCCTATGTATTTTTCTCCACCCACAATGTCGGCACCACCCTCGCCCGGCGCAGCGGTGAACACGCGGTAATCGGCGCCGACCTGACACTGGCCGCGTTGTCCGCGACGTTGAGCAAACACGTCGTCACCCCGTCCACCGAAATCGTCCTGTTCGATGCCGACGGCAATGCGGTGGCCTATCCCGACAGCAGCCGCTTGATCGTCGACGACCGCACCGCTCATCTGGCCAAAGCCGCCGACCTGAGCCCAAGCCTGCACGCGCTCCTCTCCGGCGCCCTCACCGGCAATCGCCTCAAGGCCAATGACCGGCAATGGATCGTCGCCCGCAGCAGCATGCGTGAAGGCGGCCCGCAAGGATTGCAGTTGGCGTTACTGGTGCCGGAAGACGAATTGCTGGTCGACGCCTACCGCATGCGCTGGCAAGGTGCGCTGGTGACCCTGGCCACGCTGCTGCTGTGCCTGCCATTGGGCTGGTTGATCTCGCGCATTCTGGTCAAACCGCTGCATGCGCTGGTCAAGGAAGCCGACGCGATCCGCAGTTTCGACTTCAACTTTCCGCTGACCCGGCGTTCACCGGTACTGGAAGTCGATCAACTGAGCGTCTCGATGGCCCGGATGAAAGACACTCTGGCCAGCTTCTTCCGGATCACCGACAGTCTGTGCGCGGAAACCCGCTTCGCCCCGTTGCTGCAACGGGTGTTGTTCGAAACCGTTCAGATCGCCCAGGCACAGGCTGGGCTGATCTATCTGCGCGAAAGCGATGGCAATCGCATGGAGCCCTATGGGCTGATCATTGATGGCGCGCCACAAGCGCTGGAAGCGTTCGACATCCAGGGTCAGGACCTGCAAGAAAAACAGGGGCCGGCGTGGTTTGAGCAACTGATCGGCGCCGACAATGTGGTCATCAGCCTTGGTTTCGAACACGCCGGCGATTTGCAGAAGGTTCTGCTGGCGATGACCGCGCCCAGGGTGCATCTGATCGGCATTCGCCTGCGTAACCGCCACAACGAAACCATTGGCCTGCTGATTCTGCTGGTAGGCGATAGCGGCACCCCGGCCGACCTGGAAAAATTGCGGCCCGACCGTATCGCCTTCCTGCAAGCGGTGTCCGGTGCGGCCGCGGTGAGTATCGAAAGCCAGCGTCTGCAGGCCAGACAGAAGCAACTGCTGGATGCGTTCATTCAACTGCTCGCCGGGGCCATCGACGCCAAGAGTCCCTACACCGGCGGCCATTGCCAGCGCGTACCGGAGCTGACCCTGATGCTCGCCCAGGCCGCCGCAGCCAGTCAGACCCCTGCGTTCAGTGCCTATCAGCCTACCGAGGATGAATGGGAGGCTTTGCACATTGCCGCCTGGCTGCACGACTGCGGCAAGGTCACGACACCGGAATACGTGGTCGACAAGGCCACCAAACTGGAAACCCTCAACGATCGCATCCACGAGATCCGCACCCGCTTCGAAGTGCTCAAGCGCGATGCGTGGATCAGTTATTGGCAGGCGCGGACCTTGGGAGGAGACGAAACGTCACTGGGCGAAATTCGTGATGCGACATTGGCGGAACTGGATGACGATTTTGCATTTGTCGCCCGCTGCAATCTGGGCAGTGAAGCCATGGCCGAAGCAGACCTGCAGCGCCTCGCGGGTCTCGGCCGACGCACCTGGATGCGTACACTGGATGACCGTCTGGGTGTGTCATGGGCAGAAAACCGCCGCCAGACACGAACACCTGCGCCGAGCTTGCCGGTCAGCGAACCGTTACTGGCGGACAAGCCCGAACATCTGCTGGAACGTGATCCCAATGAATTGATCCCCAAGGATAATCCGTGGGGCTTCAAACTGGATGTACCGGACAACAAGTACAATCGTGGCGAGCTGTACAACCTGAGCATCGTTCGCGGCACGCTGACCCGTGAAGAGCGCTACATCATCAATCACCACATGGTGCAGACCATCATGATGCTCAGCCACCTGCCCTTCCCCGGCCATCTCGACAGCATTGCCGAAATCGCCGGTGGCCATCACGAAAAAATGGACGGCACCGGCTATCCGAAACGCCTCAAGCGCGAAGAGATGAGCCTGCCGGCGCGGATGATGGCGATTGCCGATATTTTCGAGGCGCTGACGGCGGCCGACCGGCCCTACAAGAAAGCCAAGTCGTTGAGTGAAGCACTCGGGATCATGGCCACCATGTGCCGCGAGGCACACATTGATGCACAGCTGTTTGGCTTATTTATCAATGACGGCGTGTATATGCAGTACGCCGAGCGTTTTCTCGATCCACGCCAGATCGATGCCGTGGATACGGCCAGCCTGTTGCACAAGGCTGGCCTCAGCCGCTGATCAGCAGTCGGTCAGGCGCAGGAAGATAGCCGCCAAGTGCTCGATTCCAGCCTGGTCATCTGTACCAAAACGCGCGAGTTTCGGACTGTCGAGGTCGAGAACACCGATCAGGCGACCGTCCTTGACCAGCGGCACCACCAGTTCGCTGTTCGATGCGCTGTCGCAGGCGATGTGGCCGGGAAATGCATGCACGTCTTCAACCCGTTGCGTCTGCAGGCTGGCTGCCGCCGCGCCGCACACACCGCGACCAAACGGAATGCGCACGCAAGCGATCTGGCCCTGGAACGGACCGAGCACCAGTTCTTCGTTACGATTGAGGTAGAAACCGGCCCAGTTCAGGTCATCAAGCTGGTTGAACAGGAATGCCGAAAACTGCGCGGCATTAGCGATAAAATCGCGCTCGTCAGCCAGCAGCGACTCCAGTTGCGCGGCCAACATGCCATAGCCTTCGAGGCCCTGGCCGCTCTGTTGCAAATCAATCATGCCTTGTGCTCCAACAATTTCAGTCCCACCCAGTAACGGGCGAATTGGTACGCGCAACGTCCGTTGCGATTGCCGCGGCCGGTGGCCCAACGCACGGCAAGGATGTCCAGCGCTTCGTCGCGCTGCCAGCTCAGGCCGGCCTTGGCGGCCAACTGGCCGATCCAGTGTTCGACGACATTCAGGAAGTGTTCTTGGGTAAACGGATAAAACGACAACCACAGCCCAAAGCGGTCCGACAGCGCGATCTTGTCTTCTACCGCTTCGCTGGGGTGCAGCTCACCGTCGACGCGTTTCCAGTTCTCGTTGTCGCTTTCCTTCTCCGGTACCAGGTGGCGACGATTGGAAGTGGCGTACAGCAAAACGTTGTCTGGCGCTTGCTCCAGCGAGCCGTCGAGCACGCTTTTGAGCACGCGGTAATCGCCTTCACCGGATTCGAACGACAAGTCATCGCAGAACAGCACAAAACGTTGCGGCAGTTTCGCGATCTGCTCGACCACCCGCGGCAGGTCCGCCAGATGATCGCGCTCGATCTCGATCAGGCGCAGGCCCGCGCCGGCATGTTCCGCAAGCAACGCCCGCACCAGCGAAGACTTGCCGGTACCACGCGAACCCCACAGCAGCGCATGGTTGGCCGGCATGCCGTCGAGGAATTGTTGGGTGTTGCGCCCCAGTTGCTCGAGTTGCCGGTCAACGCCGATCAGGTCGGACAGGCGCATGTCGAGGCTGACTTCCAGCGGCAGCAGGTATCCACTGCGGCCATCACGCTGCCAACGCGCAGCCAGGCAAGTGTTCCAGTCAATCTCCGGGCGCAGTGCCGGCAACAGTGGTTCGATCCGCGCCAGAACCGACTCGGCGCGTTCAAGAAAAGCATTCAATCGGGAATCCACGTCTTCTCCTCGGGCACGTTCACAGTGATGATGACGATCCAGCGACGACACGCAGATCAATATTCCCGCCGCGCGCCTTGTTACAAGGCGATTCGGGAACCTCGGTATCGATACATGATCGACTATGCTTGAGCAGCGAAGGGAAACGGAAGTGGTTCAACACCCCATGGATATCAAATTCACCCACCGGCTGTCTTACAAACAAGCCAGGCTTACTGTGCTGGTCGGGTTCATTCTGGGCACGCTGCTCAGCCTGCTGCAAATCGGCATCGATTATGCCAGTGAAGACGCCTCCATCAACCGTGAAATCCTGTCTTTGCTGGAAATCAGCCATAACCCGGCTTCACGTATCGCCTACAACATCGACGCAGAGCTGGCCCAGGAGTTGACCCTGGGGCTGTTGCGCTCACCGGCAATCATTTCGGCACAACTGACCGACAACGACAATACCGTGCTGGCCAGCGTCAAACGGCCCGAGTCGCAAAGCGGCTATCGGGTGATCAGCGATTTTCTCTTCGGCGCCAAGCGCCAGTTCGAAGACCGCCTGTATCTGGATCATCTGCCCAACGAGTCACTGGGAGTCCTCAGCCTGGAAGTCGACACCTATGCCTTCGGCAGCCGCTTCCTGCGCCGGGCAGAAATCACCTTGCTGAACGGCTTCGCCCGCAGCCTGATCCTGACCGGGCTGCTGCTCGCACTGTTTTACGTGATGCTGACCAAACCGCTGGTACGGGTGATCCGCGAACTCAGCGGACGTGATCCGCGCAGCGCGGAGCCAACCACGCTGGAATGCCCGGCCGGGCACGCCAACGATGAAATCGGTGTGCTGGTCAAAGTCGCCAATGAGCAATTCGAGAACATCGCCACCGAGATCCAGCAGCGGCGCAATGCGGAAAACCGTCTGACCGATTACCTCGGCCAACTGGAAAACATCGTCTCGGCGCGCACCGCCGAACTCAAGGCGATCAACACCCGCCTCAGCCAGTCCAACCAGGAACTCGAAGTCGCCCGCAGCACGGCCCTGGAAATGGCCGAAGCCCGCTCAGCGTTTCTCGCCAACATGAGCCATGAAATCCGCACACCGCTCAACGGCCTGCTGGGGATGATCGCCCTGTCGCTCGACGGACCATTGAATGCCGAACAGCAGCAACAGCTGTCGATCGCCCACGACTCCGGCAAGGTGCTGGTGGAGTTGCTCAACGATATTCTCGACCTGTCGAAGTTCGATGCCGGGCAGCTCGAACTGGAACATATCCCGTTCGACCTCGGTTCATTGATCGAGGACACTGCCAACCTGCTGTCGCAGAATGCGGCGCCAAGTGTCGAACTGACCTGCCTGATCGATCCGCACTTCCCCGCGCTGGTGCTCGGCGATCCGACCCGGGTTCGGCAGATCGTCAGTAACTTGTTGTCCAATGCGCTGAAATTCACCCGCTTCGGTCGAGTGGATGTGCGCTTGTCGACCCACAAGGACGGCGTGCGCATCGAAGTCTGCGACACCGGTATTGGCATCGCGCAGGAAGCCCAGGTGAAGATCTTCCAGCCGTTCACTCAGGCGGGGGCCGGCATCACCCGTCAGTACGGCGGCACGGGGCTTGGGCTGGCCCTGACCTACAACCTCTGCGAAGCGATGCAGGGCCGCTTGACCATCAGTTCCGAGATCGGTTTTGGCAGCCAGTTCTGTGCAGAACTGCCGCTGCCCTGTCATACCCGCGCATTGGCGGTGCCCCCCCTGCACGGGAAAGTTCTCGCCATCACCGCCGCCAGCAGCGGTTTGGCAGAATTGTTGAAGAGTCTGCTGCCGGTCTGGGGCCTCGAGTACGAACAACGCACCATCGATGACTCGCTGTTGAACCTGAGTCCTGATGTGCTGATTACCGATTGTCCGGAGTGCCTGTTCGGGCTGCGTCCAACCCTCGCCGCACCGATTCTGCTGGTGACGGCCTACGGCAGTTTTCTCCCCAGCGAAGAAGCCGCGGCCCTCGTCCCTCTGCAACAACAGGCACGCCCGCTCGCGCGTAACGCGCTCTACCAGAACCTGCGGCGCACCCTGAACCCTGACGTCGCCACCATCAACGATGCACAGCTGGAAACATCACCATCGGTGCGACGCGGGCGGGTATTGCTGGTCGAGGACAATCCGGTCAATCAACTGGTCGCCAAAGGCATGCTCGGCAAACTCGGCTGTGATGTCGTCGTCGCTGCCCATGGCGCGGAGGCGCTGGATCAACTGGAGTATCAGGAGTTCGATCTGGTGCTGATGGACTGCAACATGCCAGTGATGGACGGCTACGAAGCGAGCCGGCAGATTCGCCAGAGCGGACGCTGGCCGAACTTGCCGATCGTCGCCCTGACGGCCAACGCCATGTCTGAGGAGCGCGAACGCTGCCGCGCAGCAGGGATGAGCGACTATCTGGCCAAGCCGTTTCGTCGCGAAGAACTGGCGGCGCTGCTGGATCAGTGGATTGCGACTAAGACAGCGCCTTGATCTGGCCCAGCAAATGATCGAGACCGTCGCGCAATTCGTCCAGCCGGTCCAGATCCACGCCGCTGTCGCAGAGCAGTCGGGCCTTGAGCGGCCCGACCTGCTCGCGCAACGCTTGCCCAGCGGGCGTCAGGCTCAGATGCACTTCACGCTCATCCCGCGCCGAGCGTTGACGCTGTACCAGTTGCAATTGCTCCAGGCGCTTGAGCAATGGCGTCAACGTGCCGGAATCCAGCGCCAGACGTTCGCCTAAAGCCTTGACCGTCGGTTGCTCCGGCGCACTCTGCTGCCACTCCCACAACACCAGCATCGCCAGATATTGCGGATAGGTGAGGCCGAGCTGATCAAGCATCGGCTTGTAACCGCGAATCACCGCCCGGGATGCGGCATACAACTTGAAGCACAACTGACTGTCGAGCTTCAGCGAATCAACGGGCAGCTTATTCATTTGAGCAGGGCTTCGATCTCGCGGCTCAGATCCTGCGGCTTGGTGGCCGGGGCGAAGCGCTTGACCAACTGACCATCCTTGCCGATCAGGAACTTGGTGAAGTTCCACTTGATGCCTTGGGAACCGAGCAGACCCGGCGCACGCTTCTTCAATTGCACGAACAATGGATGAGCGCCGGCGCCGTTCACTTCGATCTTCTTGAACAGCGGGAAACTGACTCCAAAATTCAGTTCGCAGAACTCGCTGATCGCCCCCTCGTTCCCCGGTTCCTGCTTGCCGAACTGGTTGCATGGAAAGCCCAACACCACCAGGCCTTGATCCTTATAGGTTTGCCACAACGCCTCCAGCCCCTTGTATTGCGGGGTGAATCCGCACTTACTGGCGGTATTGACCACCAGCACGGCTTTGCCGGCGAAATCAGCCAGGGTCTTTTGCTCACCCTTGATGGTGGTGCACGGGATATCCAGCAGGTTGTCGCTCATGGTCGGCACTCTGTGATCAGGAAGAAGAAGCAAAAATAGCGAGCAATTGAATTGTGTGCAATTTAATTAACAGGATTACTCCCGTGTAGGAGCCTCCGGCAGCTCCTACGGAAACGTCAATCAAACCGCTCGATTGTGCAACTTATTCGCGGGGCACCAGATCCAGGCACACCGAGTTGATGCAATAACGCAAACCGGTCGGTGGCGGGCCATCCGGGAACACATGTCCCAAGTGCGCGTCACAGCGGGCGCATTTGACTTCGGTGCGGATCATGCCGTGGCTGATGTCACGGATCTCGGTCATGGCGCTAGCGCCGATTGGCTCGTAAAAGCTTGGCCAGCCGCATCCGGAATCGAACTTGGCTCTGGAATCGAACAGCGCTTCGCTACAGCAGACGCAGTGATAAACACCGTCGGTTTTGGTGGCGTTGTATTTACCGGAGAACGGGCGCTCGGTCGCACTGAGGCGACAAACCTCGTACTGCTGCGGATCGAGCATGGCTTTCCATTCTTCCAGGGTTTTTTCCAACTTTTCCATCATCACACCTCAGCGGCTGAAAAAGCCCGATCTGTACCTTTTCCACGGATCGGGCGGCACGTATGATTGCGCCTCGTCACGCGCCAGTCTGGCAGTCAGACCGAGCGCATTCAAACGGATTCTAAAAGCCACGGCTCAAGACGTCCGCCTGCGTGAAGACGCAGGAATCCCAGTACGGTTGTCCATCCGCCGTCTGGATCGTTCATTTTCGGGATCACATCGCCATGCAGTTCAGCAAATCGAACAAGCTCGCCAACGTCTGCTACGACATTCGCGGCCCGGTGCTCAAGCACGCCAAACGACTGGAAGAGGAAGGCCAGCGCATCCTCAAGCTGAACATCGGCAACCCGGCGCCGTTTGGTTTCGAAGCGCCGGACGAAATCCTTCAGGATGTGATCCGCAACCTGCCCACCGCCCAAGGCTACAGCGACTCCAAAGGCCTGTTCAGCGCGCGTAAGGCGGTGATGCAGTACTACCAACAGAAGAATGTTGAAGGTGTCGGCATTGAAGACATCTACCTGGGCAACGGCGTATCCGAGCTGATCGTGATGTCGTTGCAGGCGCTGCTCAACAACGGTGACGAAGTGCTGGTGCCGGCGCCGGACTATCCACTGTGGACCGCTGCCGTGAGCCTGGCCGGCGGCAACGCCGTGCATTACCTGTGCGACGAAGGCGCCGACTGGTTCCCGGATCTGGCCGACATCAAGGCCAAGATCACCCCGAACACCAAGGCCATGGTGATCATCAACCCGAACAACCCGACGGGTGCGGTGTATTCGAAGGAAGTGTTGCTGGGCATGCTGGAACTGGCCCGCCAACACAATCTGGTGGTGTTCTCCGACGAGATCTACGACAAGATTCTGTATGACGACGCCGTGCACATCTGCACCGCATCCCTGGCTCCGGACCTGCTGTGCCTGACCTTCAACGGGCTGTCGAAATCCTATCGCGTGGCCGGCTTCCGCTCCGGCTGGATCGCGATCTCCGGGCCGAAACACAATGCCCAGAGCTACATCGAAGGCATCGACATGCTGGCCAACATGCGCCTGTGCGCCAACGTGCCGAGCCAGCATGCGATCCAGACTGCACTGGGCGGCTATCAGAGCATCAACGATCTGGTGTTGCCGCAGGGTCGCCTGCTGGAGCAGCGCAACCGCACTTGGGAGTTGCTCAACGACATTCCAGGTGTGAGCTGCGTGAAGCCGATGGGCGCGCTGTATGCATTCCCGCGAATCGACCCGAAGGTCTGCCCGATCCACAACGACGAAAAATTCGTCCTCGACTTGCTGCTTTCCGAAAAGCTGCTGGTGGTGCAAGGCACAGCGTTCAACTGGCCTTGGCCGGATCACTTCCGCGTCGTCACCCTGCCCCGCGTGGATGAACTGGAGATGGCCATCGGCCGCATCGGCAACTTCCTCAAGTCCTACCGCCAGTAACTGGCCAGCAGTGCGCAACGACCGAACGTTGCGCACTGTCTGATTCAGCAACACTTCTGCATTCCCCGCTTCCACAAGCCTTCTACACTTGCGATTCGTACCGTTTTCCTGCGCCTGAGGCAATGGCGACGGGTCGCGACTGTCCGTCGTACGTATCGGAGTCTGTCGTGGGAAACGGGGAGCGCACCAAAGAATCGGCTGTAGGACACAGTTTGAAATAGTCACCCGGTTGAATAGCCCGGTGCAGCACCTTATATACCCCGCAGTACGCTACATCTTTAGCTTGAGGAGATTTCTACAACCATGATGCGCATCCTGCTGTTTTTGGCCACTAACCTGGCGGTCGTGCTGATAGCCAGCATCACCCTGAGCCTGTTCGGCTTCAACGGGTTCATGGCGGCCAACGGGGTTGATCTCGACCTTAGTCAGCTGCTGGTTTTCTGTGCGGTCTTTGGTTTCGCCGGCTCCCTGTTCTCGCTGTTCATCTCCAAGTGGATGGCGAAGATGAGCACCGGCACCCAGATCATCAGCCAGCCACGTACCCGGCATGAGCAATGGCTGCTGCAGACGGTCGAGCAATTGTCCCGTGAAGCCGGGATCAAGATGCCCGAAGTCGGTATTTTCCCGGCCTACGAAGCGAACGCGTTCGCCACCGGCTGGAACAAGAACGACGCACTGGTCGCCGTCAGCCAGGGCCTGCTCGAGCGATTCTCGCCCGATGAAGTGAAAGCCGTGCTGGCCCACGAAATCGGCCACGTTGCCAACGGTGACATGGTCACCCTGGCGCTGATCCAGGGCGTGGTGAACACCTTTGTGATGTTCTTTGCACGGATCATCGGCAACTTCGTCGACAAGGTGATCTTCAAGAACGAAGAGGGCCAGGGCATTGCCTATTACGTGGCAACCATCTTCGCCGAGCTGGTACTGGGCATTCTCGCCAGCGCCATCGTCATGTGGTTCTCGCGCAAACGCGAATTCCGCGCCGACGAAGCCGGTGCACGCCTGGCCGGCACCAGCGCGATGATCGGTGCGCTGCAACGCCTGCGCGCCGAACAGGGCCTGCCGGTGCACATGCCAGACACCCTGAATGCCTTTGGCATCAACGGTGGCATCAAACAGGGCTTTGCCCGCATGTTCATGAGCCACCCGCCGCTGGAAGAGCGTATCGACGCCCTGCGTCGTCGCGGTTGATCAGACTGGCGTAAAACAAGAAGGCCCGCAGTGATGCGGGCCTTTTTTGTTGGCGATGTAATTGGGTTGTTCCTACTGACTCCATCGCTGGCAAGCCAGCTCCCACAGGGTTTTGTGATGATCTCTAGATCTCTGATACGACGCAGATCACTGTGGGAGCTGGCTTGCCAGCGATGAGGCCGGAACAGCCAACACAAACTAACGAGACGAAATACGGTAAACCCGCTCCTCCAGCCGCGTCACCCCAGCCTGCAGAAACTTCCCGCCCTCACTCAGCACATCCTGCTCTTCCAGCATCTGCATCTGCCAGCCACCGCCCAGCAACCGCTGCACTTCATCATCCGCCACTGCAAACGGCGGCCCGGGCATCTGCGCTTGATCGTAATCCAGCGTGATCAACAGCCCTTGCACACCACGCGGCAGGATCTGCTGAAGATGCGCCGCATAGCGCTCACGCATCGGCGGCGGTAAGGCAATCAGCGCCGCCCGGTCGTACAGGGCAGTGCAATCCGCCACATCCTCTGCGGTCAGCGCGAAGACATCACCGCACCACAACTCGATCGAGTCGCTGCGGTAGACCTTGAACGCGCCTTTGTCGCTGATCTGCGGCTGTACCTGATGCTCGCTGAAAAAGTCCTCAATGGCCTTTTCCGACAACTCGACGCCGAGCACCTGATGGCCACGCCCGGCCAGCCACAGCAAATCCAGACTTTTCCCACACAACGGAACCAACACCCGCGCCTGCGCAGGGAGTGGCAGCTCCGGCCAATGCCGCTGTAGATGCGGGTTCACCTCAGGTAAATGAAAGCCGATCTGGTTCGAAGCCCACTTCTTGTGCCAAAACTCAGGCTGCATGCATCCCCCTAAAAATTCGATCAAAAAGCGTTAAAACTTATATTAGATTTAGATCAATGAACTGACTGAAGATGAGCCATCTTAACGCTCAGGAACCCATCATGCTTCCCAGCCTGTTTATTTCCCATGGTTCACCCATGCTGGCATTGGAGCCCGGCGCCAGCGGCCCGGCATTGGCAGGACTGGCCGCCGAACTGCCAAGACCGAAAGCCATCGTGATCGTCTCCGCGCATTGGGAGAGCCACGAGTTGCTGGTCAGCAGCGATGCGCAACCCGAGACCTGGCACGACTTCGGCGGGTTCCCCAAGGCGCTGTTTGAAGTGCAGTACCCTGCCCCGGGCGATCCGCAACTGGCGGCAGAGGTCGCCGACCTTCTGACCACCAACAACCTGCCTGCACGCCTCGACCCACAACGGCCGTTCGATCACGGCGTCTGGGTGCCGCTGTCGCTGATGTACCCGCAGGCGGATATTCCAGTGGTGCAGGTTTCACTGCCGAGTCGCGCTGGCCCGGCGCTGCAAACCCGTGTTGGCCGGGCGTTGGCAGGCCTGCGTGAACAGGGGATTCTGCTCATCGGTTCTGGCAGCATCACCCACAACCTGCGTGAACTGGACTGGCATGCAGGCCCAGAGAGCGTCGAGCCGTGGGCAAGGGCGTTCCGTGACTGGGTAATCGATAAACTGGCGACGGGTGATGAAGCCGCACTGCACGACTACCGTCAGCAGGCGCCGAACGCGGTGCGCAGCCATCCGAGTGATGAGCATTTGTTGCCGTTGTATTTTGCCCGGGGAGCCGGGGGTGAGTTCAGTGTGGCGCACAAGGGGTTCACGATGGGTGCGCTGGGTATGGATATCTATCGTTTCGGCTAACGTCATCGCTGGCAAGCCAGCTCCCACAGGGCTTTGTGTTAACCCAAAAGACAGGCAAAAAAAATCCCCGAACCAGTCGGGGATTTTTTATGTTCGATCAATCAGCCCAGGGGCAGATCAATCTTCGCGATAGCGACGCAGTTTCAGCTGCTTACCGGCAACGCGAGTGTCCTTCAGCTTGGTCAGGAGTTTGTCCAGACCATCTTCCGGCAGCTCGACGAGGCTGAAGCTGTCACGCACCTGGATGCGACCGATCGCTTCACGGGCCAGACCACCTTCGTTGAGGATGGCGCCCAGCAGGTTCTTGGCGGCGATACCGTCACGCGCACCCAGCGCGGTACGGCAACGGGCACGGCCTTCGCCCAAAGGCATTGGCGCGCGACGCTCGCGATCACCACGGTCCGGACGATCACCGGTACGCTCAGGACGGTCGCCACGCGGTGCGTTGTTCGGCACCAGTGGACGTTCCTTCTCGATTGCAGCCAGGTTCAGCGCTTGGCCATTGGTGGCCTTGCGCAGCAGAGCAGCAGCCAGAGCACGCGGGGTGCAGCCGATGTCAGCGGTCAGACGATCCAGCAGTTCACCGTGAGTCGATTCGGCATCAGCGACCAGCGGTGACAGGCTGTTGGTCAGTTTCTTGATGCGTGCATCGAGAACAGCCTGAGCGTCCGGCAGGCGAACTTCAGCCACTTTCTGACCGGTTACACGCTCGATCACTTGCAGCATGCGGCGCTCACGCGGAGTCACCAGCAGCAGCGCACGGCCTTCGCGACCGGCACGGCCGGTACGGCCGATACGGTGAACGTAGGATTCCGGATCGTACGGCATGTCCACGTTGAATACGTGGGTGATGCGCGGAACGTCCAGACCACGAGCAGCAACGTCGGTCGCGACAACGATGTCCAGGCGGCCATCTTTGAGCGAGTCGATCACGCGCTCACGCTGGTTCTGGGCGATGTCACCGTTCAGCGCAGCGGCTTTGTAGCCTTTGGCATCGAGGGCGCTGGCCAGATCCAGGGTCGCTTGCTTGGTGCGCACGAACATGATCAGGGCGTCGAAATCTTCCACTTCCAGCAAGCTTAGAACGGCCGAAGTCTTCTGGTCAGCGTGAACCAACAGGTGAGCCTGTTCGATCGCGGTAACGGTCTGGGTCTTGGTCTGGATCTTCACGTGTTGCGGATCGCGCAGGTGGCGTTCGGCAATGGCGCGGATCGACTGCGGCAGGGTCGCCGAGAACAAAACGGTCTGACGGGTCGCTGGCAGAGCCTTGAAGATGACTTCCAGGTCATCCATGAAGCCCAGCTTCAACATTTCGTCAGCTTCGTCGAGAACCAGGTGGTTCACGGTCGACAGGACTTTCTCGTCGCGACGCAGGTGGTCACACAGACGACCCGGGGTAGCGACAACGATCTGTGCGCCATTACGGATAGCCTTGAGCTGCGGGCCCATCGGCGCGCCGCCGTAAACGGCCACAACGGTAACGCCCGGCATTTGCTTGGCGTAGGTTTCAAAAGCGGTTGCTACTTGCAGCGCCAACTCACGAGTTGGCGCCAGGATCAGGGCTTGCGGTTCGCGCTTGGCAGGATCGATGCGGTGCAGAATAGGCAGTGCGAACGCGGCGGTTTTACCGGTACCGGTTTGCGCCTGGCCAATCATGTCCTGGCCGGCCATGATGATCGGGATCGATTGCTGCTGAATCGCCGAAGGCTCTTCGTAGCCGGTCGCTGCGACGGCTGCAAGAATATTCGGGTTAAGATTAAAAGCGGCGAATCCGCCGGTTTCCTGGGTCATGGGTCTGCCTCTAAGTGCATCCGCAAAGACCCATGCTCCAAAGCTGCGCATGCCGTGTTGAGACTCAAGAGTCGCCCTGGCAGCTTTGTCGGCGGGGATTTGCGAAAACGAATGAATGAAAAAGAATCGTCAAGGAAGAGCCCGCAGTGCGGACGTGCAGTCGAAGCTGACTTCGGGAAAATGCGCTACCTAAACGCGGCCCGGTTAAAGGCCGGCGCGCACTATACCGGATTTTGCCCGAAAAGGGAGCTTTTTTTAATGCCTGAATACGTGTATCACCGCTGTGTAACGGGGTTTTGCGGATAATGACACAACGGTCTATTTTTCAAAGGCCCGGCCCTGCTGGCGATGGCGCTTAACCGATTCATCGATGTGCGGCATACGGTCGCTGCACCCACCCTTCCCGCCCGAGGATTTATCCATGAATCAGTCCTGCCCCGGCCGCGTCAGCCGTGAACGTCGTGGCCATGTCCTGCTGATTGGCCTGGACCGAGCGGCCAAACGCAACGCTTTCGACCTCGACCTGCTCAATGAGCTGAGCCTGGCCTACGGCGAATTCGAGGCGGATCGCGAGGCGCGGGTGGCGGTGGTGTTCGGCCATGGCGAGCACTTTACTGCCGGTCTGGATCTGCTCAATGCAAGCGCCGCACTCGCTCAAGGCTGGCAGGTTCCGACCGGCGGCTGCGATCCCTGGGGTGTTTTCGTTGGGCCACGGGTGAGCAAACCGGTAATTGTCGCGGCGCAGGGTTATTGCCTGACCATCGGTATCGAGCTGATGCTGGCGGCTGACATCAACCTGTGTGCGAGCAATACCCGCTTCGCACAAATGGAAGTGCAGCGTGGGATCTTTCCTTTCGGTGGTGCGACTTTGCGTTTTCATCAGGTGGCCGGATGGGGCAATGCCATGCGCTGGCTGCTGACCGGGGATGAGTTTGACGCGCACGATGCGCTGCGCCTGGGCTTGGTGCAGGAGGTGATGGCCAGCGAGGACTTGCTGCCCCGGGCGATTGAACTGGCTGAGCGAATTGCCCGACAGGCGCCGTTGGGGGTGCAGGCGACGTTGATGTCGGCCCGCCAGGCCCGATACGAAGGTGAGACAGCGGCGGCGCAGGGGTTGCCGGCGCTGGTGAAAAAGTTGCTGAGTAGTGAGGATGCCAAGGAAGGCATCAAGTCGCTGGTTGAACGGCGCCCGGGCATCTTCAAAGGGATCTGAGAAGTGTGGTGCTCTTCAGGCCCTCTTCGCGAGCAAGCCCGCTCCCACATTTGGAATGCATTTCAAGTGTGGGAGCGGGCTTGCTCGCGAAGAGGGCCATTTCTGACCACTCAAGTCGCCGGGCGAATCGCCTTGATCAACGACTGCAACGAATACCCCAACTGCGGCGCCAGCGCTTCGGCCCGGTCAGTCAGCGCCTGCATGTCCAGCGCCTGATCCAGATCCGCCGGCACAATCAGAATCACATTGCCCTCCTTCACCGGCAGTTCCCAGTAATGCCGGTGATAGAGGCCGCGCAACAACGCCGCCCCCAGTGGTTTGCCGTCATCGGTGGCCCATTGGTTGATTACCAGCCAGCCGCCCGAGTTCAAGCGTTTCTGACAGTCGCCAAGAAAACTCCAGGCCAGATGCCCGACACCCGGCCCGACATCGGTATAGAGGTCGACAAAAATCAGATCCGCAGGCTCGGCGCTCGGTAGCAGTTCGAGGGCATCGCCGACGCGAATGTACAGGCGCGGATCGTCATCCAGCCCCAAGTATTCAATGGCCAGACGCGGCACGTCCGGGCGCAGTTCGATGGCTTCGACATCTTCCAGCGGCAGGAACTTGAGGCAGGCCTGCGTCAGCGTGCCCGCGCCCAACCCGAGGAACAACGCACTTTCCGGGTGCTCGTGGCACAACGCGCCAATCAGCATCGCCCGGGTGTAGTCGTACTCCAGCCAGCTCGGGTCGGCGGTGAACACGCAGCTCTGCTCGATCGCATCGCCGAACTCGAGAAAGCGGTAATCGGCCACTTCCAGCACGCGAATCACGCCGAACTCATCCTGTACTTCGGCGAGCAGATGCTCGACGCGCTCCTCAGTCATTTCGTCTCCTGATGGTCACCGGGCGCGGTGACGCGATGGCACCGCTGTGGCGCCGTGGCAAAGCTGCGATTGTCGGCGATGGGGCGGGAACAGGTCACGCACTAATTTGCTGATACCATGGCCTTCCGTGCGTAGAACCTTAGAGACCGTGATGAGCCAACCCTGGAGCCCTGACAGCTGGCGCGCCCTGCCGATCCAGCAACAACCCCAATACCCCGACGCCGCGCATCTGCGCCAGGTCGAGCAAACCCTGGCCAGTTATCCGCCGCTGGTGTTTGCCGGCGAAGCGCGGGAACTGCGCCGTCAGTTCGCCGAGGTGACTCAGGGCCGGGCATTCCTGCTGCAGGGTGGCGATTGCGCGGAAAGCTTCGCCGAGTTCTCCGCGGCAAAGATTCGCGACACTTTTAAAGTGTTGCTGCAGATGGCCATCGTCATGACCTTCGCCGCCGGTTGCCCGGTGGTCAAGGTCGGGCGCATGGCCGGCCAGTTCGCCAAGCCGCGTTCGGCCAACGACGAAACCATCAACGGTGTGACCTTGCCCGCCTACCGTGGCGACATCGTCAACGGCATCGGCTTCGACGAAAAGAGCCGCGTGCCGGATCCCGAGCGCTTGCTGCAGTCCTATCACCAGTCCACCGCGACCCTGAACCTGCTGCGCGCCTTCGCCCAGGGCGGCTTTGCCGATCTGCATCAGGTGCACAAGTGGAACCTCGATTTCATCGCCAACTCCGCGCTGGCCGAGAAGTACAGCCACCTGGCCGACCGCATCGATGAAACCCTGGCGTTCATGCGCGCCTGTGGCATGGACAGCTCACCGCAACTGCGCGAAACCAGTTTCTTCACCGCTCACGAAGCGCTGCTGCTGAATTACGAAGAAGCCTTCGTGCGTCGCGACAGCCTGACCAACGATTACTACGATTGCTCGGCGCACATGCTGTGGATCGGCGACCGCACCCGTCAGCTCGACGGCGCGCATGTCGAATTCCTGCGCGGGGTGCACAACCCGATCGGCGTGAAAGTCGGCCCTAGCATGAACCCGGACGACCTGATCCGCCTGATCGACGTGCTCAACCCGAGCAACGATCCTGGGCGCCTGAATCTGATCGCGCGGATGGGCGCGAACAAGGTCGGCGATCACTTGCCGGCGCTGATCCGCGCGGTGCAACGCGAGGGCAAGCAGGTGCTGTGGAGTTCCGACCCGATGCACGGCAACACCATCAAGGCCAGCAGCGGCTACAAGACCCGCGATTTCGCGCAGATCCTGGGCGAGGTGAAGCAGTTCTTCCAGGTGCACGAAGCTGAAGGCAGTTATGCCGGCGGGATTCACATCGAGATGACTGGGCAGAATGTCACCGAGTGCATCGGTGGGGCGCGGCCGATTACTGAAGACGGGTTGTCTGATCGCTATCACACGCACTGTGATCCGCGGATGAATGCCGACCAGTCGCTGGAGTTGGCGTTTTTGATTGCTGAGACCCTGAAGCAGGTTCGCCGCTAAACCGCGTCGCCTCCTTCGCGAGCAGGCTCGCTCCCACACAGGATCTGTGTCGTACACAAATCAAATGTGGGAGCGAGCCTGCTCGCGAAGGTGTCTGTTCAGTCACCACCGCTTTGAGCCAATGCCACCCGCAACCGCCCCGCACTCTCACGCTGACAATTGAGCTGCACCCGCGCAAGCCCCAACCAATCCGCCATCCGCTGCAAACTCAACGCCAGCGCCAACATCCCCTCATCATCCAGCCCCGGCTCTTCCTCGTGCACCGCATGCACCGCCAACCGCCCTGCTGCCCGCTCGGCGCGCAAATCCACCCGCGCCGCAATCCGTTCGTTGTGCAAAAACGGCAGCACGTAATACCCATAAACCCGCTTGTCTTGCGGCGTGTAGATCTCCAGCCGATAGCGGAAATCAAACAGACGCTCGGTGCGACTGCGCTCCCAGATCAACGAGTCGAAGGGTGACAACAAGGCACTGGCCGGGACTTTGCGAGGGGTTTTCGGTTCCGGCAGGCAATAGGCGATTTGCCGCCAGCCCGCTACCTCGCAGGTCTGTAACTGACCGTTCTCGACCAGTTCCGCCAGACGCGGACGCGCATCTCCCGGATTCAGGCGGAAGTAATCGCGCAGATCCTTTTCAGTGCCGACGCCCAACGCCTGCGCCGCATGCAGCAACAAACCACGCTGCGCCTCGGCCTCGTCAGGCAATGCCTGCTGCAGGACTGATGCAGGAATCACCCGCTCCGGCAAATCATACAAACGCTCAAAGCCACGGCGCCCCGCCACCGTCACCTCACCGGCAGCGAACAGCCATTCCAGCGCATGCTTCTCCGCACTCCAGTCCCACCACTGACCGGGCTTGTCTTCCCGGGTCGACAAACTGCCCGCGCCCAATGCACCGCGTTCTTCGACCGCACTTAAAACCCGGCGTACAACGTCCTGCTGTTCAAGACCAAACTTCGCCAGTTGCTGATAAATGTCTCTGCCATTTCTGGCCCGTTGCATGCGCCAGCCCATCAACGGGTACATCGACATCGGCAGCAACGATGCTTCATGCCCCCAATACTCAAACAACGTGCGACGACGCCCCGAACTCCAGGCAGCCTGGTCGAGCAAATCAGAAGAATAGGAACCCAGACGGGAAAACAGCGGCAGGTAGTGCGAGCGCACCACGGCGTTGACGGAGTCGATTTGCAGCAGGCCCAGCCGTTCGATCAGCCGGTTGACGTGAGCTGCGTTGACGTTCGGCGGCTGGCGCCCGTTGAACCCTTGGGCAGCCAGCGCCAGACGTCGCGCCTGTTTGAGGGAAAAGGACAGTGTCGCGGGCATGAGCATCTCCTTGTCTGCTCGCAACCTACCTCAGTCCAGAAGGTTTTGTGTAGCGATGGCCTCATCATTTATGCATCGGGTCGTCCCAGAACGGCCGCACGGACTCGTGTTCAACGTCGGCACGACTGACCCCAATGTCTTTCAGCGCTTCGTCGCTCAGACTGGCAAGCATCTCTCGCTCACGGTGCAGTTCGTACCAGCGGCTAAACTTGTGCAGCAGGTCAGAAACCATATGGCCTTGGCGGGCTTCGTCTACGTACTCTGTTTGACCTTTCATCGTGTGACCTCCTTTGTGGATGGCTCAAGTCTCGCGCCAGCGCTAAGATCAATCCAACGAATGTTTCTGATGGCATGCATCACGGAGATTCATCAATTGTCGGCTTACCCCAGTATCGATACCGATGTCCTGCGCACCTTTGTCGCGATAGCCGATCAGGGCGGTTTCACCCGCGCTGGCGAAATGGTCAACCGCACGCAATCGGCGGTGAGCATGCAGATGAAGCGTCTGGAAGAGGACGTGTTGCAGCGTCAATTGTTTGAGCGTGACGGGCGTCAGGTGCGCCTGACCGCCGAAGGCCAGGTGCTGCTCGGTTATGCGCGGCGCATCCTCAAGCTGCACAGTGAAGTGTTCAACACCCTGCGCGAGCCGCACATGGTCGGCACGGTGCGGATTGGCACGCCTGACGACTATGTGATGCGCTTTCTGCCGGGGATTCTGTCGCGTTTCGCGCAGTTCTATCCGCTGATCCAGATCGAAGTGCATTGCGAGTCGACCAAACAGCTTCTGCAACGCACCGACCTGGATCTGTCGATCGTCACCCGCGAGCCGGGCAACGAGATCGGCCAGTTGCTGCGCAAGGAGCGCTTCGTCTGGGCCGAAGCGCAAAACTTCAGCGCCCACGAGCAAACGCCACTGCCGTTGGCGATGTTCAACAGTGATTGTTTCTGCCGCTTGTGGGCCTGCAATGCGCTGGACGCGATGGGCCGCGATTACCGTATCGCCTACAACAGCACCAGCCTGTCGGCGCTGATGGCGGTGGTGAGCGCGGGTCTGGCGATCACCGCGCAACTGGAAAGCCTGATCACCCCGGACATGCGCATTCTCGGTGCCGGCGAAGATTTGCCGCTGTTGCCCGAGGCCAGCATCATGCTGATCCGCAACCTGAACAATCCGTCGCCGATCACCGAATGCCTGGCCGAGCACATCGTCGAAGGCTTCAAACTTTAAAGGCGAGCATCACCGCGCACAGCACCAGAAAGCCGCAGAACAGCCCACGCAGGCGTTTTTCCGGCATGGCGTGGGCGACTTTCACGCCCCAACTGATGCTGGCCAGTCCACCGATGGCCAGCGGCAGGCCGATCATCCAGTCCACTTCGTGGTGTACCGCGTAGGTCACCAATGTCACGCCGGTGCTCGGCAATGCCAGCGCCAGCGACAACCCCTGGGCGACGACCTGGCTGGTGCCGAACAGGCTGGTCAGCACCGGCGTCGCCACCACCGCCCCGCCAACACCGAACAAGCCGCCCATGGTCCCGGACGCCGCGCCAAGTACACCCAGCCATGGCCAGGAATAACGCATCTCGGACGTCGGCGCCGGGCGTTCGCCGAACATCTTCAGCAGGTTGTAGGCCGACAACGCGACCAGGAACGCGACGAAACCGATGCGCATGGTCTGCGCGTCGATGCCCACAGCCCAGATCGAACCGATCCACGCAAAGCAGAAGCCCATCGACGCCAACGGCAACGCATGACGCAGCTCGATGCGATTGCGCTGGTGATAGCGCCACAGCGCCAGCATCACGTTCGGCACCACCATCACCAGCGCCGTGCCTTGAGCGATCTGCTGATCGAGACCAAACCACACGCCAAGCAACGGAATCGCGATCAAGCCGCCGCCGATACCGAAGATGCCACCGAGTGTGCCGAGGGCAGCACCAAACAGCAGATACAACAAAAACTCCATCACAGCCGAATTCCTCTTACGTCAGGCGATTCATCCTACGCAGTCTCGGCTAGCGGGGAAACGCACAACAACGCACAATGGCTATGCCACTTTCGCACAAGCACTGAACCGACATGAATCCCAACCAGTTAACCGAGCAACTCGGGCTGTTTCTCGATGTACTGGAAAGCGGAAGCTTTTCTGCCGCCTCTCGTCTTCATCCACTGACGCCGTCTGCCGTCGCGCGACGCATCGACAGTCTGGAAAGCGCTGTCGGCAGTCAGCTGTTCATCCGCAGCACTCACGCCGTGCGCGCCACGCCGGCCGGTCTGGCCTTTGCCGAACGGGCGCGGCGGATCGTCGCCGAATTGCAACTGGCCCGGGCCGAAGCGGTGTCCTTGAGCAGTGCGCCGGAAGGCCTGATCCGCATCGATGCGCCGGCCGCATTCGGGCGCCGACACCTGGCACCGGTGATTGCCGACTTTCTGGTGCTGTATCCGGGGCTCGATGTGCAGTTGCACCTGATCGACAGCTTCGTCGACATGCACGGCTCGAATCTGGGCAAGGTTGATCTGGTGCTACGCGCCGGACAAATGGCCGATACCCGACTGGTTGCCACTCCACTGGCGAGCATGGTGCGTATCGCTTGCGCGAGTCCCGACTACCTCAAGCGCCGCGGAGTACCGAATCATCCTGCGCAGTTGAGCGAACATGACGGTCTGGATTGGGACGGTCTCGCCCCGCCGTTCGCCTGGCGCTTCAAGCAGGACGGCCAGATGCAGCTGCATCGCCCCGCGCGCATCCGCATGAGCGCCAACAACGCCGAAGCGCTGGTATGCGGCGCTTTGGCCGGTCTGGGTATCGCCCACTTGCCAACCTGGCTGGCCAGCGAATACCTGCTGCGCGGCGAATTGTTGCCGTTGTTTTGTGAAAACGGACTGCCGGAACCGGAGACTACTGGCATTTACGCCTTGCGGATGGAGCAGCAACCCCACTCACGCAGCCGCTTGTTGCTGGAGTACCTCAAGACTCGCTTCAGCCCGGTGCCGCCGTGGGATCTGGCCCTGCAAAGGGACTTGGGCCGCCACTAACGGCGGGATATTTATCTGGCGCATTAAAGATTCGAGCGCTAGATTCATGAGCATCACTGATCAAGGTTTACACATGACCACCGACCGCAACACTACCGACCACTGCGAAGACCTGCTGCTGGATAATCAGGCCTGCTTCGCCCTGCACTCCACTTCACTGATGCTGACCAAGGTCTACAAACCATTGCTGCAAGCGCTGGGCCTGACCTATCCGCAGTATCTGGCGATGATGGTGCTGTGGGAGAAGGATGGTTTGACGGTAGGAGAAATCAGCGCTCGGCTGCTGACGGATCCGGGGTCGCTGACGCCACTGCTCAAGCGGCTGGAAGGTGAAGGCTTGCTCAGCCGCACCCGCAGCCGAGAGGATGAGCGGGTTGTAATTGTCGAACTGACGGCCCAGGGCCGGGCGCTGAAAGAAAAGGCCAAGACCGTTCCGCAATGCATTCTCGGCGCCAGCGGCTTCACTCTGGAGCGCCTGCAGAATCTGCAAGCAGAATTGCAGGTATTGCGCAGCCATCTGCAAGACAGCCTGAACTGACGACGGCATCCATGTAGGAGCTGCGGCACGCTGCGATCTTTTGATCTTGCTTTTAAAAAGACGAGATCAAACGATCGCAGCCTCGTTTCACTCGACAGCTCCTACAGGCGAACCCGTCGCCTTCACAATTTTTTTGATCATCGTTCATCGCCTTCATCTGCTCTGGAATGCGTGCCCTGAAGCTCTCGACACGCATTGCCGATTGCCAAGACTGACTTTTTCAAAAAAACATCTTGCGCACTAAACATTGGCGAGCTACATTCACCTCGACTTAATTAGCGCGCAAACAGTTAGCACAATCAACGACACTGAAACGAGGCCCACACCATGCAAACTCTCTACACCGCAATCGCAACTTCCACTGGCGGCCGTGACGGTCGTGCGATCTCCAGTGACAACGTCCTCGACGTCAAACTCGCCACCCCGAAAGAACTCGGCGGTGCTGGCGGCGCAGCGACCAACCCTGAGCAACTGTTCGCTGCCGGCTACTCGGCCTGCTTCATCGGCGCACTGAAATTCGTCGCCAGCCAGACCAAACGTAAAATCCCCGACGACGCCTCGATTACCGCTCACGTCGGTATCGGTCAGATCCCCGGTGGTTTCGGTCTGGACATCGACCTGCACATCAGCCTGCCGGGTCTGGAACAAGCTGACGCGCAAAGCCTGGTCGAAGCGGCTCACCAGGTCTGCCCGTACTCCAACGCCACGCGTGGCAACGTTGACGTGCGCCTGCACATCACCGTTTGAGATAAACGCAAAACCCCTGTGGGAGCGAGCCTGCTCGCGAAGGCGTTCTGTCAGACAACGCTGCATTGGATGTCACACCGCATTCGCGAGCAGGCTCGCTCCCACAGGGGATAGGTGTTGAAGGTGAAATTGCAGGCACAAAAAAGCCCGACTCAATGGTCGGGCTTTTTCTTTCCGTAAAAAGCAGTGCTTATTTGGCACGGCCTTTGTAGGAACCGCCTTCGCGGGTGTCGATTTCGATCTTGTCACCGATTTCGATGAAGTCGGCAACTTGCAGCTCAGTACCGTTGCTCAGCTTGGCTGGCTTCATGACTTTGCCGGAAGTGTCACCGCGAGCCGAACCTTCGGTGTAGTCAACTACGCGCACGATGGTGGTCGGCAGCTCTACGGAAACCAGACGCTCTTCGAAGAAGATCGCTTCGCAAACATCGGTCATGCCTTCTTCAACGAAAGGCAGAACAGCTTCGATGTCTTCAGCGTTCAGCTCGTACATGGTGTAGTCAGTGGTGTCCATGAACGTGTAGGTGTCGCCGCTGATGAAGGACAGGGTCGCTTCTTTGCGGTCGAGGATCACGTCGTCCAGTTTGTCGTCGGCGCTGTAAACGATCTCGGTCTTGTAACCGGTCAGCAGGTTTTTCAGCTTGGTCTTCATGATCGCGCTGTTACGGCCCGACTTGGTGAATTCAGCTTTCTGAACCAGCCAAGGATCGTTTTCGAGACGGATCACGGTACCGGGTTTCAGTTCTTTACCAGTTTTCATTGCGAATATCCGAATTTGGATGGGATTTACAAAAATCTAGGCCGCGTATCATATCCAATTTAGGTAAAACTGTACCAGCGCCGTGGCGAGATCGACCTGCAAGCCTTGTTCCAGACACCACGCTTCGGCATTTTCCTGCAGTTCTGGCCAATGTTCACGGGCCGCTAGCCAGTGTTGCCCAATAGGCTGGCCGGCACTCCAGGCTTGCCACAGACCGTTCATCGCCTCGGCAGCTTTCGGCGAAAGCCCTTTCGTATAGAGCGCAAGGAAAGCATCGAGCTTGTCCAGGTGGATATCTTCGTCCTGTTGATAGATGTGCCAGAGCATCGGTCGACCCGCCCACTGCGCCCGGACGAACGAGTCCTCGCCACGCACTGCGTTGAAATCGCAACACCAGAGCAGATGATCGTATTGATCCTGGCGGACGAATGGCAGCACCTGCACGGTCAGTGATTGGCATACATGGATCGCCCCGGCGGACAGGGTTTCCACCCCGAGCCAGCGCGCGACATCGCCGAGAATTCGCCCCTCTGGCACCAGCAAATGAGTGGGGCTCGCGTCGGCGGCCAATACATCCAGCCAACTGGCTAACCCCGCGTTCTCGTAGGCAAACAGCGAAATCAACTGTGCGTCAGGCGCGCGCTCGATCCCCAGACCTTGCAGCAATTGTCGCTGCGCTGCGGGATCCTGTTGAAACTGCCGACGTTGTTCGAGCAAACCTCGTTCACGCAGCAACCCACCGGTGCCTGGCTGGAAGCCCGGAAAGAAGAAGATCTTCTGCACCGATTTGTATTTCACCGACGGCAGGCCGTGGCAGCCGATCACCCAGTCCTCGGCGCTGAGATAGTCGAGGTTCATCCACAGCGGCGGTTTCTCGCGCTCGGACATGGCGTCCATGTAAGCACTCGGCAGTTGGCAGGCAAACGCGGCAATCACCACATCGGCGGCATCGGTCTGTTGCCACTCGCTCGGCCAGTGCCGGACCTCGACGCCTTGCTGCCATTGCTGCGTGGCGTTGATGTCGATCTGCGGGCAAATGCGCTCGAACGCACGCAGGTCATCAACCCACAAGCGTACCGTCAGCGAATGCTCGGCGACCAGTTGCCGGGCCAGGCGCCAGGTCACACCGATGTCGCCATAGTTGTCGACCACGGTGCAAAAAATATCCCAGCGGGCTTTCAATTCCGGCATTCGAGTCTCCCGTTGGCAAAAGCACCGATTGTCCGCATAAATGAGCTCGTGCAGAAGAGCCGACGGCGATTAATCTTCGTGCGACAATCGCCGCTTGCCCGCAACCATTCGCCAGGAGGCAGCCATGCCCTACCGTCCCAACCCGCGTCGCCCCTTGCCCGTTCAGCTTAGCGCGCTGCATTTGACCGGCAGCATTGCCTTGGGCATGTGGCTGGGTTTCCTCGCGATTGCCCTGACCTGCTGGCTGCTCTCGCGCTTGCTGTTCAACGAACAACTGACGCCGGTCGCCCAGGCTGTGCAGCAACTGGCCAAGCCGCCGGCGGTGCAAGCCGTGCCAGATGCGCCACCGCAGAGCCCGCTGTTTGATCAGTACGAAGAAAACCTGCGCAAGAGCGAGCAGCAGAATCGTCTGGATCAGGCGCGTAGCAGCAGCCGCAACCAGTCGAGCCCCAAATGCCAGTTCTGGCTGCAACAGGACCAGACCGCGCCCAGCGAAAAAAGTCGCGCCAACGTTTTGCAATTCTGCGATTGATCATGAACAAACACAGCGTCCACCAACTGATTCTCGACAAACTGCGCATCGATCTCGACATCGCCGAACGTGCGGCGCAAACCGCTTACGAAACCGCGACCCACGAAGAGAACATCGCTGAAAACAAGTACGACACCCTTGGGCTTGAGGCGTCGTATCTGGCCGCCGGGCAAGCGAAACGGGTCGAAGAAATCCGCCAGTCACTGGCGCTGTGCCAGAACCTGACGCTGCGAGCGTATGACGAAAACCGTGGAATTGAGGTAGGTGCCCTGCTCGGCCTGGAAGACGAAAAGGGCCGAGAGCAATGGCTGTTTCTGGCGCCGGATGCAGCAGGCCTGAAAGTCGACGTGGTCGGTCAGCCGATCACCGTCATCACGCCACGCTCACCGCTGGGCAAAAGCCTGCTGGGCAAGTTCGAAGGCGATGAGGTGGAGATTCTGGTGGCGGGCACCCGGCAACAGTTTGCTGTCACCGAGGTGCTCTGAACCAGGGACTTAGTGGACGGGCAGTTCGACGCCATCGAACAGCTCTTCCAGCTCTTGCTTGTTGTGGCACTGGATCGCTTTGGCCATCACTTCGCGGGTCAGGTGCGGCGCGAACTTCTCGATGAAGTCGCACATGAAACCACGCAGGAAGGTGCCGCGACGGAAACCGATCTTGGTGATGCTCGATTCGAACAGCTCGCTGGCATCCAGCACCACCAGATCGTTATCGAGTTTGGTATCAACCGCCATCTTGGCGACGATGCCCACACCCAGCCCCAGACGCACGTAAGTCTTGATCACGTCGGCGTCGGCAGCGGTGAACACCACTTTTGGCGTCAGGCCACGATGGCTGAACGCTTCGTCGAGTTTCGAACGGCCGGTGAAACCGAACACGTAAGTCACGATCGGGTATTCGGCCAGCGCTTCGAGAGTCAGCTTCGGCAGCTTGGTCAGCGGGTGGCCCTGCGGTACAACCACGCAACGGTTCCAGCGGTAGCACGGCATCATCACCAGATCGCCGAACAGTTCCAGTGCTTCGGTGGCGATAGCGAAATCGACGGTGCCGTCCGCGGCCATTTCGGCAATCTGCATCGGCGAGCCCTGATGCATGTGCAGCGCCACGTCCGGGTATTGCTTGATGAAGTTGCTGATCACCGGCGGCAGCGCATAACGTGCCTGGGTGTGAGTGGTGGCGATCGACAGGGTGCCTTTCTTCTCGTTGGAGAATTCCTGGGCGATCTGCTTGATGCTTTCAACCTTGCGCAGAATCTCACCGGCGGTGGTGATGATGCGCTCGCCGGCAGGTGTGACGCGGGTCAGGTGCTTGCCGCTACGGGCAAATACCTCGACGCCGAGTTCATCTTCCAGCAGACGGATTTGCTTACTGATGCCCGGTTGCGAGGTGTAAAGGCTTTGGGCTGTAGCGGAAACGTTGAGGTCGTGGTGCGCCACTTCCCAGATGTAGCGCAATTGTTGAAGCTTCATATGTATCCCTCAAAGCAGGTAGACGCCACGGGCATCAGCGACGGTATATAACTATATTAATGGTTCGAAGAATAAATCTAGAACTTTTTTGTCAAAGCGCCATTATTCCTGCCTCAGCGATCCTCCCGCCGCCGACGCTCCACCAGCGGCACCAGATAAACCGGCACCTTGGCCAATTGCAGGACCCGCGCCGCCGTGCGCCCCAACGGCGTTTCCGCGCCCACCCCATGGCTGTGACTTCCTACGATCAGTAAATCGACGGAGAGTTTCTGCACCTGGTCGAGAATCACCTGCGAGGGATCGCCCTGCACCACACGCACCGCACGAATGCGTTGCAGATCCTGCTCGCCATCATCGCCCAGCTCCTCACGAAAACTCTCCAGCACCCGCTGCTCGATATTGGCGATGACTGTTTTCAGACCCTGGCTATGAAATTCGTTCAGTGCCTGCTCGTCGAGATAGCTCTGCAACACCGACTCGGCAAACAGCCCCATCGGCTCCACCGCGTGCACCACATACAAGTCGGCATTAAACGTTCGCGCCAATGCCAGGGCATGCTGCATCACTAACGGTGCGTACAGACCGAGGTCAGTGGCATACAGCATCGAACGAATCATATGACCTCCTCGCAAGCCAACATGGCGGAGATTTGATTCAGCTTAGCAGTGCCTTGGCGAGTACGACGGGCCACGCAACGTCTTGAAGCACAGGGGCTTTAGATCGGCGGTTCGTTGCTGATGCCGTGCGGCACGTGGCCGGTGGCGACCACTTCGCGGGCCAGTTCGCAGTGACCTGTCTGATCGTCAAAGAACACGTCGGCGGCAAACGCTTCGAGAAACGCCGACTTGGTCAGGCCGCCGAGAAACAGTGATTCATCGAGGCGAATGTCCCACTCACGCAACGTGCGAATCACCCGCTCATGCGCCGGCGCCGAACGCGCGGTGACCAGCGCCGTGCGGATCGGGCAGTCGTCGTCGGGGAACTCGCGCTGCAACAGATTGAGCGCAGCCAGAAAGCCTTTGAACGGCCCGCCGCGCAATGGCTCGCGCGCCGATTCGCGCTCCTTGGCCTGAAACGCCTCCAGCCCGCCGGACTGATAGACCCGCTCGGACTCGTCGGAAAAAATCACCGCGTCGCCATCGAAGGCGATGCGCAATTCGTCGCTGGCCGCGCGGCTGGCGCCACCGGACAAAATGGTCGCTGCAGCGAAACCGGCATCGAGTGCCGCGCGCACATCTTCGGCATGAGTGGAGAGAAACAGGTCGCAACCGAACGCTTTGAGATACGGATAAGGACTGCGCCCGCCGACGAACGCCGCGCGGGAAATCGCCAGGCCATAGTGATGAATCGAGTTGAAAACGCGCAGGCCGGTGTCGGCGCTGTTGCGTGACACCAGAATCACCTCGACCCGTGCGCGGCCGAGGCGACTGTTCAGGTTCAGGAGTTTCTCCACCAGCGGGAAGGCATCGCCCGGCGCGAGGATCTCGTCTTCATGCTCGATCTGATATTGCCGATAGGCTTCGACGCCGCTCGACAGGTAGACCTTGTGGCTCTCGCTCAGGTCGAACAGGGCGCGCGACGAAATTGCCAGCACCAGTTTGTCATCGATGTTCTTGGCCATGCGTTCCCCCTGCCTTCCCCATAAAACCGACTCAAGTGTTACGTCGGTCGATAAAACTCAGTGTTCGATACAGCGCTTCGATGCGCGGCAGTTCACACCCCGCCGCGTTCGCCGCTGCCAATGGACGCGCATAGATCGCTTGCAGTTCCAGCGGTCGCTTGTGCTGAAAATCGTGGTACATGCTCGGCCAGTAGTCGGGCATTTTCTCGGTCATCATGAACAGGTATTCGGCATAACCGGGCGGGATCTCGTGACCGCAAGCCCGCGCGCCCTGTACCACTTCGGCCATCATCGCCTGAATCAATGCGCGACTGTCGACGTCAGCCATCAGGGGCGTAGTGCTTGCGCCGAGCAGCACCGAGAGACCGTTGTAGGGAATGTTCCAGACCAGTTTCTGCCAGCGCGCCTGCTGCAGATTGGGCATTGCCTGGGAGTCGATACCCGCGGCGCGGAATAGTCCGGCGCCCTCTTCGACCAACGCCATGCGCGCCGCGTCACCGACTGCCGGGCCGCTGTGATAACCGACGTTTACTGAGCCGAGGGCCTGGTGGGTAATCTGCCCCGGCCCGTCGCGATGCACGCAGACCAGACACAAACCACCCAACACATGCAGGGATTCAGGCAGCAACTCACGCAAACTGTCCTCGACGTCCAGACCGTTTTGCAGCACCAGCACTTTCGCATCGGGCCTGGCCGCTTGAATGATCGCCGGAGCGAGACCTGCCGAACTGGTGGTCTTGGCGCCGACCAGCAGCCAGTCACACTTGGGCATGTCTTCAGCCACCGAATAGGCCTGCACCGGGTGCAGCGTCAGCGGGCCATGTACCGCACTGTTGACCTGCAAACCGCGCTCGGCCACTGCCGAAAACTCACTGCGCAACAGAAAGTGCACATCGAAGCCAGCGCGCGCCAGCATCAATCCGTAGAACCCGCCGATGGCGCCAGTGCCGATGATCCCCACGACCGGTTTGTTGATTGTCCCCATTTATGGCAACTCCTCTGCAATTCGACCCAATGCCTGCGCCACTGCCGCGTTCAGCGCATCGGCTGTCAGGCGCGTGTGCAACGCGCCAAAGAACTCGCCGTCGCGCACGACAAACAGCGCCGGCAAATGAAAGACCTGATAACGCTCCACCAGGCCGCCGCTGTCGCCGGCGTCGATCCAGCACAGGCGATCCACCGCCAGGTCGAGACCGGGCAATACCTCGCGGGCATAGCGGCAACTGGCGCAGCCGACACTGGTGAAAATCACCAGCGAAACGCCTGCCATCGCCAACAGCCGCTGGTCGGCGTCGAAATCGGTCAGCTCGGATTCGACCACTATACTGGGGGAAACAATGTCAAATGGCCGACACAGGGAGTCTGTGCTCATGGGACGTTTTATTCCTCATCCGGACGAAGTGCCGGTTGAATTAACCTTGCTCAAGCCTGAGTGCATTTCCAGGCAACAGCTGCACACTATCAGCCTCGGCGGCATCGCTTGCAATTACCACCGTGCCTGGCGCCATGGCACAGCGCTACAAGTGCGCCTGCCGACGCTCAACGCCGATATCTGCTATCCGGGCTATGTGGCGTGGTGTTTGCGCCGTAAAAAAGGCTATCTCGTGGGGATCGCCTTCACGGATGAACAAACCCTGTTCAGCGCGCGAATGGGTGAGCAAGTGTGTCAGATCGAACGCTACTGCCGCATGAACGACACCCACAATGACCTGCAGGATAATCAGGCGCTGGCCCTGCAATGGGTCGAGCAGCACGCCGACGAGTTCTCCCAAGACAGCGTTCGCAAGGCTTTTGCCCAGCCAGTGCTGGATTAAAGCGGCGTTTGCCCATTGTCGAGCAGCGCCCGACGCGCTAAGGTTCCGCTCCCCGACGCGCTTAAATCTGCTGTGCTCCGCCGCGCGGGGGATGGCGGCCGGCACCCGTGACCTGACGAGTAAACGATGGCTGATTTACCGATCAACGACCTAAACGTCGCCTCTAACGAGACCCTGATCACTCCCGATCAGCTCAAGCGTGATATCCCTCTGAGCGACGCCGCCCTGCGCACCGTCACCAAGGGCCGCGAAGTCATTCGCAACATTCTTGATGGCACCGACCACCGTCTGTTCGTAGTGATCGGCCCGTGCTCGATCCACGACATCAAGGCTGCCCACGAATACGCCGAACGCTTGAAAGTGCTGGCCGCGGAAGTCTCCGATACCTTGTATCTGGTCATGCGCGTGTATTTCGAAAAGCCGCGCACGACTGTCGGCTGGAAAGGCCTGATCAACGATCCGTATCTGGACGACTCGTTCAAGATTCAGGACGGTCTGCACATCGGTCGCCAGTTGTTGCTGGATCTGGCCGAGAAAGGCCTGCCAACCGCCACCGAGGCCCTCGACCCGATCTCCCCGCAGTATCTGCAGGACCTGATCAGCTGGTCGGCCATCGGCGCGCGTACCACCGAATCCCAGACTCACCGTGAAATGGCTTCCGGCCTGTCTTCGGCCGTTGGTTTCAAGAACGGCACCGACGGTGGCCTGACTGTAGCGATCAACGCGCTGCAGTCGGTGTCCAGCCCGCACCGTTTCCTGGGGATCAACCAGGAAGGTGGCGTGTCCATCGTCACCACCAAAGGCAATGCCTACGGTCACGTGGTGCTGCGCGGGGGCAACGGCAAACCGAACTACGATTCGGTCAGCGTTGCCCTCTGCGAGCAGGCGTTGAACAAGGCGAAGATCAAGCCGAACATCATGGTCGATTGCAGCCACGCCAACTCCAACAAAGACCCGGCCCTGCAACCGCTGGTGATGGAGAACGTCGCCAACCAGATCCTCGAAGGCAACCAGTCGATCATCGGCCTGATGGTCGAAAGCCACTTGAACTGGGGCTGCCAGGCGATCCCCAAAGACCTCGCCGACCTGCAATACGGCGTGTCGATCACCGATGCCTGCATCGACTGGTCCGCCACCGAGAACACCCTGCGCAGCATGCACGCCAAGCTCAAGGATGTTCTGCCAAAACGCCAGCGCAGCTGATACGCGTTTTACAGGCATAAAAAAACGCCGGGCATTGCCCGGCGTTTTTGTGTGTGCTGTTCAGATCTTGGCGGCACGCCGCTGATGACGCTCCATGTAGCGCTCGACGTAAGAGCACGACGGGATCACCGTGTAACCCATTTCTTCAGCGTATTGCAGCGCGCTTTCGGTCAGCGCCGCCGCAATGCCTCGGCCGCGCAGGGCGTTGGGCACAAACGTGCGATAGATATCCAGGGTCTGCTTTCCCAGATCCATGTATGTCAGGTAGGCACGATGACCGTCCACACTGGTCTCGAACTGATGACCAGCCTGGTCATGGTGGATGGACAACGCCTCGCTCATCACTACTCCTTGCGGGTCTTGAATTCTGACCCCTACCTTACCGATGTTTTTCCGGCGAAGGAACATCTACGCCACCCTGTGCCTGATGGACACCGAGAAGAGCCACACCGATCTCGCGCAACCGAGCACCTGATAAATAGTAGGCACCATTGGCGAAAATGCTCAAGGTGCGCTCGTCATCAAGGGGGTTGAGGCGGGTTGCTCCGATAGACGCAGGGATGGCTTGGGAGAAGATAATCCCGGGCCGCTTACCTGAACATTGCCGGATGTTGAGACTTAAGACGTGCCACCTTTTTTAAAGTCACCTCAACATGGACAAAGATAAGCGAAGCCGTCCGCAGAATCCGTATGAAAGTATGGACAAATTCATCTAGACAGACTTTCCCCACCGCTGCAAAACAGTGCGCGGCAACGGGAACTTTTTCTCAATAACTCGCTCAGCTCGGGGCTTGTAGCTGGATATTTTTTAAACAGCTCAGTTAAAAGTTGCTCGAAAAAGAATCAACGCCTACAATTTTTTTTGCTTCTTGCTCTACGTCAGTTTACTTACTACAAGTAATGGGTAGTATGTACGCCGGCTATTTCCTCAATCGGAGGAGACAGCCACTTAATTGAAAGTCCTTGAAGGGGAACACGATGAACAACGTTCTGAAATTCTCTGCTCTGGCTCTGGCCGCAGTTCTGGCTACCGGTTGCAGCAGCGCATCGAAAGAAACCGAAGCACGTCTGACCGCTACTGAAGACGCAGCTGCTCGCTCCCAGGCTCGTGCAGACGAAGCTTACCGTAAAGCTGATGAAGCTCTGGCTGCTGCTCAAAAAGCACAACAGACTGCTGACGAAGCTAACGAGCGTGCTCTGCGCATGCTGGACAAAGCTAGCCGCAAGTAATAATCCCTCGGGATTGTTATCAAGCCGACCCGTTTTTCGGGTCGGCTTTTTTGTGCCTGAAGCTTTTGTCCGGGCATTAAAAAACCCGCCGATGCTTCACGCATCGGCGGGTTCTGGATCAGACCTTACTGCTGCAAGTCGATCGGTGCGCTCGAGACAATCGGCGCCGAGGTATTCGGCGTGCCGATTTCCGTTGGCAAGCCATCTTCTGCCGCGACCACGTCACGCACCACATCCCAGTTCATTCGCAGGTTGTTGGTGACGTCTTCACGCTTGAGCATCGCGTTGATCACAGCGGTGTGCTTGTCGACCACCGACGGGTTGCCCTTGTCGTCGATCGGCGTGTGCGCTTCCAGATAGACCTTGCCGCCGCTGCGCCCGAACTTGTAAGCATCATTGAGGATGCGCACCGAGGTACCGACCGGCACCATGCTGGCCATTTCCAGCACGTTGTTGTTGAACATGCGGAAGCAGCCGTGGCTGGTGCGCATGCCGATGCCGAACTTCTTGTTCGAACCATGGATCAGGTAGCCCGGTGTACCGAGAGTGAACTTGAACGGGCCCAGCGGGTTGTCGGGACCGGCCGGCACCACGTTTGGCAGCGGATCACCGTCAGCGGCGTGTTCGGCCTTGATCGACGCCGGAGGCGTCCAGGTCGGGTTCGGCGTTTTGGCAATGATCGAGGTGTGCGCGATTGGCGAACCCCAGCCCTCACGACCGATACCCAGCGGGAAGGTGTACACCACGTTCCGGCCTTTCGGGAAGTAGTAGAGGCGGTATTCGGCAAGGTTGATGACGATGCCTTCACGCGGGCCCGGCGGCAGGATGAAACGCGTCGGCAAGACGATTTCGGTACCGGCGCCCGGCAACCAGGCATCGACGCCCGGGTTGGCCGCGACCATTTCCGAATAACCCAGATCGTACTTTGTGCCCAGGTCGGCGAAGGTGTCTTCGTACCTGGCTTTGATCACCTGCACCTGGCCGATGATGTCTTCACCGGGTGGTGGCAGGGGAAACTCCAATGCAGCAACGGGACCGGCCACACACAGGGCGGCAAGTGACAGGCAGCGGGTGACGGCAGGAAAGCGCGGCAACATCCGGAAAATCCTTCGCATGATCAACAAGGGTATAAGAGCGCGATTGTACACCGCGCCTCGGGAATTCGGGGAGCTCACCCTGCAACAGGCGATGCAAGGTGCTTTGGGTGGGAGCGGCGGTGCGACGATTCGACTTGCTCGCGAAGGGGCCGTGTCAGTCAACATTACTGCGACTGAAATACCGCATTCGCGAGCAAGCCCGCTCCCACAAAGTCAGAGCTCGAAACGCAGTTCCGGCCAGATCGGCGAAGTCCCACGCTTCTGCGACTCCAGAATCGCCCGGCACAACGAGCACAGGCGCTGATCCTGAAACACCCGGCGATCCACGCTCGACCAGCGCGGCTGCGCCGGCAGCAGACTGCCGCACAGGGTGCGGTCGGCCGAGCCGCCCAATTCGAGTTGACGGGTCACCAGATGCACCCGCACTTCCTGGCAGGCGAACAGATCCAGCTGCTCGTCAGGCTCGATCAGTTGGTAGGCAAACAGGGACCAGGCAGAACGCGGCATCGGGGGCTCCAAATAAGGGGGCGCCACATTAGCCGAAAGCCTGCCACTAGAAAAGCCTCATAACAGCGGTTTTAGCGTCGGCCAGACATTTTCCAGCAACTTGCCCTGAGCCCCTGCCGCCGGGTGCAGACCATCGGCCTGCATCAAGTCCGGATGGCCGCCCACGCCGTCGAGGAAAAACGGCACCAGCGGGATCTTTTTATCGTCGGCGAGCTTGCCGTAGACCTCGGCGAAAGCATCGGTGTAACGCTTGCCGTAGTTGGGCGGCAATTGCATGCCGAGCAACAACACCTTGGCCCCCGTTTCGCGGGAGCTGTCGATCATCGCCGCAAGGTTTTGTTGCAATTGAGCTGGCGGCATTCCGCGCAGGCCGTCATTGCCTCCCAATTCGAGGATGACCAGCTCAGGCTTATGCTCTGCAAGCAGCGCCGGCAGGCGCGCCTGGCCTCCGGCACTGGTGTCGCCACTGATGGAGGCGTTGACCACTTTATCGTCGAAACCCTCCTGTTTGAGCCGTTGTTCGAGCAGCGATACCCATCCCAAGCGGGTATCCAGTCCGAAACCGGCGCTGATACTATCGCCAACGATCAGGACAGTACCCGCCGCTGCGTTCTGGGCCATGCACATCAAGGCCAGGCCAGCACTCAAAAACCACACACGCATCGGATTCTCCATGGGCGCAAGCATTCTCACCGCGAAGAACCTCAGCAAAGTGGTTCCCAGCGCGGAAGGTGAACTGACTATCCTGCACGAACTCAGCCTGGAACTGAACAAGGGCGACAGCCTCGCTATCGTCGGCGCGTCCGGTTCCGGCAAATCCACCCTGCTCGGCCTGCTCGCCGGCCTCGACCTGCCGAGCAGCGGCGAAGTCACCCTCGCCGGCCAAGGCCTGAGCAATCTTGACGAAGACCAGCGTGCGCGCATCCGTGCCGAACATGTCGGTTTCGTCTTCCAATCGTTCCAATTGCTCGACAGCCTCAACGCGCTGGAAAACGTCATGCTGCCGCTGGAACTCGATGGCCGCAAAGACGCCCGCGAGCGTGCCACCCAATTGCTGCAACGGGTCGGCCTCGGCCAGCGCCTGACGCATTCACCGCGTCAGCTCTCCGGTGGCGAACAACAACGCGTAGCGATTGCCCGGGCATTTGCCGCCGAACCTGATGTGTTGTTCGCCGACGAACCCACCGGCAACCTCGACAGCCACACCGGCGAGCGCATCAGCGACTTGCTGTTCGAATTGAACAAGGAACGCGGCACCACCCTGGTGCTGGTGACCCACGACGAACGCCTGGCCCATCGCTGCCGGCGCCTGATCCGTCTTGAAGCCGGGCTGTTGGTCGCCCCTCTGGAGCCTTGATGGCACGCTTGCCGCTGTTGCGCCTGTTCAGCCTCGCCATTCGCCAACTGCTGCGCGATGCCCGCGCCGGGGAACTGCGGGTGCTGTTCTTTGCATTGGTTGTGGCGGTGGCGGCAAGCACTGCCATCGGCTACTTCGGCGCCCGTCTCAACGGCGCAATGATGTTGCGCGCCACCGAGTTTCTCGGCGCCGATCTGGTGCTGGAAGGCAGCTCGCCGGCCCGTGAGGAACAGATCAGGAGCGGCACCGAATTGCGCCTGAATCATGCGCAAGTGGTGGAGTTCTCCAGCGTCATCGCCACCGACAACGGCATACAGTTGTCGAGTATCAAAGCGGTTGACCGCGCCTATCCCTTACGCGGCGAACTGAAGAGTGCACCCGCACCTTTCGCCACTGAAGAAACCGGCGGCGAACCGCAACCGGGCGAAGCCTGGGTCGAGGCACGCCTGCTCTCCGCACTGGATCTGAAAATCGGCGACAGCATCGATGTCGGCATGAAAACCCTGAAGCTGGCGCGGGTGCTGACCTATGAGCCGGATCGTGCCGGCAACTTTTATAGCCTGACGCCACGGGTCATGATCAACCTCGATGACCTCGCTGCCACTGGAGTGGTGCAACCCGGCAGCCGGGTGAGCTATCGAGAGCTGTGGCGCGGCGAAGCACAAGCGCTGGAAACCTATCGGCAACTGATCAAACCGGGACTGGCGGCGAATCAGCGCATTCAAGACGCTCGCGACGGCAACCGGCAGATTGGCGGTGCGCTGGGCAAGGCCGAGCGTTATCTGAACATGGCCAGTCTGGTCGCGGTGTTGTTGGCCGGGGTGGCTGTGGCGCTGTCAGCCAACCGCTTCGCCAGCCGCCGTTTCGATGCCAGCGCCCTGCTGCGCTGCCTCGGTTTGTCACGCCAGGAAACCATGCTGCTGTTCAGTGTGCAGTTGACCGTACTGGGCCTGCTCGCCAGTCTCAGCGGCGCGCTGCTTGGCTGGCTGGCGCAGTTGGGTTTGTTTGCGTTGTTGCATGACCTGCTGCCAAGCGATGTCCCGCCGGGTGGCCTGTTCCCGGCGATCGCCGGAATTGGCACCGGACTGGTGGCACTGGCAGGCTTCGCCCTGCCGCCGCTCGCCGCGCTGGGTCGTGTCCCACCGCTGCGTGTGCTGCGCCGTGACATGCTGCCCATTCCATCGAGCACCTGGATGGTTTATGGCGCCGCATTAGGCGCCCTCGGTCTGATCATGTGGCGTCTAAGTCTTGATCTGCTGCTGACGTTCGCCCTGCTCGGCGGCGGAGTCGTCGCAGCCGTCATCCTTGGCGGACTGCTGCTGTTGCTGCTGAACAGTTTGCGCCGCCTGCTGGCCCGTGCGTCGCTGCCGTGGCGCCTTGGCCTCGGCCAATTGTTGCGCCATCCGTTGGCGGCTGCCGGCCAATCATTGGCATTTGGGCTGATCCTGCTGTCGATGGCATTGATCGCGCTGCTGCGTGGTGAACTGCTGGATACCTGGCAGAACCAGTTGCCGAAAAACGCGCCGAACTACTTTGCTCTGAACATCCTGCCGGCGGACAAACAGGCCTTCACCGATCACCTGATCAAAGTCTCGGCGCAAGCGGCGCCGTTGTATCCAGTGGTGCCGGGCCGGTTGATCAGCATCAACGGCGACCCCGTGCAGCAAATCGTCAGCAAGGATTCCGCCGGTGACCGCGCGGTGCAACGCGACCTGAGCCTGACTTGGGCCGCTGACTTGCCCGCTGGCAATAAACTCACTTCCGGCGTGTGGTGGAGCGAGCAACCGTCGGACGAAATCCCGGGTGTGTCGGTGGAAGGCAAAGTCGCCGAGAGCCTGAAACTCAAACTCGGCGATCACATGGTGTTCAGCGTCGGCGGAGTCAACCGTGAAGCCAAAGTCACCAGCCTGCGCGAGATCAACTGGGACAACTTCCAGCCAAACTTCTTCATGATCTTCCAGCCGGGCACCCTGAAGGACTTGCCGGCGACCTACCTGACCAGTTTCTATCTGGCCCCGGGTCACGACCAGCAGATCGTCGAGTTGTCGCGCGCCTTTCCGGCGGTGACCATCCTGCAGGTCGAAGCGCTGCTTGAGCAACTGCGCAGCATCCTCGCCCAGGTCACCCTGGCCGTAGAATATGTGTTGTTGTTTGTTTTGGCGGCGGGCATGGCCGTGCTGTTCTCCGGCTTGCAGGCAACCCTGGATGAACGCATTCGCCAAGGCGCGCTGTTGCGTGCGCTGGGTGCGGAGCGGCAGTTGCTGATCAAGGCGCGGCGAATCGAGTTCGGCCTGCTCGGTGCGGTCAGCGGTTTGCTGGCGGCCATCGGTTCGGAAGTGGTGAGTCTGGTGCTGTATCGCTACGCCTTCGATCTGCCGTGGCATCCGCATCCGTGGCTGCTGGTGCTGCCGCTGCTTGGCGCTGCACTGATCGGTGGTGCCGGTGTGTTCGGCACGCGCCGGGCGCTCAACGCAAGTCCGCTGACAGTGTTGCGCGAGGGTTGATAGACTTCAGTCGTCTCTCTCACAAGAAGTTGCCATGAGCCGTTATCGCCCTCCCCGCACCGCCGGCACCGCGCTGATCACCCCTGAAGGTGAAGCGCGGATGCGTGCCGAATTCCATGAGCTGTGGCATGTGCGTCGCCCGCAGGTGACGCAGTCGGTCAGCGAGGCGGCGGCGCAAGGTGATCGCTCGGAAAACGCCGAGTACACCTACGGCAAAAAGATGCTGCGCGAGATCGACAGCCGTGTGCGCTTTCTCACCAAACGCCTGGAAGCGCTCAAGGTTGTCAGCGAAAAACCCAGCGATCCGAACAAGGTCTACTTCGGTGCGTGGGTGACCATCGAAGACGAAGACGGCAAGCAATCGCGCTACCGCATCGTCGGCCCGGATGAACTGGATCTGAAACTGGGTCTGATCAGCATTGATTCGCCACTGGCCCGGGCCTTGATCGGCAAGGCGCTGGACGCCGAAGTGCGGGTGCAGACGCCAACCGGTGAGCAATTCGTTTACATCGTCGCCATCGACTATCCGTAAACCGTATCAGCGGCGAGTGATCAAGCCTTGGCGCGCCACGCGGGTCAGTTGTTTGATCATTTCCGGCGCATCTTCCGCGCTCGGTGCCTGAATCACGGCCAGGTCAAAACTGTCATTGGCAAACCGCGCCAGTGACTCGCCATCTTCGACAAACTGAATCAGGAACGCAGCAGGACCACCGCTGCGACGTGGCCAGCCATCCAGATAACGCAATAGCGTCGGCTGATGTTTGCCGCCAAGCAGGATTTTCGGGTTGCGCTGGGTGATATGTGCCGTGATCGGCGCGGGACGTGCTGGAGGGCGTAGTGCATTCATCGTGTCGTGTCTCTGCCTCAAAAGTCTGCATGGCAGGTGAGAGGCAACACCGAACCAGCGCTTTAGCGGTATTTCGAAGCCCTGTTCCGGCTTCTGACGGCAACTGTTGAAGTCACCTGGCGCCCCGCAAGTAGCTGTTTAAATCGGCGCATGAGCAACATCCTAGAGAACGTGACCGATCAGTGTCAAGAATCAGCGCCAACAAAAAAGGCCCGACAATGCGGGCCTTTGCTTGAGCCAGAGCGGTCAACCGGCGATGGCGCGGTCCACCGAAAGTTTGCCGGCGCCTTCGATCAGCACCGCTAGGCTGCCACCGAGCAAAGCCAAGGCGAACTCGTAACCGTTGTTGGCCATGAACAGGCCGTTGCTGATGTGCACGGTGAAGATCGCCACCAGCGACAGGACGGTCAAACCCAATGCTGCCGGGCGCACCAGCAGGCCGATGATCAAGGCCAGACCGGCGAAGAACTCGATGCCGCCGGCCAGTGTGGCCATCAGATACCCCGGTGTCAGTCCCAGGCTTTCCATGTACTGCGCGGTGCCGGCCAGACCGTAACCGCCGAACAGGCCGAAGAGCTTCTGCGAGCCGTGGGCGGCGAAGATCACGCCGACAGCAATGCGCAGGATGGTCAGACCGTAACCGGCGCGGGTGAACAGTACCTTGTTGATCAGAGAGCTCATGGTGCATTCCTTGTTTTGCGAGAAGTGTGTGTGGTTGGCCGCCATATTAATCAGTTATTCTCATGTTAAAAGCGCAAAAATCCCGCTATAACAATCAATTTATCTGATCATTTGCGTGAGACAACTTTCTGTCCACCGGGCTCCAACGACTCCCGCTCCCGGTCGAACGCCAAGTAATACTTGTTCACGCTATTAACATAGCTGACGGCGCCCATTCCCACCTGCTCCATGGCGATGCGCTCAACCTGAAAGAACCACTGATTGGGATTCAGCCCACGGCGCCGGGCTTCGGCGCGCATACCTTGCACCCGCTCCGGGCCGATGTTGTAGGCCGCCAGCGTGAAGGCCATGCGTTCGCGCTCATTGAGCTTGGGGCTATTGAAGAATTTGCGGCGGATCATCGCCAGGTACTTGGCCCCGGCCTGCACATTCGCATCGAGATTCTGGATATTGTTGACGCCGACCCGTTGCGCGGCGGACGGGGTGATCTGCATCAAACCGGTCGGGCCACTGCCGCTGCGCGCATTGGGTTGCAGGGCCGATTCCTTGAACGCCAGCGCGGCCAGGTTCAGCCAGTCCATGTTTTGCGCCTGGGCGTGTTTTTGCAGGGTCGGGCGTAGTTTCTCCAGGCGCTGACGGTCGGCCTTGGCCAATGGATAGTGAACTTGATAGAGACGCCGATAAATGCGCAGAAACGCCGCGTCTTCGTTCGAGGGTTTCTTGTACCCGGTCAGGAAGCGATCGATGCTCGCCCGCAGCATCGAGGCATCGCGGCGCACAAACCAATATTCCTCGCCCGGCTCGCTGATCATCACTTGCCGATCGAAGCGCAGCTTCGGCAGGATCTTGCCCCAGCGCTCAGCAATCGGTTGCTCAACGATGGTCAGGTGGAAGATCCCGCCCTGAACCATTTCCAGCACGTCTTCGACTGCCAGCGTCGGATCGACCCATTCGATCTTGATCGGTGCCAGTTTGTGCAAGGCAAGTTTCTGGTTGATCTGGCTGACCGCCTCTCCTGCTGCACTGCCGGTCGGCAACGCGAGGGTTTTCCCGGAAAGTTGCTCGACCTTGGTGTAGCGCCGCTCGCCCTTGATGCCGACCAGCATCAACGGCACGTTGCTGGCGATCGGCGAACTGCTGGCCACCGCATGGCCCGGTTGCAGCTCCAGCAACTCGCCAGGCGCGACCAGATCCGCCTCGCCGCGTTGCAACGCGCCGAGCAGTTGATCCTTGGCTTTGGGAATGATCTTGAGGGTGATTTCCTGGCCGTCACGGGCGTGACCGTTGAGGTATTGCTCGAAGGCGCGCAGGCGATGATATTCGACGCCGATGGCCTGGCCCTGGACTTCGCCGGAGCTGTTGCGGCTCTGGTTGACCAGCACCCGCAGCACGCGACTGCTGCGAATCTCCGACAGATCGCGCACTTTCGCCGCCGGCACGGCTTGCAGCGGCCCGGGCAGGCGCGCAACCGCCGTCATCGGCAGCAGCAGCGATCCACACAACAGCAACAACACCGAGGGACGATGCATCCACTCTCCGGAAAGAATACGGGGCGAAATCACCGCTGAGCGGTCGACATCACCGACGAAAACAGAGCGCCTGGAGCGCTGGTAAAGTGCGAGAGACTGGCACAATGATGGCTTTTGCGCCAACACCAGCGGTCTCGCGGCCTCAACAGACAATCATAAGTCGTTGTAGTTCTTGGCTTTTCTTATGAATCTACAGCTCTGGTATGCTTCCCGGCCTTCGGCCCGAGGTAGCAACCATGCAACTCATCGATATCGGCGTCAACCTGACCAACCCAAGTTTCGCCGACAAACACCAGGCCGTACTCGACCGCGCCTACGCCGCCGGGGTCTGCCAACTGGTGCTGACCGGCACCAGCGTCGAGGGCAGCGAACAGGCGCTTGAGCTATGCCAGCAACTGGATGAGAGCGGCCAACGACTGTTCGCCACCGCCGGGATCCACCCCCATTCGGCCAGCGACTGGAACGCAGACAGCGCCCGACGTCTGCGCAGTTTGCTCAACGAATCGAACGTGGTGGCGGTGGGTGAATGCGGCTTGGACTTCAATCGTGACTTCTCGCCGCGCCCGCAACAGGAAAAAGTCCTCGAAGAACATTTGGCGCTGGCCGTCGAATTGCAATTACCGGTATTTCTGCATGAGCGTGATGCCAGTCAGCGCCTGCTGGACATTCTGAAAGACTTCCGTGATCAATTGCCCGCCGCCGTGGTGCATTGCTTTACCGGCGAGCAAAAGGCGTTGTTCAGTTACCTCGATCTGGATCTGCACATCGGCATTACCGGCTGGATCTGCGACGAGCGCCGGGGCACGCATTTGCATCCGCTGGTCAAAGAAATCAAGCGTGGACGGCTGATGCTGGAAAGCGATGCGCCCTATCTGCTGCCACGCACCTTGCGACCGAAGCCGAAAAACGGGCGCAATGAACCGGCGTATCTGACTGAAGTGCTGCGTGAAGTGGCGCTGCATCGGGGTGAAACCGAGGAAGATCTGGCGGCGCATACCACCGCGTGTGCCCGCGCGTTCTTCAACCTGAGCCCCCTCCCCTGACACAACACAAACCCCATTGTGGGAGCGGGCTTGCTCGCGAACGCGGTGGTTCAGTTAAAGAAACATCGACTGACACGCCGCCTTCGCGAGCAAGCCCGCTCCCACAGGGGGTTTGCAGTGTTGCCTGTTGACCCATATCAAGATCTGCAGACCTGCATAGCGGCACAATGCTGGCACCTTGCCAATGCTGTTTCCGCTATCAGAGAAGACCTCCATGGGTGCCTGGCTTAGCAATATCTCGCTGAAATACAAATTCTGGGCGGTCAATGCGGTCGCCTTCGTCACTACCCTGCTGCTGGTGCTGTATGCCGTACAGCTCGAACAGCAGGCCCGCAGTCACGCCTCACAAGCGTCGGCGCAAGCCCAGGCACAACTGCTCAAGGCCTGGCCGGCCGGGCAGGCGCTGCCCAAGACTGAACAGGTGCTGACCTTCAAACGCGGCGAAGCCCCACGCCTCAACGATCAACCGCTGCTGGAGATCACCGACAGCAACGGCTGGAACGAAATCAATCACCTGCCAGTATTCGGCGAAAACCCGCTGATGGGCGCCGAAGTGTTCAGCCGTGCCGACGGCCAAAAAGTCGCCATCATCGCCTATGGGCCAAGCCTGACGCAAGTGTTTGGCGAGCGTTTCGCCAACTACGCGGTGGCGGTGTTCATCCTGATGCTGGCGATGCTCTGTGCTTCACAACTGCTGATCCGTTTCCTGCTCAGCCAGCTCAACACGTTGAAAGACGTGATGTTGCACGTTGAAAAAAGCGGCGACCTCTGCGCCCGTGTCCCGCTGGTCGGCAAGGATGAGGTCGGGCAGATGGCCAATGCGTTCAACGCCATGCAGGCCGGCTATCAACGCGTGGTCACCACCGTCGCCAACACCGCACGGCAGCTGGATGTCGGCGCTGCACGCCTGGCATCGAGCATGAACGAAGTGCGCCACGGCATGCTCGGCCAGCAAAGCGAAACCGACCAGGCCGCCACCGCGATCAACGAAATGACCGCCACGGTTTACCACATCGCCCAACACGCCGGCGCCACCCGCGATTTGTCACAGACTGCCGACGGCCTGGCCGGCAGCGGTCAGCAGGTGGTCGCGCGGGTGCAGCTTTCGATTGCCGGGCTGTCCAGCGGCGTGCAGCAGACCGCCGAGATGATCCAGCGTCTGGCCGAAGACAGTCAGAAGATCAACGGCGTGGTCAGCGTGATCCACAGCATCGCCGAGCAAACCAATCTGCTGGCGTTGAACGCCGCCATTGAAGCGGCGCGGGCCGGTGAGATGGGTCGCGGTTTTGCGGTGGTTGCTGATGAAGTGCGCAACCTCGCCAAGCGCGTGCAGACCTCGACCGATGAGATCACCAGCATGGTGTCGGCGTTGCAGGCTGGCACGCGCGATGCGGTGGATTTCATGCAGGAGAGTTCCTATAAGGCCGACGACTGCGTGCAGCAGGCGCAGGAGGCTGGCGAGGCGTTGGCGGAAATCACTGGGGCAGTGGCGCAGATGCGTGAGAGCAACACGCAGATTGCTGTGGCGGCGGAACAGCAGAGTCAGGTGGCCGAGGAGATGAATCGCGCAGTGGTGAGTATTCGCGATGTGACCGAGAACACGGTGCAGCAGACGGTGGATTCGGCGACCACCAGTAATGAGTTGGCGACGTTGGCCGGGGAATTGAGCAAGGCAATCGGGCAGTTGAAACTCTGAGGCCCTCATCGCCAGCAGGCTGGCTCCCACATTGGATTTGCGTCGTTCACAAATACCCTGTGGGAGCGGGCTTGCCCGCGATGGCGTCAGCCCAAGCAACATCGAATCAGAGAGTGTCAGATTTTTTGTGTGCGGGCCGGTAATGGCCTGCCGTCAGGCAGGCCGGGTTTTACCAGGTCGGCCTGATAAATCGATCTCCGTACAGAATCGCAAATTGGTTCATCGCACTCTTCCAGTCATGAGCCGCCGAGCCCCAGTTTGCCGTGATGTTACGCAGCCCAAGCCAGATCAGCTTGGTCGCTGCGTCATCCGTCGGGAAGTGGCCCCGGGTCTTGATGATCTTGCGTAGCTGAGCGTTGATGCTTTCGATAGCGTTGGTCGTATAGATCACTTTTCGAATGGCAGGCGGGAAGACAAAAAATGGAATCACTCGATCCCAGGCTCGTCTCCAGGCCGCCACCACCGTTGGGTATTGCTTACCCCAAGGGCCATTTTCAAAGGCATCCAGTGCTTCCTCAGCCGCTTCTGCGTTGATGGCTTGATAGATCGGTTTTAGCGCCTTGGCCAGCTCACGGCGCTTGTCCCACGCCGCGTAATCGAGGCTGTTGCGGATCAAGTGGACGATGCATGTTTGCAGCGTTGTTGCCGGAAATACTGCGCTTAGCGCCTCTGGCATGCCTTTGAGACCGTCAGTCACGGCGATCAGCACGTCCTCTACGCCGCGGGTCTTGAGGTCGTTGAAGACCTTCATCCAGAACTTCGCACCCTCGGTGTTTTCGATCCAGATACCAAGAATATCGCGCGTTCCATCGGGTAAAACACCCAGCGCCAAGTAAATCGCCTTGTTGCGGACAAGGCCTTCTTCTCGGATCTTGACCCGCAGCGCATCGAAGAAAATGACTGGGTACATCGGCTCAAGCGGTCGCTGTTGCCACGCACCAATTTCCTCCATCACCTCGTGCGTGACTGAGCTGATGAAGTCATGGGAAACGTCCGTCCCGTATTGCTCAGAGAGGAAAGCGCGGATTTCTCGAACGGTCATGCCTCGGGCATACATGGCGATGATCTTGTCATCAAAACCGGTGTAACGCCGCTCATGCTTGGGGATCAGAATGGGGGCAAAACTGCCATCCCGATCACGGGGAATCTCCAGCCGCAGCGGGCCATCCCCCGTCAAAATCGTCTTGCCCGTTTTGCCATTGCGCTGGTTGGTTTCATCCTCTGGGCGCTGCGCGCCCGGCGGATACCCCAGGTGGTGACCGAGCTCGGCACTCAATGCTCGCTCAATCAAGGCCTTCTTGAAGGCCGCAGAAGCGTCTTCAATAGCCTCTGCGGTAATCAGCCCCTCACCGAACTCTTCGAGCAGCTCCTTGGGGATTTTTGGTAGGTCACGCAGGGGTTTCTTTTTGGTTGGCATACATGCACCTCTTACTCATGTTATGCCCGAACACAAAATTTCTGACACCCCCTCGAATCAAGCGATGACGCCTATCACTTCAATAGCCAACCTTGATTCGCCGCCCTTCCCGCCCAGGCCTATTCTTCAAGCATGTGTTCAACATGGATCGAGGAGTAGTCAACATGGGCAAACGTCACCCCAGCCTTCCCGCGTGGCAATGGCGCGCGTACCCGAACAATCACCAGCATCCGACCCATCGGGTGCTGCACCTGATTGCCGTGCCGTTGTTCATCGTGGCATTTCTGTTGATCGTGTCCGGAGTGTTCAGCCTGAGCCTGGCCAGTGTGGCCATCGGCGTGATCGGCATCATCGCGGCGCTGGGTCTGCAGCGCCACGGGCACAGCCTGGAGGCGTAAGCCTGCGAGCCTTTCGGTGATCGTGAAGATGCCGTCTCGCGTTTACGGGTCGAGCAGTTTCTGACCTTTGCGCGCTTGTTTCTCAGTGGCGGCTGGTGGCGCGCCTGGGTCGAGCGTCACCGTCGGCATTGATTCAGGCGAAGATCGTGACGGTCTGGCGACTCATCGCAATCAATTCACCTTCTGCGCTCCACAACTTGGCGGCGACGTGGCCGTAGCCATCGGCGGCGTACTCGATGTCGGCGAGGTATTGGCACCAGTCCAGCGTACTCAAGTCGCGTAGCGGCTGTACGAATTCGATGGTCCAGGTCAACGTGCTGCCCGGTGCAGGCTTCTTCAGATACGGCAACAGCGCGGGCGGCCACGCATCCACCAAAGCCAGCAGATGCGCCTCTTTGACCGGCTCTTCTTTGACATCCCCGCGTAACCGCACCCAGCCCCCCTTCAGCCGCGATTGATTGCCGGTGAACGGCATGCCGCCAACGCTCCAGCGCATCGCCAGATGGCGCATGAATTCCGGGGTCACGCCTTTGATGTAAGGTAATTCCTGACATTCGTCCCAGTGATTCATTGAAGGCGCCGGATACGCTTGGACTGCCACCTCCGAGGGCCGCGAAGCGCCAAAACTGCCTTGGACGATCGTCACGACCTGGCCATTCTGCATCGCCCGCCCCATGACCTGGCTGACCGCTTTGCCTTCGCGCAGCACCTGCACTTCGAAGCTCACCGGGACTTCAGGCTCGACCGGTCCGACGAAGGTAATCGCCAGCGAACGCACCGGGCGATCCGCCGGGACTTTCGCACGCATGGCTTCATATTGCAGCGCGGCAACCAGACCGCCGAAACTGGCACGGCCCTGACCCCATTCGGCAGGAATCGTCAGTTCCGGTTGACGGCGGACGGCATCGAGCAGATCGCAAAAGCGCATGGCAACCTCAGAAAGCAAAAAGAGAATGCAGGGATCTTAACTAGCCCGGCAGAGCGCCGCAGCGTCTATTCCGGTCAAATGGGCTGACAGATAGGCCGTACACCCACATCAGCCACACTGAAAATCCCCTGTGGGAGCGGGCTTGCTCGCGAAAGCGGCGTATCAGTCGATAGATACTTATCTGGCACACCGCATTCGCGAGCAAGCCCGCTCCCACAAGGGGTGATGTGCTGGTCTCAGGATTTGAAGCAGGTGCTGTTGAGTTTTTCGAGCACACGATCGGCTTTGGCCTCGGCTTTGATCAAACCCGCCTGCCATGTGGCAACACACGGTTGCAGATCGGTTTCCAGCTCGGCTTTCACCAGCCACTGCCAGCAATCGTGCCAATCGCCCAGCGCACCTTGCGCAGACTTCAAGCGTGGCAGCGCCGCTTCCGGCAGGCGATCCAGTTCGGGATAGGCTTCGATGCCGTAACGCACACGCTTGATCAGCAGACGCAGGCGATGCCGGTCGTGGGCCGGATCGTGCAGCGCCTCATCGAGTTTGTGCCATTGCTTGCCGAGGCGTTTTTCGATGCGTTTATCCAGACCTTTCAATAGGCCCTGACGCTGAGAGGCACGCAGGAATCGCGGGAAAGCGTCAAGAATCATCAGCAGCGACGCCACCTCATGACTCGCCGCCAGCGCCGGATAGGCTTCGGCCATCTGCGCCATGCGCTTTTGCGCAGCAACGGGTTGATCGTGTTCGAGCAGGTACGCCGCCAACACTTCGCGATCGCGCCAGGGCGTGGTCACCTGGCCGACCGCCGACGCTGCCCCTTCCAGTTGCTCAACACCCGGCAAGCCGCGCAACGGCCGCAACAGGCTGCGCAAGCGCCGCACCGTGGTGCGCAGATCGTGCAGCGCCTCGGGATCAGTGCGTGCGGTCAATCTCGCCTGACAGGCCAGTAGCCGCACTTCCAGGCTCAGGATGTGAGCCACCAACCGGTCAACCAACGCAGACATCATTTGCTCCTGATTCGAAATGGCTTCAGGGATGAGTCTGCAACTTCGCAGCCTCGCCCCGCTTGCGCTATGTCAGCAGCTTAGCGACCGGCGCGGGATTCGCGAATGTAAAAACGCGCCTTCTCGGCCTTACTGGCGCAACCTTCGAAACCTTCGAATTGCTGCTGGGTCTTGGCGGCCGTCAGCAAGGACAGCGCCTTGGAATAACTGACGGTGCCGGCAAAGCCTTCGGCCTTGGCCAGGTCCAGCTCATGCCATGCGGTGTCGAGTTGGCTGCCGCAGCTGTCGCGGTAAGCGGTTTTCCCGGCGCAACCGGCCAATGCCAAGGCAATCAACGGCACACAGATCCAGGCTTTCATCTCTCACACCTCAAAATAGGTCAACAGTGGTGCAGGTAAGACGGTCGGGCGGCGAAAAAGTGCCTTGCCCCAGCGCGAATCTGCGGTGGCAAAAAGGATAGCGCCGAGTGGTCAGGCCGTAACGTAAAAACGACGTCACCGGCGCACAGGACGACCTTGACGATTGAGCCGTCCGCTCGATAAGTGCATTGTGCAACCTTGTCGGGAGGAAGTTTGATGAAAAAGCGTGTCGCACTGGTGTTGGGCTCCGGAGGCGCCCGGGGCTACGCCCATATCGGGGTCATTGAAGAACTTGAACGCCGCGGTTACGACATCGCCTGCATTGCCGGTTGTTCGATGGGCGCAGTAGTCGGCGGAATCTATGCCGCCGGCAAACTCGACGAATACCGCAACTGGATCGAAAGCCTGGATTACCTCGACGTGCTGCGGCTGGTGGACGTGAGTTTCCGTCTCGGCGCGATTCGTGGTGAAAAGGTTTTCGGCCAGATCCGCAAGATCGTCGGCGATATCAACATTGAGGATCTGCGCATCCCCTACACCGCGGTGGCCGCCGACCTCACCAACCAACAGGAAATCTGGTTTCAGGAAGGCTGCCTGCATCAAGCCATGCGCGCCTCGGCGGCGATTCCCAGCCTCTTCACTCCAGTGATGCAAGGCAACCGGATGCTGGTCGATGGCGGCATTCTCAACCCGCTGCCGATCGTGCCGGTGGTGTCGAGCCACTGTGATTTGATCATTGCGGTCAATCTCAACTCGACCAACCAGCGGCATTACAAACTGCCGGTGATCCAGCGCCCGCCAGCGTTTCGCTCGCGCTTCGACAGCCTGATCAGTTCGCTGGGCTCGAAGATGCCGTTCCGTCGCACCCAGGCCGAACAATTATTGCGTCTGGAACAGGAAGCTTTGAGAGCAGAGGCAGCCGCTATCAATCCGTGGCTCGAAGGCGCCGAACCCGAAGCCCAGCAACCCGCCGCCGCGCCCGAGCACGAAGGCGCGCCGAAATCCGCCACCGGCTCGTTCATCATCGATAACGTCGGGCCGGCCTCGCTGCTGGATTTGATCAACCAGAGTTTCGAGGTGATGCAGACCTCGCTGGCGCAATACAAGATTGCCGGGTATCCGCCGGATATCCTGATCAACGTACCGAAACGGGTCTGCCGGTTTTTCGAGTTTTACAAGGCGCCGGAGCTGATCGCGCTGGGTCGCGAGATTGCCCGGGATACGCTGGATCGGTATGAAAGTGAGCAGGGTTGATCGGGCCTGATTTCTCGAGTGTGTTTGATGACATCTTCGCGAGCAGGCTCGCTCCCACAGGGGATTTGTGAACGACGCAGATCCAGTGTGGGAGCGAGCCTGCTCGCGAAGAGGCCAGATCAGCCAACATCACTCAACAGCCGATAGCCAACCCCGGCTTCAGTGACAATAAACCGTGGTCGCGTCGGATCGTCCGCCAGTTTCTGCCGTAGATGCCCGACAACGATCCGCAGATAATGACTGTCCTCGGTATGCGTCGGCCCCCAGATATCCTTGAGCAATTGCTGCTGGGTAATCACGCGCCCCGGATGCCGCGCCAGTTGCGCCAGCACCGCATATTCCTTGCGGGTCAGCGCCACTTCGACGCCGTCGAGCAATACGCGTCGATAGGCCAGATCCACCGTCAGCGGGCCGAAATTCAGCGCCGCCTGCTGCGCTTCTCCGGCCGGTGCCTGACGCAATAACGCACGCACCCGCGCAAGAAACTCCTGAATGCCGAACGGTTTGGTCACATAGTCATTGGCGCCGCCATCCAGCGCCTGGACTTTCTGCCCTTCGCTGGCGCGCACCGACAGCACCAGCACTGGCGCCGTGGCCCACTCGCGAAACTCGCGCAGCACTTGCTGGCCGTCCATGTCCGGCAGACCCAGGTCGAGCACCAGCAGATCCGGTTTGTTCAGTGCTGCCTGCGCCAACCCTTCGGCGCCTGTGCCCGCCTCCAGCACTTTGTAGCCCTGTGAAGCGAGGCTGATGCGCAGAAATTTGCGGATCTGCGGTTCGTCGTCGATGACCAAAATGGTCGCGGTCTGGCTCATGAATTCACATCAACAAAAAAGATTGGCAAGAGAGTAGTGCAGTCGGATTCAGCCTTCATCGTCCATCCCCGGTTGCGTCTGCAACGGCAGGTGCAAGGTGATGCAGGTGCCGCGCCCGTCGATGCCGTCGGCGACGCTGATTCGCCCACCGTGAGCGCCGACCATGCCCTGACAGATCGCCAGCCCGAGGCCGGTGCCCTGCCCGCCGCGATCACCGCGCGCGGCGGTGTAGAACATGTCGAAAATCTTCGCTCGTTCGTCTTCGGGAATACCCGGCCCTTCATCGCTGACCGCGAAGAAAATCTCTTGCTCATTCGCTCCCGCACTCAGTTGCAAGCGACCGTGGGCCGGCGAGAACCGAGCGGCGTTTTCCAGCACATTGACCAGCGCCTGCTCGATCAGCGCCGCATGCACAAACAGCAGCGGCAACTGCGCCGGCACCTCGGTGCTGACCTGCAGCGGCGCCAGCACCGCGCGCAGACGATTGAGCGAACTGCCAACGATGTCGGCGGGCGACACCCAGTCTCGCGCCAGCTTCAGCGCGCCGTGGCCGAGGCGGGTCATGTCGAGCAGGTTCTGGATGTAGCGATCAAGGCGCTCGGCCTCATCGCGGGTGCCTTCGAGCAGTTCGCGACGATCTTCCAGCGGGATCGCTTCGCCCAGCGCCAAGAGGCTGTCGATGCTGCCACGCATGGACGTCAGCGGCGTGCGCAAATCGTGGGACACCGAGGCCAGCAAGGCGCTGCGCAATTGCTCGGTTTCGCCGTGCAGGCGCGCCGCTTCCAGATCATCGGCCAGTTGCGCGCGGGCCAGTGCTTGCGCCAATGGCTGACTGAGTGCAGTCAGCAAACGACGACGCTGGCCGCTCAGGGTCTGACCCTCTTTGGCGCAGACACCAAGCAAGGCCAACGGCCCGTCCTCGACCGACAGCGGCCACCACCACCAGCGACCGAATGGCAAGGTGCCGGTGCCCATACCGGCCGGTTGATCGTGCTGCCAGGCCCAGTCGGCGGCGGCGCGCTCGGATTCGGTGAACTCCAGCGGCCCACCGGTCTCGACTTTCCAGCCGCCCTGCCCGTCGCGGTTGAGCAGGCACAGTTGCAGATCGCTCCAGCCGTTGAGGTGTTGCGCCGCGGCGCTGACCACGGCCTGGCGGTCGGTGGCAGCGGTGAGTTTGCGCGACAGGTCGAGCAGCTCGGTGGTCTCTTCCTGGGTATCGCGCAACGCCTGCAATTGCCGACGCTGACGCGCGGCGAGGTTGCCGGTGAGCGCCGCCATCAGCAGGAAGAACAGCAAGGTCAGGACATCTTCCTCGCGCTGGATGCTGAACGAGAAATTTGGCGGAATGAACAGAAAGTCGTAGGTCAGAAACGACAACGCGGCACAGGCCAGCGCCGGGCCGAGGCTGCTGCGCACCGCCACCAGCAACACCGCCGCGAGGAACACCAGCGAGATGTTCGGCAGCGGCAACACACTCGACACCGCCCACGCCAAGGCAGTGGCCAACACTGTGGCGAGCAGCGCCAACGCATAGTCGAACCACACCAGTGTCGGTGCGGATCGCTGACGCGGTTGATGCTGCTCCTGATCGCTGTCGAGGACGTTGATTTCCAGGCCATGGCCCTGACGCAGTAGCCGTGCGGCCAGACCGCCACCGAACAGGCGACGACGCAGACGCGGCCGCGATTGGCCGACCAGCACCAGACTCGCGCGGCGTTCAGCGGCGTGCTGGATCAGGGTTTTCGCCACTTCACCGGCGCGCAGCAACACCACTTCGCCGCCGAGGCGTTCGGCCAGTTGCTGGGCACTTTGCAGGCGCAGGCGTGATTGCTCGTCGCTTACCGTGCCGTTGTCGACGTGTACCAGACTCCACGGCAGATGCCGACGTTGCGCAACCCGACTGGCATGACGCACAAGGCGTTCGGCCTGGGCATCGCCATCAACCCCGACCAGCAAACGACCGCGTACGGCCGGTGCTGCCTGGCCGAGTTGCCGATAGCCTTGGGCGAGGTCATTATCGACCTGCGCCGCGGCGGTTTGCATCGCCAGTTCGCGTAATGCGGTGAGGTTGGTCTGGGTGAAGAAGGCATCGATGGCCGCCCGAGCCTGCTCCGGGACGTAGACCTTGCCTTCGCGCAGACGCTCAAGCAATTCACGCGGTGGCAGGTCGATCAGCAACAGTTCGTAGGCTTCTTGCAGCACCCAGTCCGGCAGGGTTTCGCGTACCTGCACACCGGTGATGCCGCGCACTTGATCGTTGAGGCTTTCCAGGTGCTGGACGTTGACCGTGGTGTACACGTCGATGCCGGCGGCGAGCAGTTCCTGAATGTCTTGCCAGCGCTTGGCATGGCGACTGCCGGGGGCGTTGCTGTGAGCCAGTTCATCGACCAGCACCAGTTTCGGTTTGGCCGCGAGGATGCCGTCGAGGTCCATTTCTTCGAGCATCACCCCACGGTATTCCGAGCGCACCAAAGGCAGCTGCGGCAGGCCGCCGAGCAGCGCTTCAGTCTCGGCGCGGCCGTGGGTTTCGACGACGCCGGCAATGACTTTGACGCCTTGACGCAGTTGGGTGTGCGCGGCCTGAAGCATCGCGTAGGTCTTGCCAACGCCGGGCGCGGCGCCGAGGAAAACCTTGAGCCGGCCGCGGCCATCGCGGGGCAGGTCTGCTAACAGCGCGTCGGCGCGGCCGGAATCGCTCATGCTTGATGCTCTCTCTTCCTGATAGTTATGCGGTGTTCTTTCGGCCCTCTTCGCGAGCAGGCTCGCTCCCACATTTGGAACGCGTATTCCTGTGGGAGCGAGCCTGCTCGCGAATGGCCGCGCCGCCGATTCAGAGTTTTTCCAGTGCCATGTTCAGCTCCAGCACATTCACCACAGGCGGCCCCACCAGCGGCTGTTCGATGTGGGCATCAAGCAACTGCTGCACGGTCGACACCGGCAGATTGCGTGCGGCCGCAACTCGCGCCAGTTGATAGGCAATTGCCGCCGGTGGCAAGTGCGGATCGAGACCGCTGCCCGAGGTGGTCAACAGCGCCAGCGGCACCGGGCCTTGCCCAGGGACTTGCAACTTGTTGGCGTCGTCGATCACTCGCGTGGCGAGCGCCGGATTGCTTGGCGCCAGGTTGCTTGCGCTGCTGGACACGGTAGCAAACGCACCGGCAGATGGGCGTGGGTGGAACCAGGCATCGCCGACAAAATCCTGCGCGATCAGCGATGAGCCACGGACTTTGCCGTCGGCATCGTGGACCAGACTGCCATTGGCTTGAGCGGGGAACGCGACCTGGGCAACGCCCGTGACTACCAGTGGGTAGGCGACGCCGGTGACCAGGGTCATCAGCACCAGCAGGCTCAGGGCCGGACGTATCATTGTGGACATTTCAAGATCCTCGAATTCAAAAAGCAGATACCGCGTTAATCAGTTGGACCGTGTCGAGTTCATCGCCAGCAGGCTGGCTCCCACAGGGGAACGCACTTCAAATGTATGAGCGAGCCTGCTCGCGATGGCGTCAAACCAGATGCAACGCCGTGAGCAACATATCGATCGCCTTGATCCCCACGAACGGCACCAGAATCCCGCCCACCCCGTAGATCAACAGATTGCGTCGCAGCAACGCCGCCGCGCTCGCCGCCTGCACGCGCACGCCACGCAATGCCAACGGAATCAGCACGACAATGATCAACGCGTTGAAGACGATGGCCGACAGGATCGCGCTCTGCGGACTGGTCAGGTGCATGATGTTCAGCACGCCCAGTTGCGGGTAGATCGAGGCGAACAGCGCCGGCAGGATCGCGAAGTATTTGGCCACGTCGTTGGCGATGGAAAAGGTCGTCAACGCGCCGCGAGTCACCAGCAATTCCTTACCGATCTGCACCACGTCGAGCAGCTTGGTCGGGTCGCTGTCGAGGTCGACCATGTTCGCCGCTTCACGCGCTGCCTGGGTGCCGTCGTTCATCGCCATACCCACGTCAGCCTGCGCCAGCGCCGGGGCATCGTTGGCACCGTCGCCGCACATGGCAACCAGGCGACCGTCGTTTTGCTCGTGACGAATGCGCGCCAGTTTTTTCTCCGGGGTCGCTTCAGCCAGCACGTCATCCACGCCGGCTTCAGCAGCGATGGCGGCAGCGGTCAGCGGGTTGTCGCCGGTGACCATTACGGTGCGAATCCCCAGTTTGCGCAGTTCGGCAAAACGCTCGCGGATGCCTGGTTTGACCACGTCCTTGAGATGGATCGCACCGAGCAGTTTGCCGTCGGCGCAGACCAGCAACGGTGTGCCGCCGCTCTGCGCGATCTTGTCGATTTCCCGCGACAGCGCGGGTGCCAGATCAGCGCGTTTCTGGCCAAGGAAACTCAGCAGCGAATCCACCGCACCTTTGCGATAAACACGGCCCTGATAGTCAACACCGGACAAGCGGGTTTCGGCGCTGAACGGCACGGCGGTCAAGGTTTCCGGCGCCGGTTCAGGCTGCGGGTGCAGGCCGCGCAGGTACTCGACGATGGATTTACCTTCGGCGGTGTCATCCGCCAGCGAGGCGAACAACGCGCCTTCCGCCAGATCGCGACCCGTGACACCCGGCGCGGCATACACCGCGCTGCAGCGACGGTTACCGAAGGTGATGGTGCCGGTCTTGTCCAGCAGCAGCACATGCACGTCGCCCGCTGCTTCCACCGCGCGGCCGGACTTGGCGATCACGTTCAGGCGCACCAGACGATCCATCCCGGCGATACCGATGGCCGAAAGCAGGCCGCCGATAGTGGTCGGAATCAGCGTGACCAGCAGCGCCACGAGGAACACCAGCGGCAGGCTGCCGTTGGCAAAGTGGGCAAACGGTTGCAGGGTGACGACCACCAACAGGAAGATCAGGGTCAGGCCGATCAGCAGGATGTCCAGCGCCACTTCGTTCGGGGTTTTCTGGCGCTTGGCGCCTTCGACCAGTGCGATCATGCGGTCGAGGGTCGATTCGCCGGGATTGACGGTGATCTTCACCAGCAACCAGTCCGACACCAGTCGAGTGTTGCCGGTGACCGCCGAGCGGTCGCCGCCGGACTCACGGATCACCGGCGCAGACTCACCGGTAATCGCCGCTTCGTTGACAGCGGCGATGCCTTCGATGACTTCGCCGTCACCGGGGATCATCTCCCCGGCTTCGACGCGCACGATATCGCCTTTACGCAAGCTGGCAGCAGGCACGACCTGAAAGCTGCCATTGGCCTGTTTGCGGCGGGCGCTGAGGCCTTCGCTGCCGGCCTTGAGACTGTCGGCGCGGGCCTTGCCGCGACCTTCGGCCAAGGCCTCGGCGAAGTTGGCGAACAGCACGGTGAACCACAGCCACAATGCAATTTGCGCGGCGACGAAGGTCGGCACATCGGCGTCGGGAATGAAGCACAGCACGGTGGTGAAAATCGCGGTCAGTTCGACCACCAGCATCACCGGCGAGCGCTTTAATTGCCGTGGGTCGAGCTTGACGAAAGCTTGCACCAGCGCCGGACGCCACAACGCCGAGATCGCGGTTTTCGCTTGTTCCGGCGCCTTGACGGCGGCGGGTTTGATTGCGGGCATATTCATCATTCAGTCCTCAGAAGCCCATGCTCAGGTGTTCGGCAATCGGGCCGAGCGCCAGAGTCGGCAAGAAGGTCAGGCCGCCCACCAGCAAAATGGTCACGGTCAACAGGGTCACGAACAGCGGGCCATGGGTCGGGAAGCTGTTCTGGCCGATCGGTGCGGTTTTCTTCATCGCCAGGCTACCGGCCAATGCCAGCACCGGGAGGATGTAACCGAAGCGACCGATCAACATGCCCAGACCGAGCATCAGGTTGTGGAACGGCGTGTTCGCACTCAGACCACCGAACGCCGAACCGTTGTTGGCGCTGGCCGAGGTGTAGGCGTACAGCAACTGACTGAAACCGTGCGGGCCAGGGTTGCTGATGGTCGCCGCAGGGCCTGGCAAAGTCGCAGCAATCGCGCCAAGTACCAGTACGCCAATCGGCATCACCAGCAGGGTCACCACGAGCAATTGCACTTCCCGCGCCTGCAATTTCTTGCCGAGGTATTCCGGTGTGCGGCCGATCATCAGACCGGCGAGGAACACCGCGATCAACACGTTGAGCAACATGCCGTAGAGCCCCGCGCCGACGCCGCCGAAGATCACTTCGCCGACCATCATGTTGACCAGCGCGACCATGCCGCTGAGCGGGTTGAGGCTGTCATGCATGCCATTGACCGAGCCGTTCGAAGCCGCCGTCGTCGTCACCGACCACAACACCGTGGCGGTGGTGCCGAAGCGTGCTTCCTTGCCTTCCAGCGGTGCGGTCTGTTCGACGGCGGCGTTGTTCAGGGCTGGGTTGGGTTGGTACTCGGCCCACAGCGAAGTCGCGCCGCCAATCAGGAACAGCGCCAACATGCAGGCGATGATCGCGCGGCTCTGGCGCAGGTCTTTGACGTAGTGGCCAAAGGTGAACACCAACGCCGCCGGGATCAGGATGATTGAGGCGACTTCGAACAGGTTGCTCCACGCGCTCGGGTTCTCGAACGGGTGCGCGGAGTTCACGCCGAAGAAGCCACCACCGTTGGTGCCCAGTTGCTTGATCGCAATCTGGCTGGCGGCCGGGCCGAGCGGGATCACTTGATCAACGCCTTGCATGGTCACCGCATTCACATACTGCGCGAAGGTTTGCGGCACGCCCTGCCAGACCAGATACAGCGCCAGCAACAAGCACAGCGGCAGCAGGCCGTAGAGGGTGGCGCGGGTCATGTCGACCCAGAAGTTGCCGAGTGTCTGGGCGGATTTGCGGCCGATGCCGCGGCACAGCGCAACCAGGACGGCGAGGCCGGTGGCGGCACTGACGAAGTTCTGCACGGTGAGGCCGACCATCTGGCTCAGGTAGCTGAGGGTCGCTTCACCGCTGTAGGACTGCCAGTTGGTGTTGGTCATGAAACTGACCGCGGTGTTGAACGCCTGCGTCCACTCCTGACCCGGCAGGTTTTGCGGGTTCAGCGGCAGGTGATCCTGGAACAACAGGATAGAGAACAGCAGCAGGAAACCGGCAAGGTTGAACGCCAGCAGGGCCAGCGCGTATTTCTGCCAACTCTGTTCGGCTTGCGCATCAACCCCGGCGATGCGATAGCAACCGCGCTCGACCGGGCCAAGAATCGGCGTCAACCAGGTGCGCTGGCCTTCCATCACTTTGTAGTAGAAGCGCCCGAGGAACGGCGCCGGCAACAGAACCACCGCGAAAAACGCGAGGATCAGCCAATAGTCATAACTGTGCATAGCCGCTCCTAGTTCCGATCCGCGCGCAACAGCGCAACCAACAGATAAATGAACAGCCCCACTGCCAGTAGCAGTGACACCCCGTCCAGAACGCTCATGGAAGATCTCCGTGTTACGGCGTATTGCCGCGTGTGGAGGCATTGTCGGAAAGGAGGCTGTAAAGGAACGAGAGCGAGGGTGTTGGCTGGACATAAAGAAAGCGTAAAGAGTGGGTTTATGCGGGCGTTACAGGTGGTTTTTGCGCTGTGCGGGCGGGCCTCTTCGCGAGCAGGCTCGCTCCCACAATTTGAAATGCATTCCCCTGTGGGAGCGAGCCTGCTCGCGAAGACGGCATAACCGCCAGCATCGCACCCAACTGGCGCACAAAAAGCGGCAATCCCCCCGCGAACATCCTCGATACGACAGCTTTCAACTTATTACGACTTGTTTCACAGCGATGGCACGCACACTGCAAACGCCCTCCTCCCGAGCTTTCCAAACCGTTCAGGGAGCAACCGCATGAACACACAACTCAAACCCACACTGGGCACGCTGCACCTGTGGGGCATTGCCGTGGGGCTGGTGATTTCCGGGGAATACTTCGGCTGGAGTTATGGCTGGGGTGTGGCCGGAACGCTGGGTTTTCTGGTGACCTCGTTCATGGTCGCCACCATGTACACCTGTTTTATCTTCAGCTTCACCGAACTGACCACCGCGATTCCCCACGCGGGCGGGCCGTTCGCCTATAGCCGTCGAGCATTTGGTGAAAAAGGCGGATTGATCGCCGGGCTGGCGACACTGATCGAATTTGTCTTCGCCCCACCCGCCATTGCCTTGGCCATCGGCGCTTACCTGAATGTGCAATTTCCGGCACTTGATCCGAAACACGCGGCAGTCGGCGCGTACATCGTGTTCATGGGCCTGAACATTCTTGGCGTGAAGCTGGCGGCAACCTTCGAGCTGATCGTCTGCGTGCTCGCCGTCGCCGAACTGCTGGTGTTCATGGGCGTGGTCGCACCCGCGTTCAGCTTCAGTAACTTCGCGCTCAATGGCTGGGCCGGTTCGGATGTGTTCGGGGCACCGGCCATTGCCGGGATGTTTGCCGCGATCCCGTTCGCCATCTGGTTCTTCCTCGCCATCGAAGGCGCGGCCATGGCCGCCGAAGAAGCCAAAGATCCGAAACGCACGATTCCGAAGGCTTACATCAGCGGCATCCTGACTCTGGTGTTACTGGCGATGGGCGTGATGTTCTTCGCCGGCGGCGTCGGCGACTGGCGCACCCTGGCCAACATCAACGATCCACTGCCGCAAGCGATGAAAACCGTGGTCGGCGACAACTCCGGCTGGCTGCATATGCTGGTATGGATTGGCCTGTTCGGGCTGGTGGCGAGTTTCCACGGAATCATTCTTGGCTATTCACGCCAGTTCTTCGCCCTCGCCCGCGCCGGTTATCTGCCCGCATCGCTGGCGAAACTGTCGCGCTTCCAGACGCCGCACCGGGCAATCATCGCCGGCGGCATCATCGGCATCGCTGCGATCTACAGCGATGGCCTGATCAACCTCGGCGGCATGACCCTCACGGCGGCGATGATCACCATGGCGGTGTTCGGCGCGATCGTGATGTACATCATGAGCATGCTCAGCCTGTTCAAGCTGCGTAAATCCGAGCCGAATCTGGAACGTACTTTTCGCGCACCGTGCTATCCGCTGATACCGCTGATTGCACTGGTGCTGGCAGTGGTTTGTCTGGTAGCCATGGCTTGGTTCAACACCTTGATCGGGCTGATTTTCCTCGGCTTCATGGCGGTGGGTTTCGGCTACTTCCTGCTCACCGGGCAACTTCGCGCCAACGCGCCGGCTGATGCGATGCTGACCGGGCATTGAGAGACTTCGGTGCGCCAGGCATAACGGGCCTAGAATGGAACCACTGCGAAGTCATTTCGCTCAAAAGTGGTATGCAGCATCGCACGGCGAAATCCTCGCCCGTCGATCTGCCATTAAGGAGAGCCGTTATGCCCTGGTATGCCTGGTTGATTCTGGTTGTTGCAATCGGCTCGATCGTTGGCGGATTGATGATGTTGCGAGACACCGCCAACAAGGTCGAACTGACCGATGAAGAACGCAAGCGCGTTGCACAACGCAATGCCGAAGCGGACGCCAAGGAAGCGCAAGACCGCTGAACCAAACCCCGCCCAACCGGCGGGGTTTGTGTTTTTTCGACGCTTTGGACTTATCTGCGTGTTTTTTAGAAGTAGAAGTACAGTCACCATCTAATTTTCAGTGGTTAAGATGGTGGCCTTGTCGCGGAGAGTCGAAATGCGTTACTCGCAGGATCACAAAGCCCAGACCCATCAGCGCATCATCAAGGAAGCTTCAGCACGGTTTCGCAAGGACGGGATTGGCGCGACAGGTTTGCAACCGTTGATGAAAGCGCTCGGGCTGACCCATGGCGGCTTTTATTCGCACTTCAAGTCCAAGGATGATCTGGTTGAAAAAGCCTTGCAGGAGGCCGGTGCGCAGGTCGCCGGGTTGTGCGCGGAAATCTTTGCTCAGGACAACTCGCTTGAGTTGTTCATTGACACCTATCTCTCCGAATGGCACCAGACCTCACCGGATGAAGGTTGCCCCCTGCTGACCATTTCTTCAGAGCTCGGCCTGCGCGGGCAGCCCAGCCCCACCAGCGACGCGGTGCTCAACGCGCGTCTTGAGCAGATCGAAAATACCCTTGAAGGTGACAACAGCGCCGACCGCGCCATCGTCATCATGTCGACGCTGGTCGGCGCTCTTTTGCTGTCACGCAGCGTCGCGGATGCCGGCTTTGCCCAGCGCATCCTCGACGTCACCCGCGACCATCTCAAGCGGTCCGAAGATTAAGCCTGCCAACGTTTGAACAGCACGCTGGCATTCACGCCGCCGAAACCGAAGCCGTTGGACAAGGCGTATTCGATCGGCATCGACCGGGCCTGGCCGTGGACGATGTCCACGCCTTTACTGGCAGGATCGGGATTTTCGAAGTTAAGTGTCGGCGGTACCACCTGATCACGAATCGCCAACAACGTGAAAATCGCCTCGAGCCCGCCGGCAGCACCCAACAGATGTCCGGTCGCGGATTTGGTCGAAGTCACGGCGATTTTGTTCTGCGAGCCGAACACACTCTTGATGGCCGCCAGCTCGCCTAGATCGCCTACCGGCGTGGAAGTGGCGTGAGCGTTCAGGTGCTGCACCTGCTCCGGCGTGATACCGGCTTGAGCCAGAGCCAGTTCCATTGCTCGCCGCGCACCACTGCCGTCTTCAGGCCCGGCTGTCAGGTGATAGGCGTCGGCCGTAGTGCCGTAACCGACCAGTTCGGCCAAGGGTTGTGCGCCACGTGCCAAGGCGTGTTCCAGAGATTCGATCACCAATAGACCCGCGCCTTCGCCCATCACAAAACCGTCACGACCGCTGTCGAATGGACGTGAAGCACGTTCAGGTGTGTCGTTGTAGCCGCTGGACAGCGCCCGTGCCGCCGCAAACCCCGCCAGACTGACCCGATCGATTGCTGCCTCCGCCCCGCCGCACACCGCGATATCCGCTTCACCGGCGCGAATCAATCGCGTTGCATCACCAATGGCCTGAACCCCGGCAACGCAGGCAGTCACCGGTGCGCCCAACGGCCCTTTGAGACCATGCTGAATTGACACGTGCCCGGCCGCCAGATTGACCAGAAAGGAGGGAATGGTGAAGGGCGACAGTCGTCGGGGGCCGCGACTGTCAGTGGTACGTACTGCATCGGCAATCGCACCAAAGCCGCCGACACCGGAACCGATGATCGTCGCCGTACGCTCTTGATCTTTTGCCTCGGATGGATGCCATCCCGCCTGCTCCAGCGCCTGCCGAGCAGCCTCCATCGCGAACAGAATGAAACGATCCATCTTCTTCTGTTCTTTAGGCGGCGTGGCACGGTCAGGACCGAACCCCGCCTCGGCGTCCTCTTCCAGGGTTGGCACCGCACCACCAATTTTCGCGGGCAAATCAGCGACCACCGCATCCGGCAAGCTGCGCAATCCAGAACGCCCGGCCAGCAACCGCTGCCAAACGACTTCGACGTCGCTGCCCAAGGGTGATACCAGGCCCATGCCCGTGACGACTACTCGACGCTGATCCATATCGCGTGTACCTCTGACCGATTCAAAAGAACTTACTTGTAGCGACGGGCCGCCGAACTGCGGGACAGATTCGGTGCCATCACGAGACGCGCGGCGACATAAGCCTCCCACTCGCCGGCATCCGGCAACGAAGGGATGGTGATGAGTTCGCCCTGATCCAGACCTGCCAGCGCGGCATCGACCATCTCGCCGGCCTCCATCACCATGTCTGTCGGAATGCCGCTGGCATCGATCCCGGAACGTTCCCAGATTTCTGTGCGGGTCACGCCGGGCAACACTGCTTGCACCTTGACTCCGGTGCCGTCGAGTTCGGCATTCAGCGATTGAGTCAGGCTCAACACGTAAGCTTTGCTGGCGCTGTAAGTGGCATTGAAGCGCTCTGGAAATAGCGCCACCACCGAGGCGATGTTGATGATCGTGCCGCGACCGGCCTTGGCGAAACTGGCGGCCGCCGCCGAGGCCAGGCGAGTGACCGTGGTGATATTGAGCTGGATCAGACGCTCCAGGTTATCCAGATTGGCGTTGGCCAACAGACCGTCAGCCGCCACGCCGGCGTTGTTGACCAACAGGCTGAGGCTTGAATCACTGCGCAGGCGCTGTTCAAGTTTGAGCACGTCATCCTTTTGCGTCAGATCAGCTTTGAGCACTTTGACCTGAACACCGTGGGCGGCACGCAATTGACTCGCGGCACTCTCCAGTCGCTCCTGATCACGGGCGACCAACAACAAATCGAACCCGCGCGCTGCCAACCGCTCAGCGTAAATCGCACCGATACCGGACGAAGCGCCAGTGACCAGAGCCGTACCTTGGGACGCAACAGAATTCATGACCGTACTCCTGAAATGCTTGAGGGATCGCCTCTGAATCCTTTTGATGCAGAGCGCGTGGAAATTATTATAGGCATAATCCAAAGCAAATATGATAGCCGTAATTTTTTGCTATCCGACGAGCGTTCCCTTCGCCTTCCCTGCCAAACTCGCGAACAGAAAAACAAAAAGGCCGGTCAATGACCGGCCCCTTGGCGTTGAACAATCAGCTTAGTTCACTTCCAGCTTATCGCGATTGCGATCCAGGATTGCTTTGCCGATACCTTTTACTTCCAGCAATTCATCGATCGATGCGAATGGTCCGTTTGTTTCACGATACGCAACAATCGCCTTGGCCTTGGCCTCGCCTACGCCTGACAGTTCCTTTTGCAGAGTCGCCGAGTCGGCTTCGTTGAGATTGATTTTCGCAGTTTGGGAAGATGCCGCAGCGTCCATCACGATCGGCGCCTTCACTGGCTCCGATGGCGCGACGGGCGCTGCAATCGCAGCAATCGAGGCACTGGTGAGGAAGGCAAAAACCAAGGAGTAGAAGTAACCGGTACGCATAAGTGACGCTCCATCATCATTTGAGAAAGCAGCTTTTCCGAAGCTGCCTCTCAAAAGTAGGTCATGGTGGGGACAAGTCAAAAATGCGTGCGTTACAGGATGTGAAACAATCAGGGTTCGAGACGGCGCTGCTGGTAGATCCAGTCGACGATCTCACCGTCGGGGGGGTATAGCCGGAGACGGATTCTCGGAGGAGCTGGCGGACGCGGGAGTAATCATCTTGATCGACAGCGAACAGCAACTCCCTCAAGCGAACTTTGAGTACATCCCAAGGCAGATAGTCTTCATCGGCGCTCATGATCATCTGATGTTGGGCTGCCACGTCGACACCGATCAGCAACTCTTCATAGATTTTTTCCTGGGCGAAAAGCCTCGGACAGCGCCGACCAAAACACTATCATCCTGATCTCGACGTTGGCAGAGACATTAGCACCGTCGCACATGTCGAAATACCAAAACCTATCCCACTACATCGAGCGTTTTTAAAGGCATAGAGTGAGTAAGACGCTGCTCTACCAGCGCGTCAACACCGCACTGGCATCAATCCTTCTAAACCGGAGAAAACGAACGCAGAAAGACTGTTGAGCACAAACACAACTCGATTGCGTAGCGTCGTTATGGGACACTTACTCTCGCCGAGCATCAGGAAACCGTACAGACTTACACCATCCAAGATCCACTGCATCTGGCTCCGCTCGCAAAAACTGCGTATTTCAGGGCACAAATTGTGTTCACAGCACAACACCCCCGACATCATTCAATAGGTTTACCATCATGGCTAACGCCCCTATTTTAATCACCGGCGGCGCCGGTTTTATTGGCTCCCATCTGACCGATGCTTTGCTCGCCAAAGGCTACGCAGTGCGAATTCTCGATGACTTGTCCACCGGAAAACGCAGCAACCTGCCGCAAGAAAACCCATACGTCGAATTTGTCGAGGGCGATGTAGCCAATGCCGCTCTGGTTGCTCGGGTCATGATCGGTTGTCGGGCAGTTGTGCACTTAGCGGCAGTGGCTTCGGTCCAAGCCTCAGTAGACGATCCTGTACGCACCCACCAGAGTAACTTCATAGGTAGCTTGAACGTCTGCGAAGCTATGCGCCAAGCGGAAGTCAAACGCGTGGTATTTGCCTCCAGTGCAGCGGTTTACGGCAACAATGGAGAAGGACAGGCTATCGACGAGGAGACACCTAAGGCGCCGTTAACACCCTATGCCTCGGACAAACTGGCGAGCGAGTATTACTTCGACTTCTACCGACGCCAGCATGCTCTTGAGCCGGTGGTGTTCCGTTTTTTCAATATCTTTGGCCCACGCCAAGACCCTTCGTCACCGTACTCGGGGGTGATTAGTATTTTCAGCGAGCGGGCACATAAAGGTCTACCCATTACAGTCTTCGGCGACGGCGAACAAACCCGAGACTTTGTTTATGTGGAAGATTTAGTAAAGGTGTTGGTGCAAGCCATCGAAGCGCCGCAGGTCGAAGTGGGCGCAATCAACGTCGGAATGAATCAAGCCACCACACTCAATCAGATGCTGGAAACATTGGCCGAAGTAGTCGGAGAACTGCCACCAGTGAGCTATGGTTCAGCGCGCTCCGGAGATATTCGCCACTCGCGGGCAAATAACCAACGACTACTTGAAAGATTTCAGCTCCCCGAGCAGACACCGATGAAGGTTGGATTAGCCCGACTATTGGGCACAGAGACTAGTTGAATTCTTAAAGAATACTGACACCAGATCACGTAAAAACTTAGCTTCTGATGCTTTTCAAGGCAACGGCTCCACCTCTTCATATTTGCACGGTGACGATAAGGAGCGGGGACACCCTGCATCGCGCATGCAAATAAGCTGATATTCAGAAGTGGAAGATATAAAAAAGAGTGATTTGGTTGAATAGAGTCGCCTTGCACTCAGACAATGACGAAAATACCCTACATAATTCGATACTGGGTATTTTCTTTAATCATGACTGTTGCAGGGCGCCCATAAGATCCGCGCTCACTGAGTTCAAATAACAACTTTAGTTACTTGACCGACCTCAACTTTGTCGCGCCCCCCCCTTGAGCTTTAGCAACCCATCCATCGACGTAAAAAGCCCGCCGCCCTCAAGGTACGCCGTATATTTGGGGTCAGGGTTCGAGGCGACGCTGCTGGTAAATCCAGTCGACGATATCGCCATCTGGTGTGTAGCCACTGACTGTCTCGCGCAGCAATTGACGAACCCGGGAATAGTCATCCAGCTCAACGGCAGCAAGCAGCTCAGTCAGCCTAGCCTTGAGTACCTCCCAAGGCAGATGATCTTCATTGGCACTCATGATCATTGGATGCGGGGTTGCTGCCACGTTGTCACCAATAAGCAACTCTTCGTAAAGCTTTTCGCCTGGGCGCAGGCCGGTGAATTCGATTGAGATATCACCGTGAAGATTTTTTTCAGAGCGAACGCTTAAACCCGAAAGGTGAATCATCTTCTCCGCCAGCTCGACAATCTTAACCGGCTCGCCCATATCGAGCACAAACACGTCACCGCCCTGCCCCATCGATCCTGCCTGAATTACCAGTTGCGCCGCCTCGGGGATGGTCATGAAATAACGGGTGATTTTCGGATGGGTGACCGTCAACGGCCCACCCGATTTGATCTGCTTATGGAACAGAGGAATCACTGAGCCGGAAGAACCCAGCACATTGCCAAACCGGACCATAGTGAATCGGGTTTTATTTACCCGCGATACGTTAGCCTTATCGCCGAAAAATACCGGCGCAATCTCCCGACTCAGAGCCTGAAGGATCAATTCGGCCAGCCGCTTGGTGCTACCCATTACATTGGTGGGGCGCACCGCCTTGTCTGTGGAAATCAGTACAAAGTTCGCAACACTTGCCTGCAATGCAGCCTGAGCGGTATTGAGGGTCCCAATAACATTATTCAGCACGCCTTCGGCGATATTGTGTTCAACCATGGGAACGTGTTTGTACGCTGCTGCGTGATAGACCGTGTCCACATTCCAAGTCTTCATTACATCAAAGAGCTTATTGGGATTACGAATGGAACCCAAGATAGGCAATAACCGGACAGACAGTGATTCACGGGCAATACGCTGCTCAAGCTCGAACAAGATACTGTAAAGATTGAACTCACTGTGCTCGAACAACAAAAGCGTGGTCGGACCAATGGAAAAAATCTGCCGGCACAACTCCGAACCAATCGACCCACCGGCTCCTGTAACCATCACCGTCTTACCCTTGATACAGCGCGCCAGCAGATCGGGTTGCGCCGGAATAGAATCGCGCCCCAGTAAATCGGCGATATCAACCTCCTGGATGTCATCGACCGTCACCCGGCCACTCGCCAGATCGGTAAAATTCGGCACACTGCGAACGTGAAGCGGAAAGCCTTCCAGAAGATCGAGAATCTCCCGACGTCGCGCTCGAGTAGAAGACGGCAGGGCTAGAAGAATCTCCTCCGCCCCCGTCACATCAATCATTTGCTGAATATGCTTGGGCTTGTAAACCTGTAAGCCAGCAATCGAACGATCCATAATGCTTGTATCATCGTCAATGAAAGCGACAGGCCGCATAACCCGGCCCATACGCAGAGCAGCAACAAGTTGATTGCCCGCAACACCGGCTCCATAGATGGCCACCTTGGTCAGCCCATTGTCACGATTGGTGAACGGGACATGCTGGGCGGCGGTGAACCAGTCACCCATAAAATATTGGCGCATACAAAGACGCAGCCCGCCAATTATGACGAGGCTCAACCACCAGTAGTTGAAAATAATGGAACGTGGCACCACGGCTTCGTGATTGCTGTACCAATAGACAACGACCGCGAGGAGCAGTGATGAGAGGCTGACGGCCTTGATGATTGCAATCAACGCGTCATTACCAAAGTAACGCATAACCGCTCGGTACATACCGAAGCGGACAAAGAGAGGGACGGCCACCACTGGCGCGCACACGAAGAGCCAGAAATGGACCTTTAGGGGATTGTACATGTCGTCGATGCCCAGACGAACGATGAAGGCAAGCCATAGCGCAAACCAAACCAGCACCGTATCAGTGGCCACCTGTAACAATCTTTTTTGCCTACGAGGCAGACCCAGTAAAAAAACTCTAAATTTGTCCATAAGTATTTGACCTGCCAAGCCTGTCCCTTATCACTGGTTCTGATACGTCATTGTACATAAACACCTCCCCTCATCACCTTAAAACTGACGATAGAGACTGTCCAAAGATCAATGATCGCACACCATACGTATGCATGCCTGCGGGACACTCAACAACTAAGGCCGCTAGCAAAATTAATCCTTCGCCAAGCTGGCTCAGGCAGAGGATCACAAAACCACTTGCACGTCTATATGAGGAGCTTCGCCGACAACATGTTTGCGACACCCGCAATAGCAGATCAGCTCACGCTCGGGGCATTCGCGGATGGCCTTGATAAACAGCACGCCTACCGAAACGGCCTGCGCTTGCCGTGCCCAGCCGACGTGACGACCTCCTCATCGGCCTGTTCAGCAACAGGTATCAGCGATGCTTCGACCTCGCTAAAGAGCGCCATTTGGGGTGTTACCAATTCAGCGGCGCCCCCCATCTACAGCCGAACAAGTGCTGACGTAACAGCGTATTCTGCTCTTCGAGATCAGCGACCTTACGCTCAGTGCGAGGGCTATTGAAAAAACGACAAATGCCAGGTTGAACACGGCTGCTTCAAGTTTCCAGCTCAGCCAGGGCGACGAGACCGTCGACGGATTTTCGGAGGCCGACTGGCTTGAGGTAGAAACAAACCGTTTCACTGTGGCCCAGGCCGCGTGGCGAGGCGCTGCTTCCCTACAGAAAATCGGGTGCCCGCATCGAAGATCAGGCCTCGGTTTGAATGTGGCGGATCATGGACGGTTACGAATAATTTAGGGGTTATACGACTTAATTCGAGGGTGTTACACTTGCGTCCATACGTTTGGATTCTGTCGCCTCCAAGGGGCGAATGCAGCCTCCGGCAGTATCTTTTCAGAGAAAGCAAACCCTATCCAAGGCGCCAATCACTCTCTGCACCGACACTGGCAAGAGCTTTCTGGTGGATCCACTCAAATCATTTGCTACCCACGCCCCTTCAATCGCGAGATTTTAGCGCTTGTTGCGTAAAACAGGGGGACCCAGTTCCTCAGCGAGTGCTTATGGAGACCTACAACATTTTCCGCAGCAAAGCGTCATGCCCTGTCGGCGACCAATCCTTGAAAAAAAAATTGGCTCTGTGATTCGCTTATACTAAGCCGCGCTGGGATGCAAGGTGGCTCGCGATGTCGACCTGGCATTTGCAAGCAAACAATCAGATTGGTGTGCTGAACTCTGCACTGAAACTATGCACGCAGATTATTGACGCAGGCAGAGCAACCCCCCAAAGGATTCAAAAAGTGAGTGTATCGATGCAAAAGGCAACACCGGTCAACCCACATAGCAAGCATTCAGTTTCTCCGGTCACCTTGATTTCGTGTTTGTGGCGCAATCGTCGACTCATTCTGCAAATGACAAAGAGAGAGGTAATCGGACGGTATCGAGGGTCGATGCTGGGTTTGGCATGGTCTTTTTTTAACCCGGTACTGATGTTGTTGGTATACACCTTCTTTTTCGCAGTGGTGTTCAAATCGCGCTGGGGCACGGGCGGGACTGATAGCAAGACTGATTTCGCCGTTATATTATTCGTAGGCATGATCGTTCACGGTTTATTTTCAGAAATCTTGAATCGATCTCCAAGACTGATCCTGGACAATGCTAATTACGTCAAAAAAGTTGTATTCCCTATTGAAATACTTCCGGCTATCAGTATTGGCGTGGCACTTTTCCATGCGACAGTAAGTCTTGCTGTTCTACTGATCGCCTTCTTGATTTTCAACGGTTTTATTCAATGGACCGCTGTATTTATACCATTGGTAATATTGCCACTCATCATACTCTCGCTAGGGGCGGCCTGGTTTCTCGCTTCACTGGGCGTGTATTTACGCGACGTGGCTCAAACCATTGGTCTTTTCACTACCGTGCTCATGTTTCTTTCCCCAGTTTTCTACCCTGCCACATCATTGCCTGAGGCCGTACGTCCATGGTTGATGATCAACCCGCTCACCTTCATTATTGAGCAAGCACGGGAAGTGATGATATGGGGGAGACTCCCAAACTTTCAGGGCTTGGCGGTTTACACACTCTGCGCAGTCAGCATTGCATGGCTAGGCTATATCTGGTTCCAGAAGACAAGAAAGGGGTTTGCTGATGTCCTCTAATGACTTGGCAATTTCGGTTGCGGGCGTATCAAAGATTTATCATCTTTATGAAAAACCACAAGACCGACTGAAGCAAATACTCTGGAAAGGCGCTACCAATCCCAGCGATGAGTTCTGGGCGCTGCGGGATATCAACTTTGATGTCAAGAAAGGGGAAACCGTCGGTATTGTGGGGCGCAACGGCTCTGGGAAATCCACACTGTTGCAGATCATCTGCGGGACGCTTACTCCTTCGCACGGTCACGTAGAGCGGCAAGGTCGTTTGTCAGCTTTGCTTGAACTCGGCTCTGGTTTCAACCCGGAGTTTACAGGGCGTGAAAACGTTTATCTGAGCGCGTCGATTCTTGGATTATCAAAAGAAGAAATTGATAATCGATTTGATAAAATTGCCGGCTTTGCTGACATCGGGCAGTTTATCGACAGCCCTGTAAAACACTACTCGAGCGGTATGTTTGCCAGGCTTGCATTCTCGGTATCTGTTCACGTTGAACCCGAAATATTGATCGTCGATGAAATTCTTGCAGTCGGTGATGCGGCATTCCAGCGACGTTGCCTGTCGAAATTTTACGAAATACGTGATCGGGGTTGTACTATCCTTTTTGTATCCCACGACCAGTATCAAGTTAAATCGGTGTGTGAACGAGCGCTGTACCTGAAAGAAGGCCGACAAGTCATGTTCGGGCCTGCACCTAGAGTCATTGATCAATACATGATCGAAATGGAGGCTCAGGTTGCTCAAAGTACCACTGCAGCATTTGCAGCCACACTCGCAGCAGCGGCCATCGATGAAAGTCACCAAACCTGCGACTCAGATGCCGACAAACAAAAAAGTGTCGCCCTTAAAGCGACTCCAAGTGATAACGAATCTGCGGATCAGCTGTTTAAAATTACGGATGTACGCCTGACAGATACTGAGGGCACGGCACTGGAAACCGTGACAACCGGGCAATCTGTAAGTGTGTGTTTCGATTTCGTCGCACTGGTTGACACACCGCCGGAAGAGATCAGTTTCGTCTTCAATCTCTACAGACATGATGAACTGTATCTCTGTGGTGCTACCACACTGATGGACAAAATCCCGGCCTACCGCTCCTCGAGCGCAGGAACTGTATCGATTGACTTTGCAGATCTGCCTCTGCTGAGCGGTCAGTACAAGTGGCGGGTAGCGATTAACGACAATGTTGGATTCATTACTTACGCAGAAGCAAAAAATGCGTGTTCATTCCGTGTTGAAGATAACTTCAAGGCGGTTGGCATGCTGAGCCTTCCGCGGCAGTGGAATTTTCAACCAAACGATCTCAACAGTATTTGAATAGGCCACAAATGGAACGGTTAGATATCAACTCTGCTCCAGAGAGAGCGAACATAGAAGCGTCAATCCATTTCGCAAGATACTCGGTTGCCACGCCCTTTGTTAAAAACAAGCGAGTCCTGGATATCGCCTGTGGCGAGGGTTATGGCAGTTACCTCTTAAAGCAGGCTGGAGCCGAAGAAGTCGTCGGCGTAGATGTGTTCGTCGATGCAGTGAATCGCGCTACTCGTTCGTTTGGTGGTACTGGGATCGAGTTTACTGCGGCTGACGCGACAACCATCGAAGACAAGTTTCCGCCCGAATATTTTGACGTAATCGTTTCGTGTGAAACAATTGAGCACATTGAAGATCCGGCAGCCTATTTACAATCACTGAAACGCGTCGCAAAGAAAGACGCGATCATTATCATTAGTTGCCCAAATGACTATTGGTATTTCCCGGAAGAACATCAGCGCAACCCGTACCACTTGCGCAAATACCGATTCGAAGAGTTTCAACATCTCGCCAGCAGCGTACTGGGAGACAACGTTAACTGGAGCATAGGCACCGCGGTCTTTGGATTCGGCTCAACGTCGCTAGATATCGAGCGAGACTATGAAACTGTCCCTGATAGCTGGATGAAATACAACTCAGTCCAAGGTGCATACCTTGTAAATGGTGGTGAAAAACCGGAATTTAATACTGAGAACTGCAGCTATTATTTCGGCATCTGGAATGCACCTGAAATCACTAATGGTGCTGCTATTTTCCCGATTAGTATGGACGCGTATGCGCGCATGGTTCATGCAATGGATGGCACATTGCTTGTGGACGAACGATTGAAGGTGGACACTCTCCATCAGGGTTTGACAGCCCTTCAAATGGAAGCTGATACGCTTAAGGCGGACTTGAGAAAAACACGTCTTAACTATCAGGCAACGCTGGCGGAAAACGAACTGGTAAAAGAAAGATTGCATGTGTTCAATTCCACTCAGCTTGCGCTTCAGGCCGAAGTGGCAAGAGTGACCGCAGAACGTGATCAAATGCGAGTCGGTTATGACCGTTATCTCCGTTTGGGTGGACTGGTTCCTCGCCATGCTCGATCGCTGATAAAAAAGGCCTTCAGAATTGTTCGCGGGAACCCTAACTAATGAAAGTTCTAGGGCTGGATATCATCCCGGGGCTTTCGCGCGGGCTCTACGTTTATGACAATGCGCACGCGCTTCTGGCGTCTGATGCCTGGCGGGAGACGGGGCCGAACATCGGCAGTAGTGGCGAGAACCTAACGATCTCTTTCCTTTCGATGAACCGCTCGTCGCTATCGATCAAGCTGCTCAAGTCCATTGAAGAGTTCTTGCCGCATTTCGCCGGTGAAGTGCTGATCATCGATAACGGCTCTTCGGCAGAAGAAATCGAGCGGATGCGCGAGGCGTGCAAAACGCTATCTTTCCGCACCCGTATTGTTGAGCTTGGGCAAAATTTCGGTGTTTCAGGCGGCCGTAATAGAACCATTCCACACGTCACGACGGAATGGCTGATGTGTCTGGACAACGATATCTACTTCACGATGAATCCGCTAAAGCAGATTCAGAATGATCTAGCAGTTCTTGGCTGTCATTTCATGAGCCTTCCCTTGCTGGACCCAGATGGTCAAACAATCTTCGCCAGGGGCGGTCACGTTTATGTGTCCTATGAGGAGGGCGAACTTCATATCGGTGCAGGAAGCGCATCCCTGCAGACAAAAATACAGGACGTTTTCAGTCAGCCGTTCCTCGGGACTTTCCTGTTTGGTGGTGCTTGCGTCGTTAACAAGGACACGTTCGCTCGTGTCGGTAGTTATGACGAGGATATGTTTGTTGGCTTCGAGGATATCGATTTTTCGGTACGCCTGTTCCAGCAGGGCTACAAAGTCGGTTGCGCATCGGTATGCGCTTTGGTGCATGACCACCCGATGCCTGATTCAGACGCTGATCGCAACTATGAAAAAGAACGTTTTTCTCGCGGTGTTCTTCACAAGTCTGCGATGCATCTTGAGGCAAAACACGGTTTCAAGATCTGGGGTGATGCGGTAGACCACTGGGTCCAGTCACGGCACGATGAACTGGGGCTCAACAATGAAGCCGATCACATTTCCGCTCCCGTAAAGGTGGTATCGGCAGAGCATGAAAAGACGAAAATCGCACTGATCATCGATACGGATAACTGGGCGTTTGGAAATATCGCCCGGCAACTGGAACGCTATTTGAGTGAGCAGTTTGATTTCGTTGTGATACCGATGGATATCATCGATAACATCGACAAAATATTCATGATGACCGAAGACTGTGACATCGTGCACTTCTTCTGGAGAGAACATTTAACACTCATTGGCACGCCGTATTACAGAAGTTATGTTGAAAGCCTTGGCATGCCATATGAGCTGTTCCATGAGCGCTTTATTGCCACTAAAAAGCTCAGCACAAGTGTTTACGACCACCTGCTTCTGGAAGAAGACGAACTCAGTGGCCGCGCCCATCTTTTTACCGAGATAGTCGCAGGCTACACCGTAGGCTCTGAAAAGTTAAACAGCATTTATTCCGAAGTAAGCGGCTATCCCGAACCCACCCGAGTAATCGAGGATGGTGTCGACCTGACAAAATTCATGCCCATGAATATTGAACGCCTTCGAGAAGTCGGTCAGCGTGAGCTCGTCATTGGCTGGGTTGGAAACAGTAAGTGGGCGGCAGAGCTCGAAGACTTCAAAGGCGTGAATTCGATCCTCAAGCCAGCAATTGAGCAACTTCAACAAGAAGGTTTTGCTGTAAAAAGCCTGTTCGCTGACCGACAGGATCAATTCATTCCCCATGACCAGATGCCTAACTACTACTCAAAGATCGACGTCTATGTATGTACGTCGAAGATAGAAGGTACGCCTAACCCGGTTCTGGAATCGATGGCCTGCGGGGTACCGGTTATCAGTACTGATGTCGGCATCGTGCCGCAGGCTTTCGGTGAGTTGCAGAAAGCCTTTATCTTGCCTGAGAGAACGGTTGAAGCGCTCAAGGACAGTATCCGCAAGCTCGTCGAAGAGCCTGCGTTGCTGACTCGGCTTTCAACAGAAAACATTGAAAGAATCAAAGAGTGGGACTGGTCTATAAAGGCTGCGAAGTTTGGTCAGTACTTTGAAAGCCTTACAGAGATCGACAGCCGTACTTGAAAGCGGGGATGCCGCAGGCTCGGATCAGCCTGCGGCATGCAAAACGGTTTGAGCGTAGGTTGGCGCAGTCATTCCAGTACCGCAGTCTACCGGATGAACCTGCCTTACCCGCTATCACACCCCTCAAAACGCTAATCGACATCGATCCCACTACACGGAATATATGCAGTGAAAAAACCTCCATCGGCGACGAGTGACATCAGAGGAGCTAGCTTTGAAGGAAAATCTGATTCGTTCGAACTTTTCGGAGAAATGGCAGACACGCTCCTGTATTGGGTGAGCGAACTGCATCGCAAACTCATCGAGAACGGCGTCAAGCAGGTATTCTTTCTCTCCAGAGAGGGACAACCGCTCAAGCAAATGTTCGACTGCTACTGCGTTCGCGTGGGTGTCCCGATTCAGAGCCGTTATCTGGAGGTTTCTCGCAGATCAACGCTGCTGCCTTCTCTGAATGCGTTGAGCGAAGAGCGGTTCGAAACGCTTTTCAGGCAATATCGGCGAATGTCGCTGCTGGAGTTTCTCTCGAGCCTTGGGCTGGATGAGTTCTGTACAGAGCTGTCGACCTTGCTGGGCCTGACGACTGAACAGTCGAATCAAAGACAGGAGGACTTTCCCGAAAGCGACCTCTTCTCCCGACTTAAGGCGTTGCCGCGATTCATTGCGGTATATGACGAGCAACGGCTGAGTCGTCGAAAGGCATTTGGGCAGTATCTTTCGACCCTCTCGGAAGGTGATGCTCCCGAAAACCTTGTGGTCGTGGATGTCGGCTGGAAGGGCACGATTCAGGACAACCTTTACGCACTGTTGTGCAAGGGAGCGGCATCGCCAGTCAAATCAGTTACGGGATACTACATCGGGCTTATTGCACCAGGGGCGGCAGGTTCTGCGAACGCCAAGCACGGCCTTCTATTTTCGTCCATTGCAGGCCGTACATCGCGGTTTCATGTCTTTAATGAAAATCGCGCCCTGTTCGAAATTCTTTTGGCAGCAGATCATGGTTCAGCGGCCAGCTACCAAATAGACACTAATGGTAGGGCTAGTGCCGTCCATGACACGTTCCATGAGCAAGAGATGCTGGAGGCTCTGGTGTTTCCTGTTCAGCGTCATATCTTCGCTCGTTACAACCAGTTGCTGGAAGCCATGACACTGCAAGCCGGTACGCAGTCGCTACGTCTTGAGCAAATCGCTCGCAGACACGCGCGCTTGGTTTTCCAACCTTCACAGTCCGAGATCGACTGGTTTTCTTCAGTATTTCATGTTGAAAACTACGGTGTGTTTGAGCGCTCTTTCTTTACCGGTGCGCACAAGGTCCCGAGCTTTTCTGATAGGTTGAAGTTCATGCTCACCGTCCTGAGGCGCAACGGACGAGGATTGCTTGGGTTCTGGCCATGGAAGAAGCTCGATGAGCGGGTTGGCCGCCCAATAGCCAACTTATATGGATTAATCCGCTATTTTCAGAAGTAATCATAAATTGAACGATAGAAGAATTTGTTTTCTCGTAGGCTCGATGGCTATTAGCGGTGGCACATACGTCATCATTCAACATGCCAGCTACCTGCGTAATCATGGATATGACGTAACGCTGGCGGTTCAGGAACCTTTTTCGGCGGCGACGCTTTCCTGGCACGACGAAGCGCCGAAGCTCCGTTGCCTGCCCATAGAAGAAGCCAAGCAAGAGTCTTTCGACCTGGTTATCGCCACATGGTGGAAAACTGCTTTTGAACTTGGCAATTTCGACGCCAGAAGGTATGCGTATTTCGTACAGTCGATCGAGTCCAGGTTTTATCCTGAATCGGAAGGGCCATTGCGTGCTTTGGTTGACGCTACCTACCACTTCCCAATCGAATACGTGACTGAAGCTACGTGGATCCAGCATTACCTGAAAGACGATTTCAATCGGGATACCACTCTGGTACGCAACGGTGTTCGCAAGGATGTGTACTCACAAAAGGGTGTCGCAAGCGCTCCTCGCCCTACTGATGCGCAACCCAGAATTCTGGTAGAGGGACATTTTGGTGTCTCATTCAAAAATACGGCCTTGGGTGTTCGATTAGCCAGAGAGGCCGGTGCGAAAGACATCTGGGTACTGACGGGCTCCCCCATCAAGTGGCTTCCCGGGGTCTCGCGGGTGTTTTCCCGGGTGCCCATGGTCAAGACTGCCGAAATTTATCGCTCTTGCGATATTTTGATCAAGCTCAGTACGGTTGAAGGAATGTTTGGTCCGCCGCTTGAGCTGTTTCACTGTGGCGGCACCGCTGTAGTTTTTGATGTTTCCGGACATGACGAATATATCGTTAATGGAAAAAATGCGGTCGTTGTCTCCACTGGCGACACTGACGGCGTCGTCAAAGCCCTAAAAAAACTCATATGCGACCGTGCGGAGCTTTCTCGGCTTCAGGAAGGGGCGCGCCAGACGGCCGACATTTGGCCTTCCTGGCATGAATCTTCGGCTCTTTTCTGCGAATGGGTAGAGAAGAGTTTGGAAGGTCCGCTCATGGAAAAATCTGTTTTTACAGAGCTGACTGTAAAAGCGTTCAACGAGTACTCCGTTCAGGAAAAGCAGCGTCTCAATTCAAATCGCTGGGTCGTTCGCCGTCATAAACTCAGTGGACTTGCCGCCAAACTCCCCGCATGGCTCAAGCTTCGGATCAAACAGCTGGAAGCAGTGGGTGAAGTGATTTTTGGTGGGCGAGAAGTACGATGATCTACAAAATCAAGACGGTTGATGTCTGGGACACCTTGCTTAGAAGAGATTGCCACCCTGAATGCATCAAGCTGGCGACTGCTGCTCATGTATTTTTCGAGCTGTTTGGTCACTTCAAACCGCTGTACACGGGCTACTGGGATATCTATAAGGCACGGGTGGATACAGAAGCCCGTCTTGCGCGGACAGCTCGAGAAGCAAACAAGGACGAAGAGTACGAAATCGTTCACGTATTCAAGGAATGGCTGGAGACAATTCTGCTCTCTCCCTTCGATGAGAGTCTGCCCCAGCGCTTTGCCGACTATGAGCTTTCAGTAGAAGTGCGCCGTACTTTCCAGGATCCGGATATCGAAGAATTTCTCAAGCAGCACTCTGCCGAAAGAACGATATTCCTCTCTGATTTCTACATGACCTCTGACATGCTCAAACACTTGCTCGAGCAGAAGGGGCTCAGTCATCTCTTTGAGGATGGCTTGAGTTCGTGTGACGTGGGCTTGAATAAGCGTTCAGGAACGCTGTTCAAGCATGTGCACGAGGTCTATGGGATCACTCCTCACGAACATGTGCATGTAGGCGATCATCCTTGGTCGGATGTAGAGTCCCCGGCGCAGCTGGGCGTTACCGGCATTTCATTCGTGCCGGATAAATCTCACGCGGCCAGGGAAGAGCGAGAGAGCCTGTTTGCTTCGCGTGAGGCGCTGTTCCAGCATCTTCGACAGCTCAGTATCCAAGCAGTGGAGTCGTCAATACCCGCGCGGCAAAAGACCGAAGCGGCAGCGTTTCGTTTCGGAGCAGAGGCCGCTCCACTGTTCTTGGGCTTTGTCTTGTGGATTGCCGAGCAGGCGGTCGCTGAGCGTCTGGATCGAGTCTTTTTTCTTACCCGAGAAGGCGAATTTTTTCGCCGTATATACGAAATTGTCTTTCCAGATCAGACGCTTTTTGGGCATCAATTGCCAGCATATGCGGAGCTTGAGGTCAGTCGACTTTCTACGTTCGTCGCTTCAATGGAAGAAGTCTCGAATGACGAGTTCAATCGTATTTGGCGCCTGAACCGCTCGCAAAAGGTTTCCGGGTTGTTTTCCACGCTGGGTCTGGAACACGCGGACTTTGCTGACCTTTTATCTGAGGTTGGGCTAGAGGCCTCGGACGTTATTGAGCGCCCTGATGAAAACGAGTTATTAAGCAAGCTGATCCGGGCGCCGGAATTCACGGCTGCCGTAAACAAAAAGACACTGGAACAACGTGAGCTATTGAACGAATACCTTACAGAAAAAGGTATTTCCCAGAACGACAAAGTCGGCCTGGTTGATATTGGCTGGCGCGGGACAATCCAGGACAATCTTGCGCGGATAAAGCCCGCGACACACTTTCACGGAATGTATCTCGGTCTGCGAAAGATGCTAAATCCCCAAGCGTCGAATGTTTCAAAGCGTGCCTACGGTGCTGATGAGCTGGCTGATGCTGATACAGGCAAGCTGTTTGAAGCGTTTGCTGTACTTGAAATGCTGTGCACATCAAACATGGGCAGCACCGAGAAGTACGTAAGGTCGCAAGGCAAGGTTACTGCGTATCGCAACGTCTCAGCTGAGGAAAACAGTTCCCACAGTGAATTTTCGGTTCACTTCCAAGAGGGCGTCGCACTGGCTGCCCAAATATGGGGACCCTACCTGGAGCGTTACGTGGTGGGCTCCGCAGAACTGCGTGCGTCGGCTGTGCATGTCTGGAAAAAACTCAGTGTCAATCCGGATGCTGACTTGGCAAAGATCTTCATCCATACACCTCAACACGACGTTTTTGGCTTCGGTGATATCTTCCAGAAGAATCAGGCTCCGGCACTATCAACGATCTTTCTTTCCCCATTCAGTAGCACTTCGCGTCGACAGGTGATGGACTACATCCGTCGAGTTCAATGGACCTCCGGAATCAAGCATCTCAATGGAATTGGTCCCGTGCACAAAACCGTGCTTATTGCACTCTTCACGGTGGCCAACGCAGTCAAACGTTATCGGATGAAATCTCGCAGGCAGTAGCTTGCCTCCGACTTTGGCGTCGATTCGCAGCATGCAGGCTCCTGATGAAAATCGGGAACGCAGCATCAGGTTTCAACTGTATGCGGTCTAAACGCCAACTTCTGAGAAGCTATGCGCTCCACGAACCCCACATTTTAACGTGGTAATCATTGGGTGCTTACAAGGGAACTCATCACCGTCTTGGCTGACCGGTTAAGGTGAGCGACATACGCAGACAGGTTTCCGAAAGAGCTAATCTGTCCTGAACGTCCAATCACTTGACGCTTTCACGTTCGTTCTCTTGGCGCAAAGATCGCTCCGCCGGGGATGGCATGGCGTACTTTTTCTTGAGGGTAAAGAATGGCTTCTCAATAATCCCGTAAGTCAGCATAGAGAAGATCACGATGGCAGGAACCGTTAGAAAGGCAGTCTGCGCTAGGACATCAGCCAACCCACCGGGTGCCTGCCCAATGCGAACGAACTGGGAATTAGTGAATGGAATCACGACGTAGTGCATGCAATACATAGAGAAGCTAAGCTGACCTAAGCGCGCTAGGCTTACATTGATAGCTTCCGGGATCCGAATTCGTGCATGCGAGTAGCTGACGATCAGGGTAGCCCACATCACCGCCTCGATGGATGGCCAAAACGCCATCAGCCAGGACTGGTCAATTCCGATCAATCCTTTCTGCCCGCAGAAAATACTCATTACAATCGCGGAGCCTGCGATTGCAGCAACAAGCCACGCAGTCGACACCTTGCTCTCTGCCAAGTATCGCTTGGTCAAATAAGCAGCAGTCATACCAATAACGAACTGATCAATGCGGCCTAGCAATGTTATATAAGCCACATTGGTCACTGACCCCATCTTCACCCACATGAGATACTTGAAAAATATAGTGAGCGCGACAAGACCTAAAATGTATCTCGGGCCAAATCTATCCAAGAATAAAACTAGAAAAGGAAATATTAGATAGAACTGAAATTCTACTGCAATTGTCCAGAGATGACCAAATAATGGAAGCTTTACGTCCTGCAAGGCATTTACAAATGGAAAAAACAAGCTGAGTGCCTGCGTAAATGAGTAGTCAAGTCGCCATCCGCACAGCACTATCAGGACGCAAAGTATATACAGCGGATAGATCCGTATAACTCTATTTTTTATAAAGTCAAAATAATTTATTTCTTTTCCTGAAGCAATTTTCGTGAGCAGATAACCGCTAAGTACCATGAAGAGCCCAACACCCATATGCCCTTGTTCGACGAGCCCCAAAAGAGGGTTATAGGTGCTATGACCAAGACCAAAGTTATCGGTAAAACAGTGATAAAAAATCACCATTGCTGCGGCCAAAAAACGGAGATGGTCAAGGCGTGAGTCATACTTTAGGTTCTTGGAGCCGACAGGCCGATCCACCACTATCGAGAGAGCGCCATCAACGCGGAGAAAGCGGTGGGTGATGAGCATCATAAAAGCCAGCAGTGTAAAAAAAACAACCGCCACGAACGGAACGAATATACCCTTGGATTTTAGCAGCAGTTCATGACCAGAGATTGATACCTTCGATTCAGACTTACTATAAAGATCGACTGTACTTTTCGCTTCGCCGATTTTTATTGATGCATGCCCCGACCAATCGGTTTTGACAAACTCAAGGCCTGGACTGTTAGAAGGCACTTCTAAAGTAAGAGGGCCATATGGAGGAATGTAGGAAACCAGCCTGTTTTCGCGGGTCTCCCATCCGGCAGGCACTGTGCCATCCATGTACTGAGGCCTTTCAATCCACACCTCTGCCCCCTTTGAATCGGCAGATTTCGCTCCTATTGCCTGTAATTCGATTATGGAGGTTTGGACTCCGAACAAAGTCACCACAATAAACGGTAATAATTTTGAGGTTAACAGGTAGGCAATAGGCATCGATAGGAAGAGTGCCCACAAGCTGCGCTCTCCGATAGGAACGTGTTTTTGCACGATAGGTGACCAGTCCGTTATGTTTTTTCGTCAGCGCACATGATAGCACTGGACCACTAGTTTTTTCGCTGGAGAAAACCAATGCCCACCACATCGCAGCAACTGCTCCAGATCCTCCCGAGCGAGCGCCCGCCCAGTTGCCGGCCTTTTTGTACCTGTGCGGTAGGGTTCCTACCAAATCATCGGTTCACTGTAAATCGCCGAGCTCAATACCCCTAAACTCCAGAATCAGCGACACCGATTGAATTGGGAGCGCCTGACTGCACTAGCCATGTCGCTCATTTTCTATCCGCGCAAGTGACCTATGCATCCTTATCCCATAACGGGGCTTTTACCTTAACGAGTCAGAGGGGACCCAGCCGAGCCGTATCAACCCGCCCTCATCGCCTTGGCAGCAACCCGTCGTAACATCTCGGCAATTGCAAAGAACGCCAATATCAACGCACAGAATTAGGTGTAAACCAGCAGAAGGAGCAATGAGTACGTGAGGTAATACAAAGGCTATCGCGGCCCCTCCCAGGCTGGACCCAGCACTCTGTTCCACTTGAGACAAACCAGGATCCCCGTAGCTGCAATCAGAACGACCAGATAAATCCATGGAAAAAAATAACACCTGTTTGAGACGCAAGCCACGCTGAGAATTTGTTACCGTGAACTCAAGCCATAAGGGTTATCGACTGTTGTGGGGTCGCAACAACTGCCGTAGTCGTTTCTCCCCAACGGAGCAGCACCGAAAAATTTTCCAGCCGATGAACCAAATAAGCGCCTGGATATTCAGAGACAGCGTCAATCCAACGCTGATTCAACTCAGACAACTTATCCGCATCAGTAGTAAGCAGGCTTCCCGATGCGCCATAAAATAGTGCATTGTTTCCGCGAGACCAGTAGAAAAGCTTTAACTTACCCTGCGTATCACCAACACGCCAAAACCCAAACAGGAAAGGTAATACAACCAGAGCATTTGCTCAAGAATCAGCCTTTTCCTCCAACGCTCCCGCATTAAACAAACAGGCTATAAAGACAAGCGGAGTATACGCAATTAACACTCCGAGCATTCCACTCAGCAATCCCAGCCCAACAAACATCGAAATTGGCACCAGCCAGACAACATTAATGGCGACAACCCCAAGCGTCACGACTCGATGACTCTTGAAACGACGGGATGCGTACTGATAAGCGTGACTGCGATGCGCCTGAGAAACTTTGTCGCCACGCATCAAACGTCGCAGCAACGTCCAGGTAGCATCAACAATGAAAACCCCGAGCAAAATCAACCAACTCCAAAGCAATTCCGGCGCTGTCCAAGCCGCATGGAGCGCTAAACCACCGAGGATGAAGCCTAGAAATCCACTGCCCGCATCTCCCATAAAGATGCGCGCGGGAGGAAAATTCCAGCATAGAAACCCAGCCACCGCTCCAGCTAAAACGAACGGAACCCATATCAGGTTGGCGTAACCACCCAGCCAATACAACGCACATGCCCCCAGACATACGCATATGGCCTCAGCGCTGGCCAAGCCATCAATCCCGTCCATGAAATTGTAGAGGTTCAGCATCCAGACAAGGTAAATCAGCGCGAGCACATTGCCGAACCAACCCAAGTCAATCGCCGTACCAAAAAATGAAATGGATGCGAGACCATTAAGCCAGTACAGCGCCCAGCCAGCTGCAATGAAATGCCCCAGCAGCCGCCATCTAGCAGCAATATGACCATGATCATCGGCGAAGCCTATAAGCGCCACCAAAATTCCCGAGCCCAGTAATCCTGTAAGCAAAGGCATACCAAGCAACCCCAAAGCAGCCAACATTGGCAGCGCCCCTGCAAATGCCACCACAATAGCCACCCCGCCTCCGCGAGGCGTAGGCACAGTATGGGAACTACGCTCGTTTGGTATGTCCATTAAACTCTTGGCCAAGGCATAACGACGCAAGACATAGGTCAGCAACCACGAACTTGCGAGCACAGCAGATAGTAACAGCCAAAAAGTCATTTCGTTAACTTATCCAGATAATAGTCGGCGGTTTTGCGTAAAGCTTTATCCACACTTACCGAGGGACGCCAATTTAAAACATCACATGTTTTGCTAATATCAACCTGCAACGAACTACACAAACGTTGAACAACTGCTTTTTTACCCAGGAGTGAAGCACTTAAACTCAACACAAAATCAGGTATCGGCAGCAACCATGCTTTCGTGCCTAAGGCTCGCGCCATACGCCGAAGCAACAAAGTTGTAGATAGATCCTCACCATCACTAACCAGAAATATATTATTTGCTGCCGCAGGATGATCGATACAGGTCACGATTAGATCAACAAGATTATCAAGCGCCACCAGACTGCGTTGATTATTAATAGTCCCCAACGGCAAAGGTATGTTTCTATGAAGCCAACTCATCATGCTTAAAAAATTGGCCTTCACCCCCGGGCCATACACAAGTGGTGGTCTGATAATAACAACTTCCATTCCCGTGCTCAGGCCAATCTGCTTCAAAGCATCTTCAGCTTCTTGTTTCGAGACTCCGTACGGATCTACTGGTGCTGGAGGATCGTCAGCCTTAAAAGAACTCCATGGTGCGGTGCTTTCGCCATTAACCTTGATTGAACTGATAAAAATAAATCGTTTTACCCCTGACTCGGCAGCCTTTCGGGCGAGCCTAACGGTTCCGTCCACATTGATTTTGCGAAAATCCGAAAGAGAGTCCATTGAGGTTTCGTTCATCACATGCACTCGAGCCGCAGCATGGATCACTACCTGAACGTCATTCAAGGCCGGCGATGCAGTTGTGTCCGTAAGATCGAATGGGACTACCCGACACAAACCAAGCAATCGTGTAACACCGCGCACGGCGGCAACCGGGGTGAATTTTTTATCGAGTAAAAGCCTGAAGACCAAAGCCTCACCAACGAATCCGCTCGCCCCCGTCACCAAAACTTGTGGGCCTTTCATTTAGTCCTCTTTCCAACAACTGCAGTGGTACAACAGATAAAAAAGAAGAACACCTTATCGCGAAACCGTCGCCGACATATCCAAGCGTTAAAGGAAAGCGTCAATAGCTGCCTGCGCCCTAATTCCAGCCAGGCATCAACAAAAGGTTCTCTGCTCTGGCCCACCAATGAAGCAATCAATCGAACCTGAGTAAACCACCTACCATCATGAATCGTTTTATATCGGGAAATCAAAGGAGCCAATCCAGTATTAGCCCCTACTTGATTACTATCATGTTGGCGATACAGCATGGATGGCACCGGGTCGATGAACCATTTGAATTGTTGACTTCGGGCGAAGGCGTAACAGTACCAGTCGTGCAAACTGACTTCCTGTAATCGCTGCCAATTGGCAAGCACGGAGTCCTTCAGCGAATCCGCCAATTTCTTGCTAAGCACGTAAGTACAACCCGGCCCAGCAGCCTCAAACAAAAAATCCCAGGCAACTTGCGGTTGCGCCTTGTCCAACAAATGTGTTTTACCGTCCGGCCAGAAAGCCGTTACATTACTTGAATACGCATCAAATTCACGCGTCAGCAAAGTCTGGGTAGCCCGCTCGAGTTTGTCTGAGTGCCAAATGTCATCCTGATCCGAGAACGCGATGAAGTCATAACCCTCGAAATCTACATCACGGATGAGACGGAAGAAATTGCGTGCTGCACCACCGAAATTGCCGACAGCCGGAAGCAAAACCACATCGCTGCGTTCAGCAAAGAAGCTAGCGCACCAGGCTTCGGTGCCGTCTGTCGAAGGGTCAACACTTATATAGACGGTAACATCTACCGCTGACTGACTCAGGATCGAGGCAATCTGCTCTTCGATCCACCGCATCCCGTTGTACGCAGCCAGCAGAACTGCTACCTGTGGGTATTTTACTGGCATGCCAATCCTGCTTGCATTGGTTTAACACTTTAAATCGAAAGGAGGACGCTCACAGGTCAGTGGAAACACTAACCAACAACCTCTGCAGGTACTGACCATAGCCAGTCTTCTTGAGACGCTCTGCCTGTGCACCCAATTGCTCCGGGGTGATCCAGCCATTGTTGTAAGCGATCTCTTCCAGGCAAGCAACTTTCAGGCCCTGACGCTGCTCGATAGTGCGCACGAAGTGACTGGCTTCAAGTAAAGACTCATGAGTACCGGTGTCGAGCCAGGCGAAACCGCGACCAAGAATTTCGACGCTCAGAGCATTCTTCTCAAGATAGGCGCGGTTGACATCAGTAATTTCCAACTCGCCGCGCGAGGACGGCTTGATGCTCTTGGCAATCTCAACGACCTTGTTGTCGTAGAAGTAAAGGCCCGTTACCACGTAGTTAGATTTTGGCTTCAGCGGTTTCTCTTCAATGCTCAGTGCACGACCGGCTTTGTCGAACTCAACAACACCGAAGCGCTCCGGATCGGAGACGTGGTAGCCGAATACGGTTGCACCTTGCTCTTGATCGTTGGCAGAACGCAGGTTGTCCGAGAAGTGCTGACCATAGAAAATATTGTCACCAAGGATCAGACAGCAAGGATCATTGCCGATGAATTCTTCACCGATTATGAAGGCTTGCGCCAAACCATCCGGACTAGGCTGTTCGGCGTAGGTAAGCTTGATGCCATACAGGCCTCCATCACCCAGAAGTTTCCGAAAACAAGGCAAATCCTCCGGAGTGGAGATGATCAGGATTTCTCGCATTCCCGCAAGCATCAGCACTGACAGAGGATAAAAGATCATAGGTTTATCATAGATCGGCAGCATCTGCTTGGAAACACCAAGCGTCAAAGGATGTAACCGAGTGCCCGAACCACCAGCGAGGATGATGCCTTTACGGTTTGTAGTGGTCATTTATTGAGAACTTCCATAAGCATTCGAGTTACACCACTTTGCCAATCCGGCAAGTGTAGAGAAAAATTATCGCGCAGCTTCTGCGTATTCAAACGTGAGTTCAACGGGCGGCGCGCTGGTGTTGGATAAGCTTTGGTATCAATCGGATTGATGGCGGTGACAGCGAGCTCTTCACCGTGGGCCTTGGCAAAACCGATCACCAAACTGGCGTAGCCATACCAGGACACTTCACCGGCAGCCGCCAGATGATAGAGCCCCGACAGCGTGGAGGGGCGATGCATTGCCTGCTGGATCGCCAGAGCGGTCACGTCCGCAATCAGGTCCGCACCGGTCGGGACGCCGATCTGGTCGGCTATCACCCCTAGCGATTCGCGCTCCTTCGCCAGCCGCAACATGGTCTTGGCAAAGTTGTTGCCGCGAGCACCGTAGACCCAGCTGGTTCGGAAGATCAGATGCTTGCAACCCGAGGCGGCAATTGCCTGCTCTCCAGCCAGCTTGCTGGCGCCGTAGTGGTTCACGGGAGCAACTGCGTCGGTTTCTATCCAAGGCGTCGAGCCTTCGCCGCTGAACACGTAGTCGGTCGAATAGTGGATCAGCCAGGCATCCAGGGATGCCGCTTCCTCCGCCATGACCCGACTGGCCTCACCGTTCACACGATCGGCCAGTTCTTTATCTGACTCCGCTTTATCGACAGCAGTATAGGCGGCGGCGTTGACGATGACGTCGGGAGATACCCGCCGGATCGTCGCGCGCAATGCATCAAGGTCGGATAGATCACCACTCAAACCATCGACCGAATGCCGGTCAAGCGCGACCAACTCTCCAAGCGGTGCGAGGGAGCGCTGCAGCTCCCAGCCGACCTGGCCATTTTTTCCCAGCAGGAGAATCTTCATGCCTTGTCCGAACGAGCGCTGTAATTCTGATCAATCCACTGCTGATAGCTGCCGCTCTTCACATGAGCAACCCATTCAGTATTGGTGAGATACCATTCGACCGTCTTGCGGATGCCGGTTTCAAATGTCTCTTTCGGTGTCCAGCCCAATTCACGTTGAATCTTGCCCGCATCAATGGCGTAGCGCTGATCGTGCCCCGGGCGATCCTGCACATGGGTGATCAAACTTGCGTGAGGGCAGTGACCGGAATCCGGTCGCAATTCATCAAGCAGTGCACACAGGGTGTGGATGACTTCGATGTTTTGTTTTTCGTTATGACCACCGATGTTGTAAGTCTCGCCGATCACGCCTTCGGTCACGACTTTGTACAATGCACGGGCATGATCTTCGACATAGAGCCAATCGCGAACCTGATTGCCCTTGCCGTAGACCGGCAATGCCTTGCCTTCCAGCGCATTGAGAATGATCAGCGGGATCAATTTCTCAGGAAAATGGCAAGGTCCGTAGTTATTCGAGCAGTTAGTAACCAGTGTCGGGAGGCCATAAGTGCGGGCCCAGGCACGAACCAGGTGATCGGAGCTGGCCTTGCTAGCCGAGTATGGCGAGCTTGGCTGGTAAGGCGTGGTTTCGGTGAACAGATCTTCAGGACCTTCCAGATCCCCATAAACTTCGTCGGTCGAAATATGATGGAAACGGAAGTTTGCTTTACGCGCATCATCCAGCGCCGCCCAATAATGGCGCGCGGCTTCCAACAATGTGTACGTCCCTATGATATTGGTCTGGATGAACTCGGACGGACCCGAGATCGATCGATCAACGTGGGACTCTGCGGCCAGATGCATGATCGCATCCGGTTGGTGTTCACGCAGAACACGATCGATCTGATCACGATCGCAAATGTCAACGCGCTCAAACACATAACGCGAGTCCTGACTGACTTGCGCCAACGATTCCAGATTACCGGCATAAGTCAGCTTATCGACGTTGACGACAGAATCGCTGGTATTGGAGATGATGTGACGGATGACTGCCGAGCCGATAAACCCGGCGCCGCCGGTAACTAGGATTTTCACGCGAAACCATACCCTTGAGCTGCGGACGGCGCGATCAACGAGCACCGTCTAATCCATGAATGCAGAAGCCATCAAATCCGAGGCTTCCGTCAGAGTCAGTCTGAATCGAACGCGCAATCAAGGCACTGTCGAACAAGGGCTACATTTTACAGCTTAACGAACGTTTTACTAATGGATAAAGACAGGCAAAGACGCAATTTCGACAGATGCCCTACACCTGTCGTTTTCAGACAAGACGTTTGCGCCCTGCTCTGGACGAGCGCCCCAGAAACCAGCCAAGTATCGGCCCAATCAACATGCCGATGAGCAATGCCAAAACCACTAACAGCGAGACCGGCAATTGAGGCCCGGACAAACCGAGAAACAATAAAGATACCGACTGCTGATTCTCGAGAACAAACGCCAGAATCACCAACACCAGCAAAAGAATAAAAACACCAAGAAGTATGCGCTTGAGGTTACGCATGGGTTACTCCCTGTGTAAAGATAACGACTGTCAAACCCCCTCCTCCTCTTCCTCGTTCACGCGATCACGCAATTCCTTTCCCGGCTTGAAATGCGGAACAAACTTGCCGTCAAGGCTAACCGATTGCCCGGTCTTCGGATTACGCCCGACGCGCGGCGCACGATAGTGCAAAGAAAAACTGCCAAAGCCACGGATCTCAATGCGATCACCCGTAGCCAGACACTGGGACATTTGTTCAAGCATGGTCTTGATGGCCAGCTCCACATCTTTGGATGAGAGCAGCCCTTGATGGGTGACAATTCGTTCGATCAACTCCGACTTCGTCATATTTTTCCCTTCTTTTTCAAGCAGCTAGATCAGCGCTTGAAAGGTTTTAGCACGCCCGGAAGATTTTGAACAGCCCAGGGATTGACATATCTTCCACGGGATCGCTACGCCCATTTTCAGGGCATCCCGCCAAGCCGGGAGACCGCAGATCTAGCGGCACATCACCAGCATGGTGCGAGTCACGAACCCCGCGGGATTAAAGCCAAAAGGATAATCGTCGTCATCCTTGGCATCGTCAGATCGAGTAATCACCTTATAGCCCGCCCCCTTGCACTCCTTCGCCGCACGCTTTTGACATTTTTCCCAGCCAGACCCCAGCCCAGAGCAGTCAACCTCTATACCGCTGACACCACGGACCGCATGCGTCTTGGCACTCGTAGTACAGCCCGCCAAAACCAATACCGCTATGAAGACAATAAACTTGTTCATCCACTTCCTTATGCCAGGCTACGCCCGACCACTACACGCTTAAGACCAAGCTTAGTCGCGAATAGGCGATTGATCCGATTAGAGAAACAGACAATCAGGCTTACGGAATGGTTTCAAAAGCAGCACCGGTTCGCACAAAAGGCAAAACCCATCAAATCGCAGGCACAAAAAAGGGCGACCGAAGTCGCCCTTTTTCATGATCAAGCAGAACTTAGTTCTGTTTGGCCATTGCCTGGCGCAGCAGTGCCGCCATGGTGGTGTCGCCGGTAGCAGCTTCCGGAGTCTCTTTCAGGCTCTGGATAGCTTCTTTCTCTTCAGCATCGTCTTTCGACTTGATGGAGAGCTGGATCACGCGGCTCTTGCGATCAACGCTGATGATCTTGGCTTCTACTTCCTGGCCTTCTTTCAGAACGTTGCGCGCGTCTTCAACGCGGTCACGGCTGATTTCGGAGGCTTTCAGAGTCGCTTCGATATCGTCGGCCAGAACGATGATGGCGCCTTTGGCGTCAACTTCTTTCACGGTGCCAGTAACGATTGCGCCTTTGTCGTTAACCGAGACGTACTCGGAGAACGGGTCGCTTTCCAGCTGCTTGATACCCAGGGAGATACGCTCGCGCTCTGGGTCAACCGACAGGATAACGGTGTCCAGCTCGTCGCCCTTCTTGAAACGACGAACAGCTTCTTCGCCAACTTCGTTCCAGGAGATGTCGGACAGGTGAACCAGACCGTCGATGCCGCCGTCCAGACCAATGAAGATACCGAAATCGGTGATCGACTTGATGGTGCCGGAGATTTTATCGCCCTTGTTGAACTGGCCAGAGAAATCTTCCCATGGGTTAGATTTGCACTGCTTGATGCCCAGGGAGATACGACGACGCTCTTCGTCGATGTCCAGAACCATAACTTCCACTTCGTCGCCGACTTGTACGACTTTCGAAGGGTGGATGTTTTTGTTGGTCCAGTCCATTTCCGAAACGTGTACCAGGCCTTCAACGCCTTCTTCCAGCTCAGCGAAGCAGCCGTAGTCGGTCAGGTTGGTTACACGTGCGGTAACGCGAGTGCTTTCTGGGTAACGGGCTTTGATAGCAACCCATGGATCTTCGCCCAGTTGCTTCAGGCCCAGGGAAACACGGTTGCGTTCGCGATCGTATTTCAGAACCTTAACGTCGATTTCGTCACCAACGTTGACGATCTCGGAAGGATGCTTGATGCGCTTCCAGGCCATGTCGGTGATGTGCAGCAGGCCGTCCACGCCACCCAGATCGACGAATGCGCCGTAATCGGTGAGGTTTTTGACGATACCTTTGACTTGCTGGCCTTCCTGCAGGGATTCCAGCAGAGCTTCACGCTCGGCGGAGTTCTCGGCTTCCAGGACGCTGCGACGGGAAACGACAACGTTGTTGCGCTTCTGGTCCAGCTTGATGACCTTGAATTCCAGCTCTTTGCCTTCCAGGTGCGTGGTGTCGCGCACTGGACGGACGTCAACCAGGGAACCTGGCAGGAACGCACGGATGCCGTTAACGTCGACAGTGAAGCCGCCTTTAACCTTACCGTTGATAACGCCCTTGACCACTTCCTCGGCTGCGAAGGCAGCTTCCAGAACGATCCAGCACTCAGCGCGCTTGGCTTTTTCACGGGACAGCTTGGTTTCACCGAAACCGTCTTCAACCGAGTCCAGAGCAACGTGAACTTCGTCACCGACATTGATAGTCAGATCGCCAGCGTCGTTGTAGAACTGCTCAAGCGGGATGAGTGCTTCAGACTTCAGGCCAGCGTGAACGGTTACCCAGCGAGCCTGGTAATCGATATCAACGATAACACCGGTGATGATGGAGCCTGCCTGAAGGTTCAGGGTTTTTAGGCTTTCTTCAAAGAGTTCCGCAAAGCTTTCGCTCATTTTAATTCCTGTAAATGAGGGCGAAGGATACGCCCATCTCCACACCCCAGACGGTGTGGGTTAGTTTCATATAGAAGAAGCGCCGCAGGACTATGACTGGTCCCCTGCCGCCTTCTTGGTCACCCGGCGATATCGCGAATGGCGATCTCGCTCATGATGCGTTCAAGCACCTGATCGATGGACAACTCCGTGGAATCCAGCTGTATGGCGTCAGCCGCCGGTTTAAGCGGGGCTACCGCTCGCTGGGTGTCACGCTCGTCGCGTGCACGGATCTCATCTAGCAGACTCGACAGACTAACACCCTCGACTTTGCCCTTCAACTGCAAATATCGACGGCGCGCCCGCTCCTCGGCACTGGCGGTCAGGAAAATCTTCAGCGGCGCACTCGGAAAAACCACCGTGCCCATGTCGCGGCCATCGGCGACAAGGCCCGGCGCTTCCTGAAAAGCACGCTGGCGCTGCAGCAGCGCCTCGCGCACGGCCGGCAATGCAGCCACTTGAGAAGCGCCGGAACCGACGCTTTCAGTGCGGATGACATCGCTGACTTCGTCACCTTCCAGGATGATTCGCTGCAATTGACCGTCGGTCGCCGCGATGAACTGAACATCCAGATGAGCGGCAAGTTGCTTGAGCAACTCTTCATTGGTCAGGTCGACGCCATGATTGTGCGCAGCGAAAGCCAGCAAGCGATAAAGCGCACCGGAATCCAGCAGATTCCAGCCCAGACGTTTGGCCAGAATCCCGGCCACAGTGCCTTTGCCCGAGCCGCTTGGCCCATCAATGGTGATGACCGGTGCAATGTTTTTCACGACTGAGCCTCTTGTGCCACACGAATACCAACCTGCCCGCACAGCGCGAGGAAGTTCGGGAACGACGTCGCGACGTTGGCGCAATCATGGATGCGGATCGGTGCAGTGGCACGCAAGGACGCCACACTGAACGCCATGGCAATACGGTGATCGCCGTGACCATGCACTTCGCCGCCGCCAATCTGGCCGCCGTCGATGATGATGCCGTCCGGGGTCGGCTCGCACTTGACGCCCAGCGCCAGCAAACCGTCCGCCATGACCTGGATACGGTCCGATTCCTTGACTCGCAACTCTTCGGCACCGGTCAGCACAGTGCGCCCTTCGGCACAGGCGGCGGCTACGAACAGCACCGGGAATTCGTCGATCGCCAGCGGAACCAGCTCTTCCGGGATTTCGATACCTTTGAGTTTAGCTGCCCGCACGCGCAGGTCTGCTACAGGTTCGCCGCCGACTTCACGCTGGTTTTCCAGAGTAATGTCAGCGCCCATCAGACGCAGGATGTCGATCACACCCGTACGGGTCGGGTTGATGCCAACGTGCTCCAGCACCAGCTCCGAACCTTCAGCGATTGAAGCAGCAACCAGGAAGAACGCCGACGACGAGATGTCGCCTGGCACTTCGATATGGGTCGCCGTCAGCTTGCCACCGGATTCGACCGACGCCGTGGCGCCATTGACGCTCACAGGGTAGCCAAAACCGCGCAGCATGCGCTCGGTGTGGTCACGGGTTGGCGCAGGCTCGGTAACAGTGGTCTTGCCTTCAGCGTACAAACCGGCAAGCAGCAAGCAGGATTTCACCTGAGCACTGGCCATCGGCATGGTGTAGGTCAGGCCCTTGAGCTTGTGCCCGCCACGAATGGTCATCGGCGGACGGCCTTCGGCGGCGGTTTCGATCACGGCGCCCATTTCGCGCAGCGGATTGGCCACGCGATTCATCGGACGCTTGGACAGCGAAGCATCGCCGGTCAGGGTGCTGTCGAAGTTCTGCGCGGCCAGCAGGCCGGACAGCAGACGCATCGACGTACCGGAGTTGCCCAGATAGATCGGGCCCGGCGCAGGCTTCAGACCATGCAGGCCGACACCATGGATAGTCACGCGGCCATGGTGCGGGCCTTCGATGACCACGCCCATGTCACGGAATGCCTGCAAGGTCGCCAGAGCATCTTCGCCCTCAAGGAAACCTTCGACTTCGGTGACGCCTTCGGCCAGCGAGCCGAGCATGATCGAACGGTGGGAAATCGATTTGTCACCCGGTACGCGAATCCGACCGGACAGGCGGCCACCAGGTTGAGCCAGGAAGATCAGATCGTTGGAATTCATAGCGTCCACATAGGCCCTGCGGGCCAGGATTTTACTGAAATGCTCGCGGGCAACCCGGGCGCGAGTGAAAACGCCCAACAATTGGTGCCCATCCCCTGCATCGACCGCGTCGCGCAAGGCGTCGAGGTCGCTGCGAAATGTATCGAGTGTGCGCAAAACAGCCTCGCGGTTGGCGAGGAAGATGTCGTGCCACATCACCGGGTCGCTTCCGGCGATTCTTGTGAAATCGCGGAAACCACCGGCAGCGTAACGGAAGATCTCAAGGTTTTCATTGCGCTTGGCCAACGAGTCGACCAGACCGAAGGCCAGCAAGTGCGGCAGATGACTGGTTGCAGCCAGCACTTCATCGTGACGCTCGACCTGCATGTGCTCGACGTCGGCACCCAGTTCGCGCCATAGACGATCGACCACGGCAAGCGCCATTGGATCAGTTTGCTCAAGCGGCGTGAGAATGACTTTGTGGCGACGGAACAGCTCGGCATTGGAGGCTTCCACCCCACTCTGCTCGGAACCGGCAATCGGATGGCCCGGCACGAAGCGCGCCGGCATACCGCCGAACGCCTCGGTCGCAGCGCGCACCACATTGCCTTTGGCGCTGCCGACATCCGTCACAATCGCTTGCCCCAGATCGAGACTCGCCAACCGCGCGAGCACTTTCTCCATGGCCAGAATCGGCACCGCCAGTTGAATCACGTCAGCACCCTGACAGGCCACTGCCAGGTCTTCCTCACAGCGATCCACCACGCCCAACTCGACCGCCAGCTTGCGCGACTGCGGGTCGAGATCAACGCCGACCACTTCACGGCACACGCCGCTTTCACGCAAGCCTTTGGCAAACGAACCACCGATCAACCCCAGACCGACCACCACCAGGCGACCGATCATAGGTGCAGCAGATTGCAGTGCAGTGACATCACCCACGAGCCAGAACCTTGCGCAGCGCTTCAAGGAAGCGGCTGTTTTCCGCCGGCAGACCAATGGTCACCCGCAGGTGATTCGGCATGCCGTAGTTGGCCACTGGACGCACGATCACGCCTTCGCGCAGCAAGCCCTGAAACACTGGAGCCGCCACCCGACCAAGGTCAACACAAGTAAAGTTGCCTTTGGACTCGATCCAGCCAAGACCCAGCTCACGGAAGCCTGCTTGCAATTGCTGCATGCCGGATTCGTTCAGTTGACGGCTTTGCGCCAGATACTCGTCATCCTTCAATGCTGCACAAGCCGCAGCCAACGCCAGGCTGTTGACGTTGAACGGCTGGCGAACACGGTTCAGCACGTCAGCCACTACCGGGGTAGACAGACCATAGCCGACGCGCAAAGCTGCCAGACCATAGGCCTTGGAGAAGGTGCGCGAGACCAGCAGATTCGGGTACGCCGCAAGGAAGTCCAGACCGTCCGGCAGATCACTGCCTTCGGCATACTCGATGTACGCCTCATCCAGCACCACCAGCACATGCCCTGGAACATCCTGCAGGAATTCGTCCAGCGCCTCGGCACCGAACCAGGTTCCGGTCGGGTTGTTCGGGTTGGCGATGAACACCACGCGGGTGTTGGCGTCGATGGCGGCGAGCATCGCATGCAGGTCATGCCCCCAATCCTTGGCCGGCACCACTTTGGCTTGCGCACCGACCGCCTGAGTGGCGATCGGATACACCGCGAACGCGTGCTCGCTGAATACTGCATTCAAGCCCGGCGCCAGATAGGCCCGCGCCACCAGTTCGAGAATGTCGTTGGAGCCATTGCCCAGGGTGACCTGGTTCAGCTCAACGCGGCACTGCTCGGCCAGCAAGGATTTCAGCGCAAAGCCATTGCCGTCCGGATAACGCGTCAGCTCGGCCAGCTCTTCGCGGATCGCCGCCAAGGCTTTCGGGCTGGCGCCCAGCGGGTTTTCGTTACTCGCCAGTTTGACGATTTTCGCCGGATCCAGACCCAGCTCGCGCGCCAGTTCGTCCACAGGCTTGCCCGGAACGTACGGCGAAAGTTGTTGCACGCCCGGCTGTGCCAGAGCGAGGAAATTGCCACTCATTGACTACCGCCCCTTACAGAACCGCTTTCGGGTAGGAACCCAGCACTTTGAGTGCCACTGCTTCCTGACTGATCTTTTCCAGCACACCTTTGATCAACGGATCACGGTGGTGGCCGACAAAGTCGATGAAGAACACGTAGGTCCATTTGCCGCTACGCGACGGGCGGGTCTCGATGCGAGTCAGGTCGATGCCATTGTCATGGAACGGCACCAGCAGCTCGTGGAGCGCGCCGGGTTTGTTGCTCATCGACACGATGATCGAAGTCTTGTCGTCACCGGTTGGTGGCACTTCCTGGTTACCGATCATCAGGAAGCGCGTGGAGTTATCCGGGCGATCCTCGATTTTCTCGGCCAGACGGGTCAGGCCATACAGCCCGGCCGCCATGTCGCCGGCAATCGCCGCCGAGTTCCACTCACCTTTGACCCGCTTGGCCGCTTCGGCGTTGCTCGACACCGCCACGCGCTCGACATTCGGGTAATGCGCGTCCAGCCACTTGCGGCACTGGGCCAGCGACTGCGCGTGGGAATAGATGCGGCTGATGCTGTCGGTCTTGGTGTTTTCACCGACCAACAGGTGATGGTGGATGCGCAACTCGACTTCGCCACAGATCACCATGTCGTGCTCGAGGAAGCTATCCAGCGTGTGATTGACTGCGCCTTCGGTGGAGTTTTCCACTGGCACCACGCCAAAATTCACCGCACCGGCGGCCACTTCACGGAACACTTCGTCGATCGCCGCCATCGGCTTGCTGATCACTGCGTGACCGAAGTGCTTCATGGCCGCCGCCTGGGTGAAAGTGCCTTCAGGCCCGAGGTAGGCCACTTTCAACGGCTGCTCCAGCGCCAGGCACGAAGACATGATTTCGCGGAACAACCGCGCCATCTCTTCGTTGCCCAGCGGCCCCTGGTTACGCTCCATCACACGCTTGAGCACCTGAGCTTCACGCTCGGGACGATAGAACACCGGCACTTCGCCTTCGGCCAGCGAGGCCATCTTTACTCGCGCGACTTCCTGGGCGCAACGCGCACGCTCACTGATCAGCTCCATGACTTTGGTGTCCAGAGCGTCAATGCGAACGCGCAGTGCCTTGAGTTCTTGCTCGGACATCAGCCGTGTTCCTTCTCGAATTCAGCCATGTAGGCCACCAGCGCATTGACTGCAGTGATGTCGACGGCATTGTAGATGGAGGCGCGCATACCGCCCACCGAGCGGTGACCCTTGAGATTGAGCAGACCGCGCTCTTCGGCACCGGCCAGGAACGGCTTGTCCAGACGGTCATCGGCCAGACGGAACGGCACGTTCATCCACGAGCGATCCGACTTGTTGATCGGGTTGCTGTAGAGACCACTGGCGTCAATGAAGTCGTACAGCGTGCGCTGTTTGACGTCGTTGAGTTTGGCGATCGCTTCGACGCCGCCCTGCTCTTTCAGCCACTGGAACACCAGGCCGGACAAGTACCAGGCCAGGGTCGGCGGGGTGTTGTACATCGAGCCGTTGTCGGCTGCGACCTTGTAGTCGAGCATGGTCGGGCACAGCGAGCGCGCCTTGCCGAGCAAGTCTTCGCGGATGATGTTGACGACGATGCCGCTCGGACCAATGTTCTTCTGCGCACCGGCGTAGATCATGCCGAAACGCGAGACATCAACCGGACGCGAAAGGATGTCCGAGGACATGTCGGCCACCAGCGGCACGTCGCCGGTTTGCGGAATCCACTGGAATTCCAGACCGCCGATGGTTTCGTTCGGCGCGTAGTGAACGTAAGCGGCGTCTTTCGACAGGCTCCACTCGTTCTGGCCCGGGATGGCGAAATAATCGTAAGGCTTGGCGGTTGCGGCGACGTTGACGTGGCCGTAGCGCGACGCTTCTTCAATGGCTTTCTGCGACCAGATACCGGTGTCGATATAGTCGGCAGAGCCGCCTTCAGGCAGCAGGTTCAGCGGGATCTGTGCAAACTGCTGGCTCGCGCCGCCCTGCAGAAACAGCACCTTATAGTTCGAAGGGATATTCAGCAGGTCACGCAGATCCTGCTCGGCCTGGGTCGCGATGGACACGAACTCATCACTGCGATGGCTCATTTCCATGACCGACAGGCCCTTGCCGTGCCAATCAAGGAGTTCACCCTGGGCGCGCTGCAGGACAGCTTCAGGAAGCGCCGCAGGACCGGCGCAGAAGTTATAGGCTCGCTTGCTCACATCCAATCTCGCTCTGATTTGGTGGTATCACGCAATAAATCACACTACCGATCAACACGGCCCTGTGGGAGCGAGCCTGCTCGCGAATGCATCACCGCGGTGCGTCAGAGGTACCGCAGCGCCTGCATTCGCGAGCAGGCTCGCTCCCACAGGGGATCTCCATGATGTCGAAATTTCATACCGGACAAATAACAAGGGGGCGAATTCTCATCCGCCCCCTCGCTTGTCCGCTTATTCCTGCGGTTCTTCGTCAGCTGCGGCGTCGAGTTGCTGATCTTCGGCAACGTCGTCAATCACGACTTCCGCGCCGGACACCAGCCCCTCTTCACCTTCGAGCTCTTCGCCCTCGACTTCCGACGGCTCCTGAACCCGCTCCAGACCGACCAGCGTTTCATCAGTGGCCAGTTTGATCAGGGTCACACCCTGGGTGTTACGACCCAGACTGGACACTTCATCAACACGGGTCCGCACCAGCGTGCCCTGGTCGGAAATCAGCATGACTTCCTCGCCTTCCTGCACCTGGATCGCACCGACCAGCTTGCCGTTGCGCTCCTTGGTGACCATCGCAATTACACCCTGCCCACCGCGACCGCGGCGAGGGAACTTGCTCAGGGCGGTGCGCTTGCCGAAACCACGCTCGGAAGCGGTCAGGATCTGCGCGCCCGACTCAGGAATCAGCATCGAGATCAGCTTCTGATCCTTGAGGATCCGCATGCCGCGAATGCCGCGAGCGCCACGACCCATTTCACGCACGGCAGCTTCAGCGAAACGAATCACCTTGCCAGCGTCGGAGAACAGCATGATTTCTTTCGCGCCATCAGTGATGGCAGCCGCAATCAACGTGTCGCCTTCCTTCAGCTTCAAGGCGATCAGGCCATTGGAACGCGGACGGGCGAAGCGTGCCAGCGGGGTCTTCTTGACGGTACCGGAAGCCGTCGCCATGAAGATGTACTCACCGGTCCGCGCAGCTATCAATTCGGGCGTATCGCCGTCGATTTCTTCCAGCTCGACAGCTTCTTCACCTTCAACCACTTCGCCGTCCATGATTTCATCGCTGGCATCGTCTTCATCTTCGTCGCCAGCGCGTTTTTGCAGCGCCTCGAGATCCACCGGCAGCATCGCGGTGATGGTCTCGTCTTTGTCCAGCGGTAACAGGTTGACCAGTGGACGACCACGTGCAGCACGCGAAGCTTCAGGAATCTCGTAAGTCTTCAGCCAGTACACCTTGCCTTTACTGGAGAACAACAGCAGCGTGGTGTGGCTGTTGGCAACCAGCAGGTGAGTGATGTAGTCCTCATCCTTGACGCCGGTCGCCGATTTGCCTTTGCCGCCCCGGCGCTGAGCCTGGTACGCAGCCAATGGCTGGGTCTTGGCATAGCCACCGTTGGAGATGGTCACGACGCGCTCTTCTTCCGGGATCATGTCGCCCAGCGTCAGATCGAGACGTGCATCGAGAATCTCGGTGCGGCGCTGATCGCCGTATTCGGCGCGGATCACTTCCAGCTCTTCGCGGATCACTTCCATCAGGCGCACGGCACTGTTGAGGATGCGGATCAGTTCGCCGATCTGGTTGAGGATCTCTTGATACTCGGCCAGCAGCTTCTCGTGCTCCAGACCGGTCAGACGGTGCAGACGCAGCTCCAGAATGGCTTGCGCCTGCTCTGGCGACAGGAAGTACTTGCCTTCGCGCAGACCGTATTGCGGATCAAGGTTTTCCGGACGGCACGAATCAGCACCGGCACGTTCAACCATCGCCACCACCGCAGAGGATTCCCAAGGCGTGCTGATCAGCGCTTCCTTGGCTTCCGACGGAGTTGGCGAAGCCTTGATCAGGGCGATCACCGGGTCGATGTTCGACAGGGCAACAGCCTGGCCTTCGAGAATGTGCCCACGCTCACGCGCTTTGCGCAATTCGAACACGGTGCGGCGGGTGACCACTTCGCGACGGTGACGGACGAAGGCTTCCAGCAGATCCTTGAGATTCAGGATCCGCGGACGGCCGTCGATCAGCGCAACGATGTTGATGCCGAATACCGATTGCAGCTGGGTCTGGGCGTAGAGGTTGTTGAGGATCACCTCAGGCACTTCGCCGCGACGCAGCTCGATCACCACGCGCATACCATCCTTGTCGGACTCGTCACGCAGCTCGGTAATGCCTTCGAGTTTCTTCTCTTTTACCAGCTCGGCGATCTTCTCGATCAGACGCGCCTTGTTCAACTGGTAAGGGAGTTCGGTGATAACGATCTGCTGACGGCCACCGACCTTGTCGATGTCCTCAACGATCGAACGCGCACGCATGTAAATGCGCCCGCGACCGGTGCGGTAGGCTTCGATGATGCCGGCGCGACCGTTGATGATCGCGGCGGTCGGGAAGTCCGGGCCGGGGATGTATTGCATCAGTTCGTCGACAGTCAGCTCGGGATTGTCGATGAGCGCCAGGCAACCGTCGATGACTTCACCGAGGTTGTGCGGCGGGATGTTGGTCGCCATGCCCACGGCGATACCGCTGGAACCGTTGACCAGCAGGTTGGGAATACGGGTCGGCATGACCGCCGGGATCATTTCGGTGCCGTCGTAGTTCGGCACCCAGTCCACGGTTTCTTTATGCAGGTCAGCCAGCAGTTCGTGCGCCAGCTTGGTCATGCGCACTTCGGTGTATCGCATGGCCGCGGCGTTGTCGCCGTCCACCGAACCGAAGTTGCCCTGACCGTCGACCAGCAGATAACGCAGCGAGAATGGCTGCGCCATGCGGACGATGGTGTCGTAAACCGCGGTATCACCGTGCGGGTGATACTTACCGATCACGTCACCGACAACACGGGCAGATTTCTTGTACGGCTTGTTGAAGTCGTTGCCCAGCTCGCTCATCGCGAACAGCACTCGACGGTGCACGGGCTTCAAGCCATCGCGCGCATCCGGCAGTGCACGGCCGACGATCACGCTCATCGCGTAATCGAGGTAGGACTGTTTCAGCTCGTCTTCGATATTGACCGGGAGGATTTCTTTGGCCAGTTCGCCCATGAGAAGCCTGATTCCTTTTTCTGGTGAAACCTCGTCATATCCATAGGGATCACGAAGCTCGTCAATGCAGGCTGAGTGCCATGCGCCGACTTACGACAAATCAACAAGTTGAACCCTGGATTTGCGCAGTGAAGACAACCCCGTGGGACTGCCTCGGAAAACGCCGGATGCTACCACAATCGCCGCCACGCACCTATCCCCCACAAGCGCATGGAGCATAGTTAGTTGACCGATAATCGTCTTAAAGGGGGACGAGAGAAGCTTAGAGCTTCTTCGAATGCAGAATTCGGGCTTGGTTTTGCGATGTTTATTGACATTAACGCCCTCATCGCTGGCAAGCCAGCTCCCACAGGAACAATGCCGAGCACAAACCTGTGGGAGCTGACTTGCCAGCGATGGCGACCTGTCAGACACAACAGTGCGTTAGTGCAGGCGCTTGCGGCACATCAACTGGGCCATTTTCGCGGTATCCGGACGCTCGACGATGCCTTTTTCGGTGACGATGGCATCGATCAAGTCAGCAGGGGTTACGTCAAACACCGGGTTGAACGCTTCAACATCAGCGCCGACACGCTTGCCACCGACTTCCAGCAACTCGGCGCCATCACGCTCCTCGATCGGAATGTCGTCACCGCTGGCCAAGTGCATGTCAATGGTCGAACTCGGCGCCACGACCATGAAACGCACACCGTGGTGCATGGCATTGACCGCCAGTTGATAGGTGCCGATCTTGTTGGCCACGTCACCATTGGCGGTGATGCGGTCAGCGCCGACGATCACCCAGGTCACGCCTTTGGTTTTCATGATGTGCGCGGCAGCAGAGTCGGCATTCAGCGTTACCGGGATGCCTTCGTTAGCCAGCTCCCACGCGGTCAGGCGCGAACCCTGTAGCCACGGACGGGTTTCGTCAGCATAAACGCGCTCGACCATGCCTTCGAGAAAAGCCGCGCGAATAACCCCCAGCGCCGTACCGAAACCACCGGTCGCCAGCGCCCCGGTATTGCAGTGGGTGAGAATCGCCTGCGCATTGCCCTGATGCTTGCGGATCAGATCGACACCGAGCTGTGCCATGGTCAGGTTGGCTTCGCGATCGCTTTCATGAATCGCGATGGCTTCGGCTTCCAGTGCCACCAGCGGATCGGCATTGTCCTTCAAGCGATCCAGCCGATCGTGCATGCGATTCAACGCCCAGAACAGGTTGACCGCGGTCGGACGGGAATCAGCCAACAGAGCGAAGTCCTCTTCCAGCGCCGCGTACCAGTCGCCTCCTTCGGCAATTCGCGCGCGAGCCGCGAGCACGATGCCATAGGCCGCGCTGATGCCGATGGCCGGCGCGCCACGCACCACCATCGAGCGAATCGCCTCAGCCACGCCGGCGGCGCTGGTGTAGGCGATCCAGGTTTCCTCGAACGGCAAAATACGCTGATCCAGCAGGTGGAGCGCGCCATCTCGCCAATCGATGGCCTTTACTTTCTCCGCAGCCAACAGTCGATCGCGCATCCCTCACCCCGCACTCATGAACAAAAGCCACCGATTATAGCGATCCCCCCGCGAAGACGCTCGGGTATACTTCGCCCTCCTTTACAAAAGCACTGGAACCGACCCTCGATGCCGAAACCTGCCATTGCGCTCGACTTATTATTGCTGCCGACCTGGCTGGTACCCGTCGAACCTGCAGGCGTTGTGCTCAAGGAGCATGGCCTGGGCATCCGCGACGGTCGCATCGTGTTTATCGGCCCGCGCGCCGAAGCATTGAAGTGTAACGCCACGCAAGTGCGCGAATTGCCGGATGTGCTGCTCGCTCCGGGCCTGATCAATGCACACGGCCACGCAGCGATGACGCTGTTCCGTGGCCTGGCCGATGATCTGCCACTGATGACCTGGCTGGAAAACCACATCTGGCCGGCCGAAGCCAAATGGGTCGATGAAGCGTTTGTCCGCGACGGCACCGATCTGGCCATCGCCGAGCAGATCAAGGGTGGCATCACGTGCTTCTCGGACATGTACTTCTTCCCGAAAGTCGCCAGCGAGCGTGTGCACAACAGCGGCATCCGCGCGCAGATCGCCATTCCGATCCTCGATTTCCCGATCCCTGGCGCCAGCAGTGCCGACGAGGCCATTCGTCAGGGCGTCGAGCTGTTCGGTGATCTGAAGCATCACGAGCGGATCAAGATTACTTTCGGCCCTCATGCACCCTACACCGTCGGCGACGAGAACCTCGAGAAAATCCGTGTCATCGCCGAGGAACTGGACGCATCGATCCACATGCACGTCCACGAAACCGCTTTCGAAGTCCAGCAAGCCGTAGAGCAGCGCGGCGAACGTCCGCTCGCCCGCCTTGGCCGCCTCGGCCTGCTCGGCCCGCGCTTCCAGGCCGTGCACATGACCCAGATCAGCGATGACGACCTGGCGTTGCTGGTAGAAAGCAACACCAACGTCATCCATTGCCCGGAATCGAACCTGAAACTCGCCAGCGGCTTCTGCCCCGTCGAGCGCCTGTGGCAGGCTGGCGTGAATGTCGCGGTCGGCACTGACGGCGCGGCCAGCAACAATGATCTGGATCTGCTCGGCGAAACCCGCACTGCCGCCTTACTGGCCAAAGCCGTCGCCGGTTCCGCCACCGCGCTCGATGCCCATCGCGCCCTGCGCATGGCCACACTGAACGGCGCACGGGCCTTGGGGATCGAATCCGAAACGGGTTCGCTGGAAATCGGCAAAGCCGCCGACATCGTCGCGTTCGACCTGTCCGGCCTGGCGCAGCAACCGGTGTATGACCCGGTTTCACAGCTTATATATGCCACCGGCCGCGATTGCGTGAAACACCTGTGGGCCGCCGGCAAACAATTGCTCGATGACCGGCGCCTGACCCGCATGGATGAAGAACAGCTTGGCGCTGTTGCCCGAGCCTGGGGCCAGCGCATCAGCGGCCATACCGAATCGTAAACACCCGGGCCACACTCCGGGGCTACAACCTTTTTCAAGTTTTTCGAGGAATTGAACATGAGCAACGTCGACCACGCCGAAATCGCCAAATTCGAAGCCCTGGCCCATCGCTGGTGGGACCGCGAAAGCGAATTCAAACCGCTGCACGACATCAACCCGCTGCGGGTCAACTGGATTGACGAACGCGTCAATCTGGCTGGCAAGAAAGTCCTCGACGTCGGTTGCGGTGGCGGCATCCTCAGCGAAGCCATGGCCCAGCGCGGCGCCACAGTGATGGGCATCGACATGGGCGAAGCGCCCCTGGCGGTCGCGCAACTGCATCAACTGGAATCCGGCGTCAGCGTCGAGTACCGCCAGATCACCGCCGAAGAGCTGGCCGAAGAAATGCCCGAGCAGTTCGATGTGGTGACCTGCCTGGAAATGCTCGAGCACGTGCCAGATCCATCGTCGGTCATCCGCGCCTGCTTCCGCATGGTCAAGCCGGGCGGCCAGGTGTTCTTCTCGACCATCAACCGCAACCCGAAGGCCTACCTGTTCGCCATCATCGGCGCTGAATACATCATGAAGCTGCTGCCGCGCGGCACACATGACTTCAAGAAATTCATCCGCCCGTCCGAGTTGGGTGCCTGGAGCCGCATGGCCGGCCTGACCGTCAAGGACATCATTGGCCTGACCTACAACCCGCTGACCAAGCACTACAAACTGGCCAGTGACGTTAACGTCAACTACATGATCCAGACCCTGCGCGAGGAGTAAGCCGATGGCTATCAGAGCAGTTCTTTTCGACATGGACGGCACCCTGCTCGACACCGCGCCGGACTTCATCGCCATCTGCCAGGCGATGCGCGCGGATCGTGGTTTGCCTGCGATGAACGACAAGCACATCCGCGACGAGATTTCCGGCGGCGCCAAAGCGATGGTCGCGGTGACGTTTTCGATGGACCCGGAGTCGCCGGGCTTCGAGGAGTTGCGCCTGGAGTTCCTCGAACGCTACCTCGTCGGCTGCGCGGTGCACAGCAAGCTGTTCGACGGCATGGGCGAACTGCTGGCCGACATTGAAAAGGCCAACCTGATCTGGGGCGTGGTGACCAACAAACCGTTGCGCTTCGCCGAGCCGATCATGCAACAGCTGGGGCTGGCCGAGCGCTCGGCACTGTTGATCTGCCCGGATCATGTAAAGAACAGCAAGCCGGATCCGGAACCCTTGATCCTCGCGTGCAAAATGCTTGATCTGGATCCGTCGACGGTTCTGTTTGTGGGCGATGATCTGCGTGACATCGAGTCGGGGCGTGATGCCGGGACCAAAACGGCCGCAGTGACCTACGGCTACATTCACCCGGACGACAACCCGCGGCATTGGGGAGCGGACGTAGTGGTGGATCATCCGCTGGAGTTGCGCAAGGTTTTGGACAGCGCGCTCTGCAGTTGCTGATCAAAGTCAAAAGATCGCAGCCTATGGCAGCTCCTACACTGATTGTGATTTTCTGTAGGCGCTACCGAAGGTTCGGGCCGCGTTCGGACGATCTTTTAGCTATTAATGGATTGTGAGGTTTTTATGTTTGATTACTCCGCTCGTCCCGAATTGCTCAAGGATCGGGTCATTCTGGTCACCGGTGCCGGTCGTGGCATCGGTGCGGCCGCTGCAAAAACCTACGCCGCGCATGGCGCAACCGTGTTGCTGCTGGGCAAGACCGAAGCCAATCTGACGCAGGTCTATGACGAGATCGAAGCCGCGGGCCACCCGCAACCGGCAGTGATCCCGTTCAACCTCGAAACCGCCCTGCCCCATCAGTACGATGAACTGGCGGCGATGATCGAGAGCGAATTCGGCCACCTCGACGGTTTGCTGCACAACGCCTCGATCATTGGCCCGCGCACGCCGATCGAGCAGTTGTCCGGCGAAAACTTCATGCGCGTCATGCAGGTTAACGTCAACGCCATGTTCATGCTGACCAGCACGTTGTTGCCGCTGCTCAAGCTGTCTCAGGATGCTTCGGTGGTGTTCACCTCCAGCAGCGTCGGACGCAAAGGGCGCGCTTACTGGGGCGCTTACGGCGTGTCGAAGTTTGCCACCGAGGGCCTGATGCAAACGTTGGCCGACGAAGTCGACGGCGTCGCGCCTGTGCGTTCCAACAGCATCAACCCCGGCGGTACACGCACCAGCATGCGCGCGCAGGCTTATCCGGGGGAAAACCCGCTGAACAATCCGACCCCGGAAGAGATCATGCCGGTCTACCTGTACCTGATGGGCCCGGACAGCACGGGCATCAACGGCCAGGCGTTCAACGCCCAGTAGTGCCATACGTCGCATTTGTTGCCGTGACGGATTCCCGTCGCGGCATGCATTTGCCGCTCATGACCGTCACAATCGAGTCAAATATCCAACACCCCTCCCCGCGCCTTATTTCCAAGCCGTTGATTTTTATGGCTTTAAATAAAAACGAACCGAATGGCACGACTTTCGCTCTAAATTTCCTCAAAGCATGCCGTGTGAAGGCAATGGGGCCAGGCCTGATTCGATAGCTGACTAATCGTCATCAGGCAGACTAAACTTACGCCAAACGTCCTACGGGACTGATGGATCAGTATGACGCGCAGCCCATAGCCGCTCTCACCCAGCCTGTAAGACAGACTTACTGCTTAGGGGCTCACGCCATATGAAATCACCTTCCCAGACCAATGCAATTGACTTTGACAGTGCCAAATTGCAACGCCTGGGCTTTGGTCAGTTGCCTCCGCTCCTGGAACGCCCGACCAGTCTGGCGCAATTACGCCAGCAACTGAGCCTGCAACTGCAAACCAGTCTTGAGCCGCAACGAATCCTCGGTCTGTTTTTCCGCGAAGTTCAGCGTCTTGTGCCGCTGGATGCCTTGAGCTATCTGCATCAGGGCAGCGATCTGCGCCTGGAGTTCGGCGCTCGCGGTCACCATTCGGTCAGCTACACCCTCAGCCATGAAGGCGAACACATGGGCGAACTGGTGTTTCGCCGCAATCTGCGTTTTAGCGAGCAGGATCAGGGCAACCTCGAATCCCTGCTGTCATCGTTGCTGTACCCGATGCGCAACGCCCTGCTCTATCGCGCCGCAACACAAAGCGCGCTGCGCGACCCGTTGACCGGTGCCGGCAATCGAATCGCGATGGAGCAGACACTGCAACGCGAAATTGAGATGTCACGCCGGCATCTGCAACCGTTGTCGGTGCTGATGCTCGATATCGACCACTTCAAACGGGTCAACGACAGTCACGGTCACAGTGCCGGCGATGATGTGCTCAAAGCCGTGGCAGCGTCGATCAAGGGGCAATTGCGCAACGTCGATATGGTCTTTCGCTATGGCGGCGAAGAGTTTCTGATTCTGCTGTCCAATACCAGCCGTGAAGCCGCGGCAATGGTTGGCGAGCGGCTGCGCTATGCGGCGCAGGCGGCGGAATATTATGCCGATGGCCAGTTGATCGAGCTGACGGTCAGCCTGGGGTGCTCGACCCTGCTTCCTGGGGAATCGGCAGAAAGCCTGTTGCGTCGCGCCGACAGCGCGTTGTACGTGGCCAAGCGTGAGGGGCGGAACCGGTTGGCGATGGCCGGCTGATCCCTTCCCGCCTTCTACAAAACCGTGTGGGAGCGAGCCTGCTCGCGAAAGCGGTGTGTCAGTCGATCAACGACTGACTGACACACCCTCTCGCGAGCAGGCTCGCTCCCACTTTGGTTTACGACTAGCCGAAAGATCAGCTTTCGACTACGACTCTGCGCTCACGATTGACCAACAAGCGCTCGGACGTCTCAAGCTGCATGCAGCGCTCCAGGAACAGATACATGTAGTCGTAGCTCTTGCAGATTGCCTGACGCAGTTCGGCCTGTAGGGCCTTGCTCGGGTTCATGCCGGCCAGGGTGCAGATAATCTCCAGCGCTTCCCACGGATGCGCATCGTCGTATTGCGCATGCATCTTCAGCCACTTCATCGCCCGCTTGCGATCTTCTTCGGGGAACGCTGCGGCATACACGCCCGTGGAACAGACAAGCGCCGACCATTCCCCGGTCGCGCCCTCGATCGCATAGTTGGTTGCCGCAATCGCCACGATCAGCGAATCCGCAGAACTGGTATGCCAGCACCAATGACTCAAGGCGTGCAACTCCGGCGGCACTTGCTGGGCCTGGAGATCTTCCAGACTTACACCGTGCGCGCGACTCCAATGCACCCAGTAATCGGCGTGATTGAGTTCAACGCGAATGTTGCGCATCAGCCAGCGCCGCGCCATGTCTTCACCGGGGTGGCGGGCGAATTTGGTTTTGGTCAGGTTCTGCGCCATATACAACGCAAACTGCTCGACCACCGGCCAGCCCCCGATCAGGTACTGACGCATGGTCTTGGCGCTGAGCTTGTTATCACGCATGCGCAAGTAAAGTTCATGTTCGACAACCCGGCGCTTGCTCGCGCTGCAATCCTGAAGCAGCTGTTGTGCCCAGCCAGGATAACTTGCAGCTTCCATGAGGGGTCCGGTTCGGTTGAATGTGTCGATCACTGTTCGGCTCCTTTTGATTTGTGATTGTAAGGATCGGCAAGAGACTTCAACGGAACGTGCCAGGCGCTTTGAATAACAGCGGTTGCGGTCTGGCGGGCCGACTTTGCAAACTGGCACAGGTAAACAACTGCGGGCGTTCTATGACATAACCCTGAGCATAATCCACGCCGATTTCAAGCAATGCCTGCTCGATCTGCGGTGTTTCAACAAACTCGGCAATTGTTTGCTTACCCATGACATGCCCGATGTGATTGATCACTTCGACCATTGCGCGGTTAATCGGGTCGTCCAGCATATCCTTTACGAAACTCCCGTCGATCTTCAGGAAGTCTACAGGTAAATGTTTCAGATAAGCGAATGAAGACATTCCGGCACAAAAGTCATCTAACGAAAAGTAGCAACCCAAGCCTTTGAGTTCATTGATAAATCTAATAGCGCTGCCTAAATTTGAAATTGCACTGGTTTCTGTAATTTCAAAACAAATCATTTCAGGCGGTATCGCATAGTTAACAAACTGTTCTTGTAGGAAGTGTAAGAAAGCGTCATCTCCGATAGTAATGCCTGAAAGATTAATCGCACACATCGCCAAGGGTGTTTGATGTTCTTTGTTAATACATTGGGCAATAACCTTAAATACGTTCTGCACTACCCAGCGATCCAACTGACTCATCAAACCATAGCGCTCGGCGGCCGGGATAAAGCTGTCAGGCAAAATCATCCGGCCGGCTTCATCGTGCAGGCGCAGCAGAATTTCAATGTGCCCACCCGTTTTGTCATCGGGTTTGAGCGGCGCAATTTCCTGGGCGTACAGGCAAAAACGGTCCTCCTCCAGCGCCATGTGCAAGCGTTGCACCCAGGCCATTTCGCCGAAGCGCAGGGACAACTCGGAATCGTCGGCATGGTAGACCTGCACCCGATTACGGCCCTTTTCCTTGGCCATGTAGCAAGCCATGTCGGCAGCGCGCAGCGAGGCTTCGAGGGTGGTCGGGGTTTGCGCGATATGCACCAGACCGATACTCACGGTGGTCTGGAAGGGCCGCCCCTTCCAGACAAAGTGCAGGTTTTGAATAGTCTGACGCAGGCTCTCGGCAATCTTCTCGGCCGCGTCCGGCGCGCAGTTCTCCAACAAAATGCCGAACTCGTCACCGCCCAGGCGAGCGAGGGTGTCGCCCTCGCGCAAGCCGGACTGCAGCAGCGTGCAGATGTGCCGCAACAGCTCGTCCCCAGCGGCATGGCCACAAGTATCGTTGACCAATTTGAATTGATCGAGATCGAGAAACATCAGCGCATGGCGCCCGGCCTGGCGCGTGAGGTTGTGCAGCGCCTGCTCAAGGCGATACTCGAATTCACGCCGGTTGGCCAACCCGGTCAGCGCATCGTGGGTCGCCTGCCAGGACAGATTGGCGATGTACTGGCGCTCCTGCGTCATGTCGTGCAACACCAGCACGGTGCCACTGACCTTGCCGGCGTTACGGATCGGCGCGCCGACCAGCGTCACCGAAACCGTACTGCCATCCAGGCGCTGGATCAGTCTGGAATGTTCGCTGCCACCACTGAGCTGACCGCTGAGAATGTGCTCGATCAACGTCAGCCCTTCGGCCTGAGCGTTGTCGTCGAGCAGGTTAAACAAGGCCGCCAGCGGCAGCCCGGCCGCCTGCTCGGCTTTCCAGTGGGTCAAGGCTTCGGCGGCAGGGTTCATATAGTCGATGGCACCGCTCACATCGGTGGTGATGACCCCGTCGCCAATCGATTGCAGAGTGATATGCGCCCGATCCTTCTCCAACTGCAGCGCCTCGGCGAACGCATGCCGTTGCTTGAGCAGTTTGTGGGTGCGCAACAGCGCCAGCACGATCAGCCCCAGCGCGGTGGCCAGATTGGTCACCAGCAGCAGGCGCAGGATCATCCGCGAACCTTCGCCCAAAGCATCACTGAACGCTTTCGCCGCCGGAGTCACACCGTCGTTGATCGCGAAAATCTGCGCTTTCCAGCGGTGGATATCGGCATCACTGGCCGCGTTCGCGACGATATGCTGGTGCATTTCGCGCGCCAAGCTGTCGAGCTCCACGAGGTAAGCGTCGCCCACCGTCCAGCGGTCGATGGCGGTTTCGAGGTAACTGAAATGACGGAAATTGAGGTAAAGCCAGATCACGCTGGAGACATCGTCCGGGTGATTGCCGCCCTTGAGAATGCCCTCGCGCGCTGACTGCAGGTCCGGCGGCTGGCGATCCAGAGCCACCCGCAGCTGATGCCCGCCCTGAGGCACGGCAATCGCATTCTGGTACTTGAGGAAAATCGCCTCGTCACGGCTGTCGGCGTACAGGTTCAGATAATAGATGGCGTCTTTCTGGCCCTTGGACCACAGACTCTCACCCGCGACATAACCGCGAACGGCCGACAGGACGTAGAGACTCACACCCCCCAATAACGCCTGAAACAACACAACGGCAATGAATGGCCAGACGATGCCCAACAGCCGTGGCGTTCCGAGAGTCCGCTTTTGCTTCATGGGGTTCCTTGCATGGTCACTGCCTGATCATTCTTCCCTATCAGACCATCCCCCCAAGACTAGGAGGCGATCCCGATTAGAGCAAGCCGCAGATTCGCCTCAATACAGCACAGGCCGGGGGCATACATATATACCGCCAGCGGTGGTTTCAACACCGATTTACTGAGCATTCCGACTCCCCGAACCCATTTGGGGACTCTTACGAAGGAGTGCGATATGACCGATACACCTATAACGTTATCCGACACACCGGTCATCGCCGAGTTTCGCGCCACCCAGGCGCTCGGACTTGACGACAGCCCGAACATCGAAGAATTCGTCCAGCCTCCTAACGCTCAGGATCGAAGGCGATTCAAAGCATTGCAACGCAAAACGCCCGATCTTGTGCAAAACCTCACTGTCGACGACCTCAAGCGCAAACGCATCCATTGGCAAATCATCGAAACCGTACGTACCTTTCTGGCTGGCAAACCTTCATTGATCGGCCATCTCGGCGCTTCGGTGCTCGCCTCTGCCTCGGCGGATGAACTGCGTGCGACGCCTTCCGTATTCCTGCAGAAGGTACTGAGTGCGGCCAGTACCGAGGACCTGACAGAGCGCCTGCTGAAAACCCTCAAGTGGTACGGCGCGCGCGTCGGCGAGAAAGCACCGGCATCGGTACGCCATCAACTGGCATGCAAAGCGATCTGCCTTTATTTGCACGCCCCCTCGGCGGATGAGCCACAGGAAGTCGCCGGATTCCGCTGGGACGACCCGGCCCACTGGGGCAAAAGCTACCAGACGCTACGCGCCGATTTTGAACAACACCTGCTGGACACCCAAAGGGTTGCCAACCGCAAAGAAGCAATCCTGCTCGCCCGAGTCTACGAAACCCGCCTTTCCAAAGACTTCGCCGTGCGCGACATACCGGCCGAGCTGCCCTACAAAAGTTCGCTCGTGTGGGTGAACTTCATGCACGGCGTGCTCTTGGCGGATGAGCCCGACGAGGATCGATCGCAACCGCTGTCCTTTCAGCAATTGGTCGATCTGCCGCTCAAACGCAGTACCGATGCATCACCCGAACAACTGCAAGACATTGCTCGACTGCGCTTGATACCGGCACTGGAGTGGGCGATCTGCAAAGGTATCGTTCAATCACGCCCCACATTCGATTACGACCAGAATGATATGCAGGTGGCGATCACCGCGCTGGACAGTCACAACGAACGCCTGACGCAGGCGGTGCTCGCACTGACACTACCGTGCCCTGACAGAATGAACATGGCCAAAGAGGCTAAAGATCGTCTGTTCGGTGCGGCAGCCTTCGAATCGGACGGGCGCAAATTACTGGCTGACGAGCACGACAGCAATCGGTTCATGGACAGCCCCTCATTCAAAGTGCCGGGGCACGCCTTCCTCGATGTGTATGCCGACGGGCAGTTCGACAGTGGAAAAAAATGGTTTGTCACCGCTGCCGATGGCAAGACACGCACCGACCACTGGATCAGCGTCGACCACCAGCGCGGCGTTCAGTCGCAGCGCAAGGACCTATCAGGCGTTTACCGGCAGCAGTTTTTTTACGGCAGGCAAAACACGTTGCCGGAAATCAACAATCAGTTTGAAAGCGACTTCAAAAAACACCTTTCAAGTATCCGCAACGCCTATAAAACCCTGATTAGCAGCCTGCTAAACTCACTGCCACTGGCCGACCGTCAGGCGCTGGAGCAGGGCAAAGTGCGCGTACTGAGCCTGCTTTCGAAGAAATCCAAAGACAAGGAGCAGGTCCGGGCAAGGAAAGGTTTTGTGCTACAGGTTATTCAGGGTGAGAAAATCACCTACTACGAACTCATCCCCAGCGCTGGTTTCATTCGTTGCCGACCCACCTTGCGGGTGACCCATACATCCTACGGTGTAGTCGAGGATATTGCGTTTCACACGCCTGTTCCGGGGCAATCAACTGCGCTTGATCTCAGCATGTCGTTGCGGCTGGACTGGTCCGCGCACCTGGATGGAAAGCCACCTGTCGAAGGCGCGTATTGCGTAGCGATCCTGTCCAGCCTAGGCGAAGTACCTGACGCCGCGCCTGCGCAACCTGAAGTAACGCCCCCACTGCCGCGACTCGACACCGTGGCCGACTACATCGCGTCGAATTTCCTCTACGTAGACGAAAAGGCATTACATGCCCGCGCTCGCGGCATAACCACATTTGACACCCTGCGCGACCGACCAGAGCCGATTGTGCTTCTTAAAGAGTTGGCCATGGAGCGGGTCAAACAAACAGTGCCGTTCTGGAGCAACATAGAGGACATCGCATCGGGCGATACTTTCAGGATAATCAGGGGCAGCATCGGGCTGGGTCTGGAAGTCGTTGGCTTCGTGTTACCCATCGGCAAATTCCTCTCAGGGTGCGTGCGTTTGATCAGGGTGGCCACCGGAGCCTCGCACCTTGCACTCAAAGCCAGCCTGCCTGCGTTTTCAAAGCTGGCGAGTAACCTGCTGATCAGCTCGTTGAAAAATCTCAACCCACTGGGCGGCGTCCGGCCGTTGCTGAAGATGTTGGGCAATGGCGCCTGGAAGGGCCTGAAAATCACTAGCCAGCTGGGTATTCGCCCATTCAGAAAACTGGCACACACCGACAGTTACCGGCTCAATCACAACCTGCCCCAGGCCGTCGATCCCGGGCGCTGGCGGCCGCTGACCCCAGGTGATCAACTGGCAACGATCAACGGCATCGACGATGTGCTGGTGCGCAATACCAGCACTGTGGACCTTCAGCGCTTTCACTTGGTGGATCCTGTAACGTCTCTACCCTACGGCCCCCGCCTGAGCCGCCACGGCAAAAACTTTGTGCAAGGCCGGTCAACCTTCAAGACCCAGCCTCTTGACCAGTCCCGCGTGGTGACAGAGGTTCCAGAACACGCCCGTATTCACGACCTGCTTGAAGTCGATGGCAGCACCACAATGCTGATTGATGGCACGCCCTATCGACTGGATGGCAATCAACTGCGCCGCGCCGACATGATCAATGATCAGGCACGGTTCAAAGCCCTGCCGTGCCGGGTGCGCCGTGCTCCGGACGCCGTTTGCAAAACCGTTTATGTCACCCGAGATCCGGCCCCACTGCCAGAAAACCCTATCGATGAAACAAAAGGCTGGGCCCCCTGGTTTGGTGACATTATTTATAGCCCGGCCATCCGCAAACAACCGTTGTGGACAAGCGCCATCAAACGCTACAAGTCGCTCGATGCCTCACTGCAATTACAACAAGGCATTTTTGCTCGAATCAAGGTCAACCTGCCCTACGAACAGGGGGGTAAGTTCGATACCCTGGAAGTGGGTGCGATCCTCGTGACGGCGAAAGACAACTCAAAACACTATGTCTTTACCCGACTGAGCGATGGCGACTTTTATATCAACGAACGCCTTGCAGTTGCTATTCCCGATAGCTTTACATTGAACAGGGCTGTCAGCTCAGACTTGGTAGAGGAGTTGAAGACGGTTTATACCGGATCGCTCAATGCCAATAACATCGCCCGCATCCACGGGGTTGAACAAATCGAACACGCGTTGAAAACCATGGATGAAATAGCCATTCCCATCGGCGACCATATCACACCGCCGGATACACTCAAACTGCTCAAGGTCGACACCAGTCCGGCAGAAGCGGTGATGTTCGATCATTCCACACGCATGATTGTCAGCAAACTTGAGACCGGAGCAGCGTCCTGGTCCCGCAGCAAGGACGCTCCAGAAGCCTTGCGCAAGAAAACCGCAGAAATCTTCGATACCTTATTCTCCGAGAAAGTCGTCAACGTGACGGCGAACAGTGATCTGAAAATCAATCAGTCGATGCTAAAACTTCAACGACTGCTGCCGCGGAAATTTCAAACCGAAAACCCCAGAAATATCGCCTGTGCCGACATTGTGACCTCGACCGGCAAGCGCGAGGTTTATGTCAGTGTTTCAGGCGGGCAAGGGCTGACCGGGAAATTGCCCTTGTTCGAACCATTGGGCCGTTCGGACAGCATCAACGTCAACGACATCACGTACTTCAACGTCGATGCCGGCCAGACATTCGCCAGGACGTCGCTAAACGTCTCGCCTGACGGAAAGCTTCTGGCCATCCCGCATACGATAAAGGACGTCAATGCCTATACCGCGAAACTCACCAGCCGACCGACTTCACTGGACAGCGAAGCCAAGCTGATCAGCGTGCTCCGGCAAAAGTACCCGGACAACAAGATGATCAAGTCGATTGACGTGGCCACTACCCTGTCGCCGTGCAACAGCTGCGCGGTAGTTCTCAAAGAATTTGCTTATGACGGAGCAGTGGATGGGTTGAAGGTGTTGTGGGGATGACTTACATCCGCTGCAAATGCCCATAAAGCTTGGCGTACAAGCCGCCATCGGCGATCAGTTGCTGGTGACCGCCATCCTCGGCCACTTGCCCGCCATCGAATACCAGCACCCGGTCCGCCTGCTTCACCGCTGACAAACGGTGAGCAATGATCAGCGTGGTACGGCCACTCAAGAACCGCGCCATCGCTTGATGCAGGTTGTATTCAGTGGCGGCATCGAGGGCCGAGGTGGCTTCATCGAGGATCACCACTTTCGGTTCGGCGAGGATCATCCGCGCAATTGCCAGCCGTTGGCGCTGGCCGCCAGACAGACGCACGCCGGAACGCCCGACGATGCTGTCCAGGCCTTGCGGCAACGCACGGATGGTGGCGTCGAGCTGGGCGATTTCCAGTGCCTGCCAACAAGCTTCGTCACTGCGGGTGCGGCCCATGGTCAGGTTGGCGCGCACGGTGTCGTTGAACAGCGCGGGATGCTGCAGCACCACGGCAACGTTCTCGCGAATCGTCTCCAGGCCGATTTCCTCTTGGGTCGAACCCCCAAAGCGGATGGTCCCGGCCAACGGCGTATACAGGCCCAGCAGCAATTGCACCAAGGTACTTTTGCCGCCGCCACTGGCACCGACGATGGCAACTTTTTCGCCGGGAGCAATGGACAGCTTCAGTTGATCCAGCACCAGTTCATCGCCATAACCGAAGCACAGGCCTTGCACCTCGATGCCCACGGTTTCGCGGCCCTTGAACGGATCGACACCGCCCGGATACTGCGGCTCATCGGCCCGCGCCAGCAATTCGTTGATCCGCGCCAATGCGCCCCCCGCCGCGTAGTAGGCGTATTGCAGATTGAGCAATTGTTCCACCGGGCCGATCATGAACCACAGGTAACTGAACACCGCGAGCATCTGGCCGATCGACAGGTCGGAGAACAGCACGGTGAGCATTGCCGCCGCGCGGAAGATGTCGATGCCGAACTGAAAAAGCAAGCCACTGGCGCGATTGGAGGCGTCGGTTTTCCACTGCGAATTGACCGCGTAGTTACGCACTTCCTGCGCGCGCAAACCGAGCCTGCCGAGGAAATAACCCTGACGGTTGCCCGCGCGCACTTCCTGAATCGAATCGAGCGTTTCGCTCAATGCCTGAGTGAAGCGCGCCGTGCTGTCGTTCTCCAGCTTCTTCAGGTGTTTGACGCGTTTGCCCAACTGCACCGTGGCGTAGATCACCAGCGGATTGAACAACAGGATCAGCAGCGCCAGTTTCCAGTGCATCCACATCAGGATGCTCGCGGTGCCGACCAGTGTCAGCATCGCCACCAGAAACCGGCTGAGGGTTTCACCGACGAATTTGTCGAGGGTGTCCAGATCCGTGACCAGATGCGTGGTGACCGTGCCGCTGCCCAGACTTTCGTATTCAGCGAGGGAAATCCGTTTCAGGCGCTCGATCAGGCGCACCCGAATGCGATAGACGATGTCCTTGGCCAGCCGCGCAAACAGCCGCGACTGCAACACTCCAAAACACAATGAACTGCAACGCAGGGTCAACGTCACCAGCAGCATCAGGCCGATATAACCCGCTGCTTGCTGCCACATCGTCGGCAACACATGGTTCATGATTTTCAGCGCCGCATCGCCATGGCCGAGCAGGACTTCGTCCACCAGCAATGGCAGCAACAACGGAATCGGCACACTGCACAGCGTCGCCAGCACGGCCACGCCGTTGGCGATCCACAGGGATTTTTTGTGATGCAGTGCCAGACGCCGGACTTCTGCCCAGCTCAGCCGGTCGACGCGCTTGACGGCTGGCGTGTCATCGGCCGGGTCAGACACAGGCCGCGCGCTCCAGCCATCGGCCGAGCAATGGCGACAGTTCGCTGAGCGGCTGATAGCCGTTGGTCAAGAGCGCAAGTTGGCCATTGCGTTCGGCGAGCAAGGTCGGGAAACCGGCGATGCCGAGGTCCTGCACCCAGCTGAAATCGGCCTGAGTGGCTTTGTGTTGATCAGCATGATCGAACAACGCGGCAAATTCGATGCGCGGTACACCCGCCTGTTCTGCCAGCTCGACCAACACGCTGGCCTGGGTGACATCGCGACCTTCAGCGTAAAACGCCTGCTGGATCAGCCCGACCAGTTTCCACGCGCAATCCGGCGCCAGGCTGCGCGCGGTGACAATCGCGCGGCAGGCAGGCTCGGTGTCATAGACGAAACCGTCAGGCAACGCCCCCTCAAACTTGAACGCTTGGCCTGTGGCCTCGGTGACCGCTTGCCAGTGTTCGAGAATGTAACGTCGAGTGGTCGGCTCCAGCGAAGCGCCGCTGCCGGTGCGCAAGCCGCCGACCACCAGATGCAGCTCGACCCCGGCTGCTTGCGCCTGCTCAACCAGTGCCTTGGCCACCGGAGCAAACCCCCAGCACCAGGAACACATCGGATCCATCACATAGAGCAGGCGCGCAGACATGGTTAAGCCTCGGAGGATGCTTGCTTGTAGTTGTAGCCGATCGGATGCGGCTGATTGCGCGCCTTGGCCAGTTCGATCTGCTTCTGCCGATCGATGGCGCTGCGGCGGGTTTTCTCGCTCAGCGTGTCCCAGCAGTGCGGGCAACTGACGCCAGCCACGTAATGCTCGGAGGTGCGATCTTCAACGCTGACCGGTGTGCGGCAGGCATGACATTGATCGTAGTCGCCTTCGCTGAGGTCGTGACGCACAGTCACACGGTTGTCGAACACAAAGCAGTCACCCTGCCACTTGGTTTCTTCCTGCGGCACCTCTTCGAGGTATTTCAGAATGCCGCCCTTGAGGTGGTAAACCTCTTCGAAACCCTCGCCCAGCATGTAGCTCGAGGCTTTCTCGCAACGAATGCCGCCGGTGCAGAACATCGCGACCTTCTTGTGCACGGCCGGATCGAAGTGCTCTTTGATGTAGTCGGGGAATTCGCGAAAACTGGTGGTTTTCGGATCGATGGCGCCTTCGAAGGTGCCGATCGACACTTCGTAATCGTTGCGCGTGTCGATCAACAACACTTCAGGGTCGCTGATCAACGCGTTCCAGTCTTGCGGATCAACGTAGGTGCCGACCTTTTTGTTCGGGTCGACGCCTTCGACACCGAGGGTGACGATCTCTTTCTTGAGTTTGACTTTGGTGCGGTAAAACGGCTGCTCGTCGCAGTACGACTCTTTGTGATCGATGTCGATCATGCGCGGATCGTTCTTGAGCCAGGCGAGCAGGCCATCGATGCCTTCGCGCGTGCCGGAAACCGTGCCGTTGATGCCTTCTTCTGCGATCAGCAGGGTGCCTTTGATGCCGTTGTCGACCATCGCTTGCAGCAGCGGCTCGCGCAGGTTGACGTAATCTTCGAGGGTGACGAACTTATACAGTGCCGCCACGACAATCGGTTGTGTCATGGGTATTTCTCCAGGTGGCTACCCTCGCAAAGGGTGAACCGGATACGAAAAAAAACGCGCCGGGTAAGCGGCGCGTTGCGGATTCTAGCAAAAAACATCACCCTCTGCGGCAGCCACCTGTAGGAGCTGCCGCAGGCTGCGATCTTTTGATCTTAATGTTTGCTACCGCCAGCACAGGTCGGCGACGCCGGAGCGGCGCCGATCTCTGCCCATTCCTGCGGGGTGTAGGTGTGCAGCGCCAACGCATGGAACTCGCCCATCAGCTCGCCGAGCGTGCCGTAGACTTTCTGGTGGCGCTTGACCCGGTTCAGGCCGTCGAACTGCGCGCTGACCACCACAGCCTTGTAGTGGGTCTGTAACCCGCGACTGTGCATGTGGCTTTCGTCCAGCACTTGCAGGTGTTCGGGCTGAAGCAGCGCCAGCGTCGATTCAATGCGTTGTTGCATGGTCATCACGAACTCCGCTTACGGCTTTTTCTTGGCCGGAGCAGCGCCTTTCGGGGCCAGCTCGTTGGTCATGTCTTCCAGCAGCTTGTTGACTACCGGTACCGCGCTTTCCAGTTTGGCCTGGGTCATCTGAGCCGATTGCTGAGTCAGCTGCGGCATTTTTTCCAGGACTTTCTTGCCCAGTGGCGACTTGTAGAAAGCGACCAGGTCTTTGAGCTCCGATTCGCTGAAGTTGCTGGTGTAGAGCTTGACCATGTCGGGCTTGAGCTTGTTCCAGCCGATGGCCTGATCCAGGGCGGCGTTGGCCTTGGCCTGGTAGGTTTCCAGCGTGGCTTTCTTGGATTCCGGGGCTTTGGTCTGCTCAAAACGCTGAGCAAACATTTGCTGCACTTGCATGTACACCGGAGTGCCCAGTTTGTCAGCGTGCGCCAGGGTCAGGAAAGCTTCGGCACTGGCATTGTGGCTGGCGGTATCGGCAAGCACCTGGCCGCTGGCGCAAACCAGTGCAACCGCGGTACAGATGGCACGAAGACGAGTCATCGAGTTTCCTTTTCTAGCTAACGAGGTAAAACCCCAAGGGCGACCATTCTGCGCCTAACAAACGCTATGGCTCAACCCCCGAGCCTTGCCGCGCTTGATTGGCGGGGTTTGACCGGTCAACAATCGGATTGATGGAACCACCTGGGCCAGACCTGGCCTAACCAGCGCAAACAGACCAACAGGAGTGTGCACGATGAGCCGTATCGAAACCGACAGCCTGGGCCAGATCGAAGTCCCGGACGACGCCTACTGGGGTGCTCAGACGCAACGCTCGCTGATCAACTTCGCCATTGGCCAGGAACGCATGCCGCTGCCGGTACTGCACGCCCTGGCCCTGATCAAGAAAGCCGCCGCCCGGGTCAACGACCGCAATGGCGACCTGCCCGCCGACATCGCCCGCCTGATCGAACAAGCTGCCGACGAAGTGCTCGACGGCCAGCACGATGACCAGTTCCCACTGGTGGTCTGGCAGACCGGCAGCGGCACCCAGAGCAACATGAACGTCAACGAAGTGATCGCCGGTCGCGCCAACGAACTGGCCGGCAACCCGCGCGGCGGCAAAACGCCGGTGCACCCGAACGATCATGTCAACCGCTCGCAGAGCTCCAACGACTGCTTCCCCACCGCCATGAGCATCGCCACGGTCAAAGCCGTGCAGGAACAACTGCTGCCGGCGATTGCCGAGCTGTCCGGCGGCCTGGCCGAACTCGCCGCGCGGCACATGAAACTGGTGAAAACCGGGCGCACGCACATGATGGACGCCACCCCGATCACCTTCGGTCAGGAGCTGTCCGGCTTCATCGCGCAGCTCGATTACGCCGAGCGAGCGATCCGTGCTGCACTGCCGGCGGTGTGTGAACTGGCGCAGGGCGGCACTGCGGTCGGTACCGGACTGAATTCACCGCATGGCTTCGGTGAGGCGATTGCGGCGGAACTGGCGGCGTTGTCCGGCCTGCCGTTTGTCACCGCGCCAAACAAGTTCGCCGCGCTGGCCGGGCATGAGCCGCTGACCAGTCTGTCCGGCGCCCTGAAGACCCTCGCCGTGGCATTGATGAAAATCGCCAACGACCTGCGTCTGCTGGGTTCTGGCCCGCGCGCAGGTTTTGCCGAAGTAAGACTGCCAGCCAACGAACCGGGCAGCTCGATCATGCCCGGCAAGGTCAACCCGACCCAGTGCGAAGCGCTGTCGATGCTCGCCTGCCAGGTGCTGGGCAACGACGTGGCAATCGGCATTGCCGCGAGCCAGGGTCACTTGCAGTTGAACGTCTATAAACCGGTGATCATCCACAACCTGCTGCAATCGATCCGCCTGCTCGGCGATGGCTGCAGCAACTTCCAGCAGCATTGCATTGCCGGTCTTGAGCCAGACGCCGAAGTCATGGCCAAACATCTGGAACGCGGGCTGATGCTGGTGACCGCGCTGAACCCGCACATCGGTTACGACAAGTCGGCGGAAATCGCCAAGAAGGCTTACAGCGAAGGGCTGACCTTGCGAGAAGCGGCGCTGCAGCTGGGGTATCTGACCGATGAACAGTTTGATGCGTGGGTGCGGCCGGAGAACATGATCGAGGCTGGCGCCAAGGGCTGAGGTTTGTAGCGACTGAAAGTCAGTCTTCGCGAGCAAGCCCGCTCCCACATTCGAATGCATTCCTCTCATGGGATTACGCTCAAATGTGGGAGCGGGCTTGCTCGCGAAGAACGATGACGCGGTTAACCTGCTGCCATACGCATGCGCCGCGCCTTCAACCCGGCAATCAACGACGGCCCCAACGCCACCAGCGCCGACCCCAGCACCACCAGCACCGCCCCGCCATAACCCAGGCCATTGATCTGCTCGGCATGCACATATTCCGGCCAGACCCCGGCGGCAATCACCACCGCGCCAAACGTCACCAGCGGCGTAATCGCCAGCGTCGCACTGACCCGCGATGCCTCCCAGTGCGCCAGCGCCTCGGCGAACGCACCATAAGCGATCAGGGTGTTCATGCAGCACGCCAACAGCAGCCAGCCCTGCAGCGGACTCAACTGCAACACTTCAAGCGGATGCACCCACGGCGTCAGCAACAACGCGCAGAACAGATAAATCACCATCATCACCTGCAACGAATTCCACACCGTCAGCAATTGCTTCTGCCCAAGCGCGTAAAACGTCCAGACCGTCGATGCCAACAACACCAGCAGCACGCCGGCGGTGTAATCCGAGAGCGAGGTCAGCAACTCCGCCAGCCGCTGATTGAAGAACAACACAAAACCGATCAACAACACCGCCAGCCCCATGCCCTGGCCGATGCTGAAGCGCTCCTTGAACACAAACAGACTGGCAATCAGCAACATGATCGGTCCCATCTGCACCACCAACTGCGCGGTGCCGGGGCTCAACAGGTTGAGCCCCATCAGATACAGCACGTAGTTCCCCACCAGCCCGAGCACCGCCATCAGCACCAGCCAGCCACCCTTGGGGCCGAGCACTTTGCGGCTCGGCAGGCGTTTGGTCGACGCCAGATAAATGAACAGGCAACCGCCGGACACCAGCAGGCGAAACCAGGTCACCGTGACCGGGTCCATCACCAGCAACACCTGTTTGAGTTTGATCGGCAGGATGCCCCACAGAAACGCCGTCAGCAGCGCCAGGAACAAGCCGTACACCCAGCGACCCGATGAAATATGCATGCGAACCCCGAAGCCTGCTGACAAGAGCGATCATTCTAGGCGCAGTGCAGGACGCGACACAGGGACAGTTCGGGACACGCCGTGAATGAAACTGTGCAGGTCGCAGCATTAAATTGACGATGCGCCGTTGATCGGCTGGGCAGGCATCCCAAGTGCTTCAGGCATAAGCTCATTGGATCCGTTTCAGCGCATCACAAAAAGGAGACCGACCATGTTAGGCATGCGCCGCCAGGATCCCGCCCCCGCCACGCACTTTCGCAGCGACCGGGTGTGCCGGGTCAATGGCGAACTGTTTTTCAGCACTCGGGAAAATACCCTTGAAGGGCCGTTTGACAGTCATGAGAAAGCCGAGCAGGAGATAAAGGCTTATATCGCGCGGATGCAGGTTTGGATTCCAACAGATAAACCGCGGTGCTTCCTTCGCGAGCAGGCTCGCTCCCACAGTTGAAATGCCTTCCAAATGCGGGAGCGAGCCTGCTCGCGAAAGCGCTAGAACGAACAACAAACTCTTTGGAGCCTAGCGTACCGCCTCAAACAACCCCGTCGCCCCCATCCCGCCGCCCACGCACATGGTGACGATGCCGTAACGCAGATTGCGCCGCTGCAACTCCCTCACCAGATGCCCGACCTGCCGTGACCCGGTCATGCCGAACGGGTGGCCAATGGAAATCGACCCGCCATTGACGTTGTATTTGTCATTGTCGATCTCCAGCCGATCCCGGGCGTACAGGCACTGCGAAGCGAACGCCTCGTTGAGTTCCCACAAATCGATATCCGCCACCTGCAAGCCCTTGGCCTTGAGCAGTTTCGGCACCGAGAACACCGGGCCGATGCCCATTTCGTCCGGCGCGCAACCGGCGACGGTGAAACCACGGAAAAACGCTTTCGGCTTGAGCCCCAGTTGCAGGGCTTTTTCCAGGCTCATGACCAGCGTCATCGACGCACCGTCGGACAGTTGCGACGAGTTGCCCGCCGTTACCGAACCGTCGTCGGCAAACACCGGCTTCAATCCGGCGAGGCTTTCGTAAGTGGTGTCCGGACGGTTGCAGTCGTCGCGCTCGACGATGCCATCGAGGATCTGCACTTCGCCGCTGTTCTTGTCCTCGACCCGGTACTTCACCGCCATCGGCACGATTTCGTCATCAAACAACCCGGCGGCCTGCGCCTGGGCGGTGCGCAACTGACTTTGCAGGGAATAACGGTCCTGCGCTTCACGGCTGACGCCATAACGTCGCGCGACCACTTCAGCGGTCTGGCCCATCGTGTAATAGATACCCGGGGTCTGCTGCTTGAGCAGCGGGTTGATCAGGTGATCGGTGTTGACGCTTTTCAGGGTCAGACTGATCGACTCGACGCCACCGGCGACGATGATGTCGCTGCACCCCGAGGCGATCTGGTTAGCGGCAATCGCAATCGCCTGCAAGCCCGAGGAACAGAAGCGGTTGAGGGTCATCCCTGCAACGCCAGTGCCCAGTTGCGAAAGCACTGCGACGTTACGGCCAATGTTGTAGCCCTGCGCGCCCTCGTTGGAGCCGGCACCGACGATGCAATCCTCGACGCTGGCCGGGTCGATGTCATTGCGCGACAGCAGCGCATTGACGCAATGCGCCGCCATGTCGTCGGGGCGGGTCTGGTTGAACTTGCCGCGAAAGGATTTGGCCAGGCCGGTCCGGACGCTGTCGACGATCACCACTTCACGCATGGCATACCTCATTGCTGTTGTCGGTTGAGAGTGGTTCGAGCATAAGCCCACCAAATGACCGACCGCGACAATCATTCACCCCGCGTATGCGTGCCCATCGGCTCAGTCCTTGTGCTTTTTGGCCTTCTTGTCCGACTTCTCGAACGCCTCTTCCAGCGCTCGGTTGATGGTGCGCAACACTTTGACCCGGGCCCAGCGTTTGTCGTTGGCTTCGACCAGCGTCCACGGCGAGATTTCGGTGCTGGTGCGATCGACCATGTCGCCCACCGCCGTCCGATAGGCATCCCACTTGTCGCGGTTGCGCCAGTCGTCTTCGGTGATCTTGAAGCGCTTGAAGGGGATCTCTTCGCGCGCCTGGAAACGCTCGATCTGCGTGTCCTTGTCGATGGCCAGCCAGAACTTGACCACGATCACCCCGGCGTCGGCGATCTGCTCTTCAAAGTCATTGATTTCGCTGTACGCGCGCAGCCAGTCGGCCGGGCTGCAAAAGCCTTCGATACGTTCCACCAGCACGCGGCCATACCAGGAGCGGTCGAACACGGTGAACTTGCCCCGCGCCGGCAGGTGCCGCCAGAAACGCCACAAGTACGGCTGCGCCCGCTCCTCCTCGGTCGGCGCGGCGATCGGCACGATGCTGTACTGGCGCGGATCGAGGGCTGCCGCTACCCGGCGAATCGCCCCGCCCTTGCCTGCCGCATCGTTCCCTTCGAACACTGCAACCAGCGCGTGGCGACGCATGCGCTTGTCGCGCATCAGCCCGGACAGCCGCGCCTGCTCGGTGATCAGTTGTTCTTCGTAATCTTTCTTTTCCAGGCGCTGGGTAAGGTCGAGGCTGTCGAGCAGGTTGAGTTGATCGACCGCCGTGCCCAGTGGCGCAGCGTTGACTTCTTCGGTGTGCACATCCGGACGCTTCAGGGCGTTTTGCAGGCCCTCAAGCAGAATCTTGCCGACCGCCAGGCTGCGGTAATTGGCGTCCATGCCTTCAATGACATGCCACGGCGCGTAGTCACGACTGGTACGGCGCAGCACGCGCTCACCGTATTTGACGAACTTGTCGTAGGTTTGCGATTGCTGCCAGTCCAGCGGGCTGATGCGCCAACTGTGCAGCGGGTCATCCGCGAGAGACTTGAGCCGGGCCTTCATCTGTTTCTTGGACAGGTGGAACCAGAACTTGAAGATCAGTGCGCCTTCATCGCAGAGCATCTTTTCCAGACGCTCGGCAGCATTGATCGCCTGATCCAGGCGCGGATCCTTGAACAATCCATGCACCCGCCCCTGCAGCATCTGGCTGTACCAGTTACCGAAGAAAACCCCCATCCGCCCCTTCGCCGGGAGCATCCGCCAGTAACGCCAGGCCGGTGGCCGCGCCAGCTCTTCATCGGTCTGCTGGTCGAAGGTGCGCACTTCGATCAGGCGCGGATCCATCCACTCATTGAGCAACTTGACCGTCTCGCCCTTGCCCGCACCTTCGATGCCGTTGATCAATACGATCACCGGAAAGCGCTTTTGCTGCTGCAAGTCGAACTGCGCTTCGAGCAGCGCTTCACGCAGCGCAGGAACGGCAGCCTCGTAGGTGTCTTTGTCGATGGCGTGACCGATTTCAGCGGATTCAAACATTGGACGGCTCCTTCCAGAATTCAGCAAGACTAGCGGATTGGGCACAGGCGCGGCGCAGAAATTCCCGCGGGCGGTGGATTGTCCTTGAGACATCGCGAGCAAGCCTTGCCATGGATCAAGCAGCACCTGCGCGATCAGCTAGAATGGCCGCCTTGTCGTTGCCGAGCCTGCCATGAAACCTGTATTGCCCCACGCCCAACTCGACTGGGATGACCAGGGACGCCCGCGTTCGCGAGTGTTCGATGACGTGTATTTTTCCGATCAGTCGGGGCTGGATGAAACCCGCTATGTGTTCCTTGAACAAAACCGTCTGGCCGAGCGCTTCGCGGCGTTGCCGGCGGGTGGGCGGTTGGTCATCGGTGAGACCGGGTTCGGCACCGGGCTGAATTTTCTCTGCGCCTGGCAACTGTTCGAACAACACGCGGTGGCAGGTGCGCGCCTGCATTTTGTCAGTGTCGAAAAGTACCCGTTAAGCCCGGCCGACCTGCAACGCGCGCTGGCGTTGTGGCCAGAACTCAAACCGCTGGCCGATCAGTTGCTCAAGCACTACGTGGCGATTCATCAGGGCTTTCAGCGCATCACCCTGGCCAATGGTCGTGTGACGTTGACGCTGCTGATCGGCGATGCCCTGGAGCAACTGCCGCAGCTTGATGCGCAGATCGATGCGTGGTTTCTCGACGGCTTTGCCCCGGCGAAAAACCCCGACATGTGGACCGCCGAACTGTTCGTCGAACTGGCCCGACTGGCGGCGCCCGGCTCGACCATCAGCACCTTCACCAGCACCGGTTGGGTGCGGCGCCTGCTCAACGCCGCCGGGTTCAAGATGAAGCGCACGCCAGGCATCGGCCACAAATGGGAAATCCTGCGTGGCGAGTTCCTTGGCTGGCCCCAGGAAGTGCCGCCACCCGCCGCCGAGAAACCCTGGTTCGCGCGCCCAGCGCCGCTGAGCGGTGAACGTCGGGCCCTGGTGATCGGCGCCGGTCTGGCCGGTTGTGCCACCGCGGCGAGCCTCGCGGCGCGCGGCTGGCAAGTGAGTTTGCTCGAACGCCACGATGCCGTGGCGCAAGAGGCCTCGGGCAACCCGCAGGGCGTGTTGTACCTGAAACTGTCTGCTCACGGTACGGCGTTGTCGCAACTGATCGTCAGCGGCTTTGGTTACACCCGCCGCCTGCTCGAGAGCCTGCAGCGCGGTACCGACTGGGACGATTGCGGCGTGCTGCAACTGGCGTTCAACAGCAAAGAAGCCGAGCGTCACGCGCAGTTGGCCGAGGCATTCCCGCACGACCTGTTGCAGTGGCTCGATCAACCCCAAGCGCAGGCCCGTGCCGGCGTGGGCCTGGCCCATGGTGGCCTGTACTATCCCGAGGGCGGCTGGGTGCACCCGCCGGCGCTGTGCCAGGCACACGCCGCGCAGCCGAATATCGAGCTGCTCAGCCATCATGACGTGCTGGAGCTACGCAAGGTCGATGGCCAATGGCAGGCTTTCGACGGCGACCGTTTGCTCGCCAGCGCCGCCGTCGTGGTGCTGGCCGGTGCTGCGGAGATCAAGCGCTTTGCGCAAAGCGCCGAGCTGCCACTCAAGCGCATTCGCGGGCAGATCACCCGCCTCGCCCAGACCGCGCAAAGTCAGGCATTGGCCACGGTGGTCTGCGCCGAGGGGTATGTCGCACCTGCACGGCTGGGCGAACACACGCTGGGCGCCAGCTTCGATTTCAACAGCGACGACCTGACCCCGACCAGCGCCGAACACCAAGGCAATCTGGCAATGCTCGAAGAGATCTCCAGCGATCTGGTCGCGCGTCTGAACATCAGCGAACAGGCTGTCGAAGACCTTCAGGGCCGTGCGGCTTTTCGCTGCACCAGCCCGGACTATCTGCCGATCGTCGGCCCGCTGGCCGACCACGAAGCCTTCACTCAGGCGTATGCCGCACTGGCCAAGGATGCCCGGCAAGTGCCGGACATCGCTTGCCCATGGCTCGACGGTATGTACGTCAACAGCGGCCATGGCTCGCGGGGGCTGATCACTGCACCGCTGTCCGGCGAGCTGCTCGCCGCCTGGCTGGACAACGAACCGCTGCCGTTACCGCGCAGTGTGGCTGAGGCGTGTCACCCCAATCGTTTTGCCTTGCGGCGGTTGATCAGGGGTAAGTAAATCCGCTCGCCGACACCGGTGACATATCAGTTTGGAATCGCGCAGATCCCGACATCCCCCACACGCAATGCTTCGGTGGTCAGGCTTCTGAACACCTCGTTCTCGGCCTGCTCTTTGTGCATCATTAATCCATCCATTTGTTTGCGGTATTCGGCACTTGTCAGCGTATCGGCCTTGTCGAACAGCGCTTGTATTTTGGGTGCATGGATTTCATCTATGGCGGAAAACTTCGAGGGATCATTGCGTTTCAGGTGATCGCACCAGAAGGGCTGACGCACGATGAAATCTTTCCACTTGGTGGACATTTCAGCAGCGTCTACCTGGCTTTTGGCCGATTCCAGATCCGTCGCCTTCACGCCGCTCAGTGCCGCGAAGCGCATGTGTCGCGGTTGGCCCGGCAACTCATAATGTTCTGCCAGCCCGGTGCGGTAAGCCAGACTGACCTCCAGCGGATCGACACTCGCATTTTGCTTCACATGCTCCTGAGCGATCTGTTCCAGTTGTTCGAGCCTGAACAAACCGCGGCCCAGTTTGAGCAATGCAGCCGTCGATGCCCTGCCGTCGCGGGTCACTTTATCGACCTCGACGGCTACTTCCAGATGACTGAAGTTCAATGCTGCCGAATCGGTACAGTTGATCGGATTGGCGGCCAGGTCCAGCACCTGTTCTCGCAACGTGGCATTGGACTCAGCCGCTTCCAGCACGTCCCAGACGCGACGGGTCATGTCCTCGTTGACCCTGACACTGTCAGCGGTACTGCCCAACTCGGCCAGCAAATGGAACAACCCTTCGGCGGCCGGCTCATCCTTGAACGCTGTCCAGATCGGTTCGCGACGGGCCCACTGGGTGCCGGCGATCTCCTTGAACCAGAGCGAGCGTGCCTGTTGTTCATCCAGGCGCGCCAGATCGTCTTCCAGGTAGCCCATACCGATACCCGTGCGGTCACGGTATGCCGTCAATAAATCACTGCTGGCCTGTGACAGCTCGTTATGGCGCAGGTTGATCGTCTCGCTGAACTGTCTGGGCGTGTCGAACAACCAGGCCGGCAATTGCTTGATGGCATTGTTGCGCAGATCCACGCGGTCAAGATTGGGCAAGCGCGAAAGCCCTTTGGGCAGCTCCGTGGCATGAGTATTACGCAGAGACAGGTAGCGCAGATCAAACATCTTGCCGACATCGGGCGTGGCCCCCAGGCGATTTCCGCTGAGATTCAAGCTGTACAGCGTGCGCAGGCCGGCCAGCTGCGCGAGTGATTGTTCGGTGAGTTTGATGCTGTTGTCGGCCAGGCTCAGCCATTTGAGTTCGGGCATAAGCGACAAGGCCTGGGGCAGCGCTGTGAGTTGATTGGCGTCCAGTTGCAGCGTCTCGACTTGTTTGAAAAATTTTAAAAACCCGCCAATGTCATCGCCCAACTGCATGTTCTTCAGCGACAGCTCTCGGACATGTTCGAAGCTGACCTCGGCGGGCAGCGACGGCAGACTGCCGACGCGCATGCCGTCAAGCTTGAGGCCGCAAACAGGTCTGCCCTGCGCATCAGGCAACAGAATTCGGCGGCGGAAACAGTCCTCAATCCGAAAAGCCGTCTCCTGCCGGCTTTTGAACTGATCGCGGACTTGCGCCGCATCCGCTGTTTCGTCCTTTTGTTCGCTCCAGGTGCCCAATGTTTCGCGCAAGCTCTGCAGATCGAGGCGCAACTGTTTGACCCGGTTGGCACGTGTCAGGGGGTCGTCACCAAGGTTGTCGAGAAACGCCTCGGCTTGCGCTTCGGTAAATAAAGGAAACAGTTTGCGCACCTTGCGCAGCAAGGTCCGGCCATGGCGAGAAGAAAATAAGGGTGGGTCAGCCTGAACACAGTTCGGCTCTGCGATCACCGGCTCGAACTCACCACCGGCCACCATCCGCGCACCTTGCTCACGCTCGACCAAAGCCGTCTCAAGAAGTCGGTTGCGCAATCTCGCACTGTTACTCGCTGTCGGATTGGGGAAACCGGCAGCGGTACGTCTACCTGGAGGAAGAGCCTTGAGGATCGCTTCGTACAAACTGTCCGGGCCGGCAGGTGCCAGTCCCAACGAGAGCCCGTTACCGTCGAATGCTTCGTAACCCTTGGCGGATTTCACCAGTTTGCAGGTATCGAGCAGCATCGCCGACTCTTTGCCGGTCGCCTCCAGTATCGTCCCTGTGAGCGTACTTTCATGCAACTCAAGGCGCACATCCGGGCTCCATCCAGTCAGGCGGGGCAGCATCTGGATCGCCAGCTTCTCGGTATAGCCATCTGCTATATCAGGCAGATAAAATCCGGCCAACACTCGATCCAGGCGAACGTTGTGGCTGGCTTGGCGAACCGACTGTGCAAGCTCCATTGATACCCGACCAGTCTCCCGTAGCAACGTCCGTTGAACGCTCGACGCCCGGTCAATCAATGCCTGCGCATAGCGCACGGGGAGATCGGGATACAGCTTGCGCAGTTTCAGGACTTCGTCGACGTCGCTTTGGTCGTAGGTTTGATAGAGCTGCTCGAACAACGGCCGCTGATTGGCTTTGACGGCGGCGCCGAGTTTTTTCGCCAGTTGTACGCTCTGCTCGCTGCTGGCAACTTTGGCGCCGAGCAAGGTCGTCACTTCCTTCTGCGACAGCCCCTTGACGACAGTCTTGAGCAACTCGCCGCTGCTTAACTGATCTTCAGTGACGACGACACTGAGCGCATCGTCCTGCGCCTGCACTTGAGGGTAGGTTGCAATGACCTGTTCGTTGTCGTCGATGACCTTGATGTAGCGGTCAGTCGGCCATTGCTTGAGCTTGGGCAAGGTATACAGCTGCTCTTGGGTATAGCGGGTGCTTCGAGCATTTCCCGCCTGCATGTCGGCGATAAAATCGCGCACCCGGCGTTCAAGACTGAAACGCTCGATGGTGTCGCGTAACCGCGGCGGCAGCGACAAATTTTCCTCGAACGTACGATGCAATTCGTCATAGGGGGTTTGCGTGAGCCGGCGCATCATATCCAGACGAAGATCCTCAACGCTGGCCAGCGTTGGATCAATACGTTTGAGCGTGTAGCCGGAGCCGGCCCATTGGCTGGCCTCTTCGGCCGGATGGCGCCAGCCTCCTTCAACCCCTTCTTGCAGCTCAGGCGCGAAGGCCGTCTTGCGCGTCGGATGTTCAAGGCGCCAGGTCTTCGATTCGGCGGAGTGTTGACCTGCGTACAACAAATCGCCGATTCGACCAAAGGTCTTGCCCCGTACGTGAAAGAAGCCTTTGGCGTCAATGAGCGCAGTTGCAGTCTGCGGCATTGATTGCGCATAGGCGGCCAGTTGCGGGCGCCACAAGCGTGCCTTGCCGGCGGGATCGAGAATCGCCGCAAACCCGGCAAAAAACTCCGGGTGCGCGCGCACGGTTTTTTTCACCAGCGACCCGATGATTTTCTGCCCGCCCGCCGTGGCGCCCATCAGCACAATGTTCTCGGCCACGCTGAGAAAGTGCGCCAAAGCCTCCTGTCGATCACCCTGTCCCCAGTCCTCGACGCCTTCAAAAACTTCGCCCAGCAGTTGCCCCACAGCGACGCCCATCATCAACTGGCCGAGTACCGGAATAAAAAACCCAGCCAGAGAAGCGACAGTCACACTGACTTCGAGGTAATTGAGCAGTCGCTTTTTGCGTGCTTCCTCATCCACGTCCGTAGTCGGTACGACGAGCTTGCGCGCATCGATCTGCAGCTTGCCGAGATGGCTTTGCACCATGAAATCAACCAGCGAAACGGTGATCGGCAGCGCTTTGATGGTGCCCAGATCGCGCTTGTCGGCGTACGCCTTGAAGAAGTCGACCTTGTTGTCTTCGTCGAGGCTGTTGGCAAAGTAATCCTTGTAGCGTCTCACACTCAGTTTCAGCGTCAGGTATTCCTTGAACGAGGCGAAACTGGGGTAATCGTAAACCGGTCGATCAGGCTCGCCAGGCATGTAAACCAGGCACCATTCGTTGGGGTGGGTTTCGATCGAGCGCAGCGAAAACACCACCACGCCCCAGATGCAACTGTCTCGAATTTCGATACCCTGCATGATCAACGGCTGATTGCGGTAATGCAGGGTTTGCGCGCTGACCACGCCATTCGCGTCGATCAGCCGCTGCAAAGTCTCGCCACCCGCTGGCGTGATATGTTTTTTCGCCAGAGCGAGGTTCACATCCAGTTGCAGTTGCAGCTTCTTCAGGGTGCCAATGTCTTCGCTCACACGACTACCGACAACGGCGTTGTTGTCCTTGTCGCGCAGCCCGAAAACCTGTTCGAAGTGTGCCTGGTAGCGCTTGCCCAGATCCAGCGTGCGACACACTTTGGCGAAAGCCTGCGGAGTCAGCCCGTCGATGCCTTGCGGCGCGCTGTCGACACTGACGACGCTGCCAGCCGGAAAGCCGTCCGCCGTCTCTTCATCGGCGGTGAAATTTTGCATCGCCGCTTCCAGCAGTGACTGTGTCGCCGGGGGAATGCTGACTTGGGCCGGTTTGGCTTGGGCAGAAGGCGCACCCGGCGCTGGCGAAACCGAAGCCGTCTCAACGGTCGGGACCTTGGCGGCCGCGGTCTGAACGGCGGCACTGCCCGCCTGCGTCGTGGCGTTGACCGCCTGGGTGGTCGCGATCAGGTTTTGTACTCCCGCCGTTTCCGGGGCCGGTGCACAATCACAATCGGCACCGGGCAGTTCCAGATGGTCATGCTCGACGTCGAACTCCACGTCCTGCCACTTCTCGCTCAGCGCAGTATTCAGAGCGTTGATGCAGAAAGCTTTCATCGGTTGCAAGCGCTTCAGTTCGACGTCTACTTTCTCTCTGATTGCGTCGAGATCACGAGCCGTCTTGTCGACGGCTCCCAGCGTGGCCGGTGACGTTTTCAGCAGCCATGGCGGCAGGCTTTTTTGCAAGGCCTCGGCGGTGTCGAGATCGCCGGTGGCCTGCAAAAAAGCAGCCAGCATCTGTGTCTGCGTCAATGGCGCGGAGGGTACTTTTTTCTCTTCAGTCGGCATCGGCAATATTCCTTTATTGCTGGTTCGAGCCTTTACCCTATCGATCCTGCGCTTTGATTAAAAATACGAATAACTGCACGGTTTTCCGCTGTTCAGAGCAGAAATTGCAATGTTTGCCCTATCTATATACCGCACGGATAAGCGTTGAATCTGCTAATGGTCCGCCGGTCAGACAAGCCCACTTATAACTTATCGTTCTAAAACTCCACTTACCGCAGCAGGTCAGTTTCTGAGTACCCGCCCTTTGCGAGGTACGGCTTGACCCCTCTCCCCAACGGAAAAACCGGTAAGGACTTTATGTGCGGATTAGCTGGCGAGTTACGTTTTGATCAACAACCTGCAGACCTTGCAGCGGTAGAACGCATCACCCATCACCTGGCACCTCGCGGGCCTGACGCGTGGGGTTTCCATGCCCAAGGGCCGATTGCTCTGGGCCATCGCCGTTTGAAAATCATGGACCTGTCGGACGGCTCGGCGCAGCCGATGATCGACAGCCAGTTGGGCCTGTCACTGGCCTTCAACGGCGCGATCTACAATTTTCCGGAACTGCGTGCCGAACTCGAAGCGCTGGGCTACGCCTTCTATTCCGGTGGCGACACCGAAGTGCTGCTCAAGGGCTATCACGCCTGGGGCGAAGCACTGCTGCCAAAACTCAACGGCATGTTCGCCTTCGCCATCTGGGAGCGCGACGCCAAGCGTCTGTTCATCGCCCGTGACCGTCTCGGCGTGAAGCCGTTGTACCTGTCGCGCACCGGCCAGCGCTTGCGCTTTGCCTCGGCCCTGCCGGCATTGCTCAAGGGCGGTGATATCAACCCGATCCTCGACCCGGTGGCGCTGAACCATTACCTGAATTTCCACGCCGTGGTGCCTGCACCGCGCACGCTGCTGGCAGGCATCGAAAAACTGCCGCCAGCGACCTGGATGCGCGTTGAAGCCGATGGCACCACCGAGCAGAAAACCTGGTGGACCTTGCCGTACGGCCCCCACGATGACGAAAAAAATCTGACCCTCGAAGACTGGGTCGACCGCGTCCTCGACAGCACCCGCGAAGCCGTGGCGATCCGTCAACGCGCGGCCGTGGATGTCGGTGTATTGCTGTCCGGCGGTGTCGATTCGAGCATGTTGGTCGGTCTATTGCGTGAAGTCGGTGTGGAAGACCTGTCGACCTTTTCTATCGGTTTCCAGGATGCCGGTGGCGAGCGCGGCGACGAGTTCCAGTACTCCGACCTGATCGCCAAGCACTACGGCACCCAACATCACCAACTGCGCATCGACGAGAAAGAGATCATCGAACAATTGCCCGCCGCGTTCCGTGCGATGAGCGAGCCGATGGTCAGCCACGACTGCATCGCGTTCTATCTGCTGTCGCGCGAAGTGGCCAAGCACTGCAAAGTGGTGCAGAGCGGCCAGGGCGCTGACGAACTGTTCGCCGGTTATCACTGGTACCCGCAAGTGGACGGCGCGGCCGATCCTTACGCGACGTATCGCGAGGCATTTTTCGACCGCAGCTACGACGACTACGCCGCCACTGTGCAACCGAAATGGCTGACCGCCAATGACGCCGCCGGTGACTTCGTGAAGGAACATTTCTCCCAACCCGGCGCTGATGAGGCGGTGGACAAGGCCCTGCGTCTGGACAGCACGGTGATGCTGGTGGACGACCCGGTCAAACGCGTCGACAACATGACCATGGCCTGGGGGCTGGAGGCGCGCACACCGTTTCTCGACTATCGACTGGTCGAACTGTCGGCGCGGGTTCCCGGCAAATTCAAGCTGCCTGATGGCGGCAAGCAAGTGCTGAAAGAAGCCGCACGACGGGTCATTCCAAGTGAAGTGATCGACCGCAAGAAGGGCTACTTCCCGGTGCCTGGCCTCAAGCATTTGCAGGGTGACACGCTGAACTGGGTGCGCGAACTGCTGCTTGATCCGAGCCAGGATCGCGGCCTGTTCAACCCGGCCATGCTCGACAAACTGCTGACTGACCCGCAAGGCCAACTGACGCCGTTGCGCGGTTCGAAGCTGTGGCAACTGGCGGCCCTGAACCTGTGGCTCAGTGAACAAGGAATCTGATTGATGAAACCCCACGCCACGGCCATTAACCAACGCCTGATACGCGGCCAGACTCCGTCGTATGAACGTTTGCAGGCGCGTCTGGCCGAAGACGGCAGCGAACTCGCCACCGCCCCGATTGCCGTGCATTGCGGCTGGGGCCGGTTGCTGATCGGGCATACTTTTCCCGACCCGGCGACACTGGCCCGGGAGCTGCTCAACGAGCAGCCCGGCGAGCGTGATATCGCCCTGTACGTCGCCGCGCCGCAGCAGATTCTCGGCCTCGAACCGACGCAACTGTTTCTCGACCCGTCCGACACCCTGCGCCTGTGGTTCAGCGACTATCGCCCGTCCACCCGAGTATTTCGCGGCTTTCGTATTCGGCGTGCGCAAAGTGACGCGGACTGGCAGGCAATCAATCACCTGTACCAGGCGCGCGGCATGTTGCCGATCGATCCGACGCTGCTCACCCCGCGTCATCAGGGCGGCCCGGTTTACTGGCTGGCCGAGGATGAAGACAGCGGCGCGGTGATCGGCAGCGTCATGGGCCTGAATCACCACAAGGCGTTCAACGACCCGGAAAACGGCAGCAGCCTCTGGTGCCTGGCGGTTGATCCGCAGTGCTCGCGCCCCGGTGTCGGCGAAGTGCTGGTGCGGCACCTGATCGAGCACTTCATGAGTCGCGGCCTGAGCTATCTGGATCTATCGGTGTTGCACGACAACCGCCAGGCGAAAAACCTCTACGCCAAACTCGGTTTCCGCAACCTCTCGACCTTCGCGATCAAGCGCAAGAACGGCATCAATCAGACGCTGTTCCTCGGCCCAGGGCCGGAAGCCGACTTCAATCCCTATGCGCGGATCATCGTCGAAGAGGCCCATCGTCGCGGTATCGACGTGCAAGTGGATGACGCCGAAGCCGGACTGTTCACCCTCAGTCATGGCGGGCGCCGAGTGCGTTGCCGCGAATCGCTGAGCGACCTGACCAGTGCGATCAGCATGAGCTTGTGTCAGGACAAAAGCCTGACTCACAAAGTGCTGAAAGCCGCAGGGCTCAAGCTGCCCGCGCAGCAATTGGCCGGCAACGCCGACGACAATCTGGCCTTTCTCGACGAGCATCAGCGGGTGGTGGTCAAACCACTCGACGGAGAACAGGGCCAAGGCGTCGCGGTGGATTTGCAGAGCATCGAAGAGGTGCAGCAGGCCATCGAATCGGCCAGGCAATTTGATAGCCGAGTGCTGTTGGAGAGTTTCCACGAAGGTCTCGACCTGCGGATTCTGGTGATTGGTTTTGAAGTGGTGGCGGCAGCGATTCGTCGTCCGGCGGAAGTGATCGGCGATGGTCAGCATTCGATTGGTGCGCTGATCGAAGCCCAGAGCCGACGCCGGCAAGCGGCCACGGGTGGCGAAAGCAAAATCCCGCTGGATCACGAAACCCAGCGCACTTTGCATGCGGCCGGTTACGACTACAGCAGCGTCTTGCCCGCGGGCGAGCATCTGTTTGTGCGGCGCACGGCGAATCTGCACACCGGCGGCACGCTGGAGGATGTCACGGCGATTCTGCATCCGACCTTGGTGGATGCGGCGGTGCGGGCGGCGCGCGCACTGGATATTCCGATGGTCGGCCTTGATTTGATGGTGCCGGCGGCGGATCAACCGGAGTACGTGTTTATCGAAGCCAACGAACGCGCAGGCCTGGCCAACCATGAACCGCAACCGACGGCTGAGCGGTTTGTCGATTTGTTGTTTCCGCACAGTCAGCCGGTTGTCTGAACATTTCCTGATCGTTCCCACGCTCGGCGTGGGAACGCCTCACCGGACGCTCTGCGTCCTCTCTTGGGACGCCGAGCGTCCCGGGCTGCATTCCCACGCCGAGCGTGGGAACGATCAGTGCTCAACCCATCAGGAGTTTCCATGACCACGCAAATCCCCGAACCGGATCTCAACTACCTGCAAAAAGTCCTTCTGGAAATGCTCGCCATTCCCAGCCCAACCGGGTTCACCGACACCATCGTGCGCTACGTCGCCGAGCGTCTGGAAGAACTCGGCATCCCTTTTGAAATGACCCGGCGCGGCACCATTCGCGCCACGCTCAAGGGTAAAAAGAACAGTCCCGATCGCGCGGTCTCGGCGCATCTCGACACCATTGGTGCCGCCGTTCGGGCGATCAAAGACAACGGGCGTCTGACGCTCGCCCCGGTCGGCTGCTGGTCGAGCCGTTTTGCCGAGGGCAGTCGTGTCAGCCTGTTCACCGACAACGGCGTGATTCGCGGCAGTGTGTTGCCGCTGATGGCTTCCGGGCATGCGTTCAACACTGCCGTGGATGAGATGCCGATCAGTTGGGATCACGTCGAACTGCGCCTCGATGCCTACTGCGCGACCAAGGCCGATTGCGACTCGCTGGGCATCAGCGTCGGCGATGTGGTGGCGTTCGATCCGCTGCCGGAGTTCACCGAAAGCGGCCATATCAGCGCCCGTCACCTGGATGACAAGGCCGGCGTCGCTGCGCTGCTGGCATCGCTTAAAGCCATCGTCGACAGCGGCCAGGAGTTGATGATCGACTGCCATCCGCTGTTCACCATCACCGAAGAAACCGGCAGCGGCGCGGCGGCAGCATTGCCGTGGGACGTCAGCGAGTTCGTCGGCATCGACATCGCACCGGTCGCACCCGGACAGCATTCCAACGAACACGCGGTGAGCGTGGCGATGCAGGATTCCGGCGGGCCGTACGACTATCACCTGTCGCGGCACTTGCTGCGTCTGGCCGGGGAAAACGAACTGCCGGTGCGCCGCGACCTGTTCCGCTACTACTTCAGCGATGCACATTCGGCGGTGACCGCCGGCCACGACATTCGAACCGCCCTGCTCGCCTTTGGCTGCGATGCGACCCATGGTTATGAGCGCACGCACATCGACAGTCTGGCAGCGCTGAGTCGCTTGCTCGGGGCGTACATCCTGAGCCCTCCGGTGTTCGCCAGCGATGCGGCGCCGGCCAATGCTTCGCTGGATCGCTTCAGTCATCAGATCGAACATGACACGCAGATGGAGAGCGAAACGCGAGTGCCGCCAGTGGACAGTCTGGTGGGGCAGCGCTCGGACAATTAAATCTCTGTTGCCAGAGCCATCGCCTTCGCGAGCAGGTCGAATCGTCGCACCGTCGCTCCCACAGGGAAACGCATTCCAAATGTGGGAGCGAGCCTGCTCGCGAAGGGGCCAGATCAAGCAGCACAAAACTGGCAGTCGATCGCCAATCGCCGTAGCATCCCGCCATTGATTTAGCCGAGGTGCCCATGCTTATTCCCTACGACGCGCTTGAAGTCGACACCCTCACCCGCCTGATCGAAGATTTCGTCACCCGCGATGGCACTGACAATGGCGATGACACGCCGCTGGAAACCCGCGTGCTGCGCGTACGCCAGGCGCTGACCAAGGGCCAGGCGCTGATTGTCTTCGACCCGGAAAGCGAGCAGTGCCAGTTGATGCTCAAGCACGATGTGCCCAAGCATCTGTTCGATTGAAACCCTCAGCGCACTTTTTGCGTGGCCTGCTTGCGCTGGATTCGCTCATAGACCTCCGCGCGGTGCACGTTGACCTTCTGCGGTGCGTCGACGCCAAAGCGCACGCTGGAGCCGTTCACTGACAGAACGCGTAAGGTGATGTCATCACCGATTGAGATCAACTCACCAACGACACGGCTGAGCACAAGCATGAGATTCGTCCTTCAAGGTTAACGAACCCTGAAGATGCGCGGCTTGCGGCGGCTCTACAATGCGTCGCGGGCAAATCAGTAATGCCCTACAACGTCGTAGCGCAGTGCCCTTCAGATATTTCCTGCAAATCGCTATACAGGCTTCGCCTCAAGCGGCAGAAAAGCGTGGACCAAACAAAATCACGCTGGCACCGATCACGCACAGCGCCACGCCGATCCAGTCCGAACCCAACGGCCGAACACGCTCGACCACAGCCAGCCAGCCGATCGACGCCACGATGTAGATCCCGCCATAAGCGGCATAGGCACGACCGGCATAGGCCGCTTCAACACGCGTCAACAACAGCGCGAACAAGGTCAGGCTGAGCAGCGCGGGGATCACCCACAGGGCACTTTTGCCTTGGCGCAGCCACATGAAGAAGGCAAAACAACCGGCGATTTCAAACAGTGCCGCGAGAAAGAACCACAGATAATTGAGCATTGACGCGTCTCGACAGGGTGACCATTGCGGCCACCCTAACCACGCCGCACTTGTGGGGCAAGTTCAGCCGTTGCTCTGTTTGGCCTTGGCGCGCATTTTCTCGGCCATGGAGGTCATTTCGTTGTAGAGCAGTTGCGGATTCTTCTGTTTGATCGCCCAGGCCATTCTCCCCTGCTCGTGGGGCAGGATCATGAATTCGCCGGCAGCCACTTGCTGATAGATGTAATCGGCGATGTCCGCAGCGGTGATTGGCGAACTCTCCAGCAACTTGCCAACCTGCGCCTTCATCGCCGGGGTCGGACCACGGAAAGAATCGAGCAGATTGGTCTGGAAGAACGACGGACACACCACATGCACGCCGACTTCCTGCTGTGCCAGTTCGATCAACAGGCTTTCTGACAAGGCCACTACGCCCGCTTTGGCAACGTTGTAGTTGCTCATCGCCGGGCCTTGCATCAACGCGGCCATGGAGGCGATGTTGATGATCTTGCCCTTGCTTTGCTCAAGCAGCGGCAAAAACGCCTTGCAGCCCTTGACCACGCCCATCAGGTTGATCGCGATCTGCCAGTCCCAGTCTTCCAGCGACAGTTCGCTGAAGAACCCGCCAGACGCCACGCCAGCATTATTGACGATGATGTCGATGCCACCGAGTTTCTCTTCACAGGCCTGGGCGAACGCGGTGAGCTGGCTGTAATCACGCACATCGCAGCGTTGAACAAAGCCGTCACCACCGGCCTCACGGACCATTTTCAGGGTTTCCTGCAGGCCGGGTTCGCTGACATCGGACAAGGCCAGTTGCCAGCCTTCACGCGCCCAGCGCAGCGCGATTTCGCGACCCAGGCCCGAGCCTGCACCAGTGATCATCATGCGATTTTGCATAGCGGACAGCCTTGTTGTTCTTGGGAAGATGCGCCGAGTGTAGCGAAGGATCAGCCGCCAGCCTCGCTCCATCAGATTGCTGAATGGTGGGGGCAAACCGTGGCGCGTTTGATCCGTTGAGAGGGACTAAGTTCTGAACTTGCAGCAGTGGAAAAGGAAATAAGAGCGCGATCCAAATACATTAAAAAAACATTGAATTTTCTGTCACGCGCACCAGTCGGAATTTATAAGCCGTCTGGAAATACTTAGTCTCCAGTCGCCCTTGAACACCAAGACTTCTCGAACACTTTCAACAAGGAAATAGACATGGGCACAATTCTTATCATTATCCTGATCCTGTTGCTGATCGGTGGTCTGCCAGTCTTCCCGCACTCCAGAAGTTGGGGTTACGGTCCATCGGGCATTATCGGCGTGGTGTTGGTCGTGCTGCTGGTGCTGTTGTTACTCGGTCGGATATAACGACTCAAACGTAAAAAAAAGAGGCCCTTCTCAGGGTAATGCCGATCAGTTAAGCCCTTTTGCTTGACCTTTGGCCGCAAGAAATCAAAATCCGATGCCTGAATAGGCATCGGATTTTTTTATGCGTCTGGCTCGGGCACTGGAACTCACCCACAACTTCGTCTCGACTCCCAACTCCCTCGAAGGGTTGGACTCGTTGCTTGATCCATCTCTGGTCGAACAGGCATTGGAGCAGGCCGGTGTAGCCACTTTGCGCAGGCGACGCTTACCTTTGGAAATGATGCTTTGGTGCGTCATCTCCATGGCGTTTTTTCGACGCATGTCGGCGTGGGATGTGGTCAGTCGCATGAACATCATGCTGCCTGGGCAACGTCCGCTGGTCGCGCCCAGCGCCGTAGTCCAAGCCCGTCAGCGGCTGGGCAGCGAGGCCGTACGACAAGTCTTCGATCTGACTCAGAAAAGCTGGCATGAAGCGGCCAGTCATCCGACCTGGGCCGGGTTGCGCTTGCTGGGTGTCGACGGCGTCGTCTGGCGTACGCCCGATACACCGGAAAACCGTGCGCGTTACGACTCCGCCAGCAACCAGCATGGCGATACTGGTTTTCCTCAGGTGCGCATGGTTTGCCAAATGGAATTGACCAGTCACTTACTGATTGGCAGCGCGTTTGACGGCTATCGCAGCAACGAGATGAAACTGGCGGAGCAACTGATCGAAACCACCCCCGATCACTCGCTGACGCTGTTCGATCGCGGCTTTTATTCCTTGGGGTTGCTGCATCAATGGCAGCAAGCAGGCATCGAGCGACATTGGTTGATGCCGCTGAAAAAAGGCTCGCAGTACGAAGTGCTTCAGCGTTTGGGGCGCCACGATGCTGTGGTCTCGTTGAGTACTTCGCCGCAGGCCCGCAAGCAATGGCCTGGATTGCCGGAGCGCCTGACTGCGCGGCTTCTGAGCAAAACCGTCAAGGGCAAGGTTTGTCAGATACTGACGTCGATGGCCGACTCATTACGCTTCCCGTCCGACGAAATCGTCGATCTCTACAGCCAGCGATGGGAGATCGAGTTAGGGTTTAGAGAAATGAAGCAGACCCTGCTGAACAGCAGCTATACGCTGCGCAGCAAGACGCCCGAAATGATTGAGCAGGAACTGTGGGGCGTGTTGTTGGGCTACAACCTGTTGCGTTATCAGATGGTGGAGATGAGCCGCCATTGTCCAGGCATCCATCCATGCGAACTGAGCTTCACCGCGTGCACTTGGGCGATCTTGGGGTTTATCAACGGCGTTTCTGCGGATCGTTCGGGGAACATCCCCAAATATCTCGCAGAGTTGCATGCCTCAGCCCCGCATTATGTCCTGCCACATCGACGCGAGGAGCGCATTTATCCTCGGGCAATCAGGCTCAAATCGCCGAAGTATCCGATCAAAAACAAAAATGCCAGTCAGCTTAACTGACTGGCATTACCCTTTTCAGGGCCTCTTTTTTATTGCGCGAAGCTTTCTTTTACAGATCGATCAGTCCGGCGTGCCGTGGACCACACCGGCGGTGTTGTCCATCAAGCTCTTGGTCGCCGTTTGCAGGAACGCTTCGAGTTTGAGTTTCAACTCGGCGGTGCGCGGTGCATCCGGAACAACCTCGGCACTCGGATTTGCGCCCAACTGATACTTCCAGATCTTCGGTGCCATCTCTTTCTCTTTCGGCAGTACGAGGATCTCGTCAGCGGTAACGATGGCAGTAGTCTGCTCGCTGCCCGATGGCTTGATCACACCGAAACCGGTGTCGCCTTGCGGCAGGTTGAGCAAGTCGCGACCCCAGCACTGATGACGTACTTCGCCACCCAGACGCCCCATGATGGTCGGCACGATATCGATCTGCGTGCCCACGGTGTGGTCGCGGGTACCGAACTTCTCCTGGATGCCCGGTGCGATCATCAGCATCGGCACGTTGAAGCGGCCCAGATCCATTTCGGTGATCTGGCGTTCGTTACCGAAACCGTGGTCGCCGACGATCACGAACAGGGTTTCCTTGAAGTAAGGCTCTTTGCGCGCCTTCTCGAAGAACTGACCCAGCGCCCAGTCCGAGTAACGCATCGCGGTCAAATGCTCGTTGAGCGAACCGCGATCGGTCACACGCTCGACCGGCAATGGTGTCGGCAAAGCGTACGGCGTGTGGTTGGACAGGGTTTGCAGCAACGCGTAGAACGGCTTGCCGTTTTCCCGCGCCTTGAGCTCCTGCAGACCACGGTCGAACATGTCCTGGTCGGACACGCCCCACGTCGGATCGGAGAACACCGGGTTGACGAAGTCGTTACGGCCAACAAAGTTGGTCATGCCCTGGTTGCTGAAGAAGCCCGACTGGTTGTCCCAGGCGAAGTCGCCGTTGTAGACGTAGACGTCGTCGTAGTCACGGGCGCTGAGCACCTGCGGCAGGCCGGACAGCTTGTGGCTGCCTTCCGGCGTCTGCATCAGGTATTCGAAGCCTGGCAGGTTCGGGAAGCAGGCCATGGTCGCGAACATGCCCTGGTGGGTATGCGTACCGTTGGAGAAGAAACGGTCGAACAGCAGACCTTCCTTGGCCAGTTTGTCCAGGTAAGGCGTGATGTTACCCGGTGCGCCCAAGGCGCCAACCGAATGACCGGCCATGCTTTCCATCAGGATCACGACGACGTTCTTGATCGGCAGGGTCTTATCGGCCGGCGGCGTGTAATCACGGCGCACGGCGGCAATATCGGCATCGACCAGTTTGTCGTCAGGCATCAGCAGCATGTCACGCACGACTTTCTGCGCCTGCTCCTGCGGCAGCGTGGCTTTCCAGATGTTGTCGCGATCCTCGCCCATGCGGGACTTGGCGGCCTCGATCAGCGACAGCGTGGCGTTAAGGCCGAGCTGGTTGGCGAAGTTCGAATCGGTGGTGTAGACATCACCCCAGCGCATCGGCGGGCCTTGGCGCAGGGTGCCACGGGCCGCGACTACGCAGATCAGCAGGCAAACCACGAACACTGCAAGGCGCATGTACCACGGAGCCACCTGGCGAGTGCTGACGCTGCCACCGCTGAACGGCCCGCGCGGCCGCGTGGCACGGTCGGCGCCCTTGAACGCCAGGGTCAGGATTACGGTGCCGATCACCCAGGCCAGCAGATAGCGCACCACCGGAAAGCCGTACCAGAGCATGCTCATCACGGTTTTCGGATCTTCCTTCACGTACTGAAACACCAGGCCGTTGAGGCGCTGGTGAAACTCGCGGTAGAAGTCCATCTCCATCAGGCCGAGAAACAGCGGGATGCTTGAGGCGACGGTCAGCCACAGACGGAAGAAGCCACGCGCCGCCATGGCGCGGGCACTGAACAGTGCCAGCACCAGCGGAATGCAGACGTAGACCACCAGGCGCAAGTCGAAACGCAGGCCGTTGGCGAAGGCTTCGAGGAAAGTCGAGGCCGGGGTGTCGAGGATCATCTCGCGGTTGTAGACCAGCAGCGCGAGGCGCAGCACGGAAAACATCACCATCATGACCAGCGCGCAAAGCAGCGTGTAAGCCAGATGCGATTTGACGGTCGGTTGCAGCAGGCGAGTGGAAGATCGCTGCTGATTCAGGGCGTCCGGGTTTGCCATGTCGTTTTAGGACCCATTGGAAGTTGAAGTTGCAAAATACAGCGGCGCCATGCCCTCTATTGGCCATTCCAGGCCCCGGGGCGTGCGCGGTGCGCAAATGTTGCACGATCATCCGCACCATTGCCATTGATTACTGACCCGCTACCAGACACTTTCATTTAAAGCCACGGCAGACAGGGACAGGGTGCAAACAGCGCGGGCGAATTGTCTTGAACGCATTGTGAAAATTTCGTTCAACGCATATCTGGAAACACAATAAAGCTACAAAACAAAACGCCCCGAATTGATCGGGGCGTTTTGCTGAATGGGCGGCGATTACTTCTCGGCGCGCTCTTTCAAGGCTTTAAGGGTTTTGAACGGAGCATCAACAACAAACTTGTTGGCAACCATCGCCGGCACGCTGCCACCTGGTTCGGTGTGCACTTGATAAGTGACTTCAACCTGGTCGCCCTTCGGTACGAACTTCCAGAAGCCTATGACCTGCTGCACGCGGACAAAGCCTTTTTCTTCAGGAACGTACGTCGGCAGACCTTTGAGGTTGCGGGTCAGGCTGCCGTCGGCACCTTCGACGGTGGTGACTTCAATCACCGAGTCACGCGGAGTTACCGGCCAAGGCGTATTGAACTGACTATAGGTCCAGCTCTTGTCGCCCTCATGCTTGAGCAGTTTCTGGGTCTTGCACTCGTGAATCCAGGCGCAGGCGCCGGCGACGTCTTCCTGCAGTGCGCGCAGCTTGGCGACGGTGGTCTTCATCAGGGCGACGCCCTGATAGGACTTGTAGTCCGAACCCGGCACTTCGCTTAGGGAGACCTTGATGCCGTCCTCGTTCTTGGCGACTTTCCAGTCTTCAGCCTGAGCGGCGGAAGTGGCCAGCACGGCGGTCAAACCACACAACACAGCGATACGATGCAGCGAACCCATAGTCTTATTCCTTATTGTTGAAGTTCCGTTCGTTTGACACATCACGCCGCCGTCATTTGCTCCCACCAGCCGATCAATCTGATCGCTTCTTGCGAACTGCTGCCACACACCTCGATATCGGCGGCGAAGCCCGAACAGACAGCCGGACGCTCCGGGCGACCGAAAATGCTGCACAGGTTATCGACCGAAAGTTGCACGCAACGTTCGCCGGCAGGTTTGCCATCAGGCATGCCGGGTATCGCCGAACTGATGGAAGGGGCAATGCAGCAAGCGCCACAGCCTTCACGGCATTTCATGACGAACAAGTCCTCGCGACGGGCAATGTGTAAAAGGGACGCCGAACAGAGTAACCGCTAAAACGGCTGTTTCAAATTCCCTGTACCGGGGTTTTTACGGATAAGTGAATGTGACTGACCAGTCTCCGACAAAGCGTCTGCTTCGCGGGTCACAGATGGGTGGTATTTACTGCTTGAACTCGAAATCAAGCGCTGCGCCTTCAACATCCCGACGCTCCTCGTTGCGCAGTTGCAAGTCCATTTCGTTTTTGAGCAAACGCCCATTGAGCTGGAATCCGCTGTCTTTTTCCCCAAACATCTTCGGCAGAATCGGCTCGCGCTTAGGCGAAATGACAGTGCCAGGCGGCTTCAATTCTTCAACCATGTCCTTGGGCAAACTCAGATCCAGCTTCGCTGACGGCAGTTTGGACTTTGCTATTTCCCTGGCGGCTTTCGATTTGGAGGCCACCGGCGGACGCTTCTTCACCGGAGCAGCTTTCTTTGGCTGGGCTTTTTTTACCGGGACGGTTTTTTTACTCGCCGCCGGCTTCTGCGCTTGGCTCGTCGCTGCCGGTTTATCCTGAACCGCAGCCGCCAGCACCTGCGGCGCATGACTGATCATCAGCGAAAAAAGCACAACCCCGGCGGCAGAAAAAATCGCTTTCATGGACCCAACGATACTAACGGCAGAGGGCCATATGCTCGCTTGTTGAGCGCCACAAGACAAGCATGACCGACCGCTCGTTCAGAATCCGCCAGCCGCTTCCTGACACAGTTGGGTCGCCAACAGCCCCAGCGTCATCAACGCCCGCTCCGCTTCGCGGTTCCACGGAATGCCGCAGTTCAGGCGGATACAGTGGTTGAATTGCTCGGTATTACTGAAGATCAGCCCCGGTGCGATGCTGATGCCTTGCTGCAACGCACGGACATGCAATTCCTGAGTATTGACCCTGCCCGGCAGACTCACCCACAGAATGAAACCGCCCGTGGGCCGGGTCATTTGCGTGCCTTCGGGGAAGTACTGCTGCACCGCCAACTGGAACGCACTGAGGTTTTTTCGGTATTCCTGGCGGATGTACCGTAAATGCCGGTCATAACCGCCGTTTTCCAGATAGGCGGCAATCCCCATTTGCGTGACGCTACACGCCGAATGTGTGCTGAAGGTCTGCAAGCGCTGGATTTCCTGTTGGTACTTGCCAGCAATCATCCAGCCGATGCGGACACCAGGCGACAGGGTTTTGGAGAAGCTGGAGCAGTAGATCACCCGATCAAGCCGGTCATACGCCTTGAGCGCTTTGGTACGGCCCTGCTCGAACATCAACTCGCCATAGATGTCGTCTTCGACGATCTGAATATCGAAATCAGAGGCCAGGCGCAGCAACTGTTTCTGCCGCTCCTCCGGCATGGTACCGCCCAGTGGATTGCTCAGGCGCGTGGTCAGCACCAGCGCCTTGATCGACCATTGGTTGGCCGCCAGTTGCAGGGCTTCGAGGCTCATGCCGGTGGCCGGATCACTGGGGATCTCGATGACTTTCAGGCCCAGCAGGTCGGCCAGTTGCAGCAGACCGTAATAGGTCGGCGACTCGGCGGCGATCAGATCGCCCGGCCGGGTCAGCACTCGCAGCGACATCTGCAAGGCATCGACACAACCGTGGGTGATCACCACTTCCGAGGGATCAACTACCACACCGGCATCGCGCATGCGGATCGCCACTTGCCGGCGTAGTGGCTCGAAGCCCGGGCTGAACATATAGCTGAATGCGCGCGGGCTGTGGAAGCGAGTGACTTTGGCCAGTTGCTGGTGCAGTGCCCGCACCGGCAAATAGTCAACGCTCGGTACCGCGGCACCCAACGGGAAGACACCTTCGCGGCGCGACTCGACCAGCACTTGTTGAATGATGCTGCTGCGGGTGACCAGACCTGGCCGTTCAACTCGGGCAATGTCAGGCGTCGGTGCTGTCAGCGCCGGCGTCTGGTGTACGTAATAACCAGACTGCGGCCGCGCGCGGATCAGCCCCTGATCCTCGAGGTTGGCGTAGGCCTGCAACACCGTCGCATGGCTGACGTTGAGCTGCGAACTCATCTTGCGCACCGAAGGCACGCGCTCCCCCGGTTGATAGACACCACGGCGGATGTCTTCGGCCAGTTGCTGAGCAATACGTTGATAGAGCAAGAGATTGGTCATGACGCAGCACTCGATTTCACGGGCATTTTATTCTTGTGTGAAACAATACCGGAACAGTTTAGAAGTGTACTGGGACAGTTGTCACTCTAGTCGACCATACAGCGCTGTGTCAGCTGCAACTGTATTGATGTGCGAGCCAATCGACAGGCATAAAAAAGCCCGGTGCTGCATGACAGCCCGGGCTTTCCAGAGACGCTGCCCTCAACGGGCGGCGCCGAGCTGGCCTTTTTCGTCGGAGAACACAATTTCCACCCGGCGATTCTGTGCACGTCCACGCTCGGAAGCGTTGGCGTCCACCGGGTACTCATCGCCGTAGCCTTCAACCTGAATGCGCTTGTCCTCAATGCCCAGGTCCATCAGCACGTCGGCGACTGACTGCGCGCGGTCGCGAGACAGTTTGAGGTTTTCCTGTTTGCCACCGGTGCTGTCGGTGTAACCCTCAATACGCACTACGCGCTTGGGATTCAATTGCAGGAACTGCACGATCTTCAGAACGACGCGGTTGGCCGAGTTTTTCAGCTCCGCTTCACCGGTGTCGAACAACACGTCGCCGAGGGTCATCACCAGGCCACGATCGGTCTGCGTGGTGGCCAACGCGACAATCTGTTCTTCGAGCCATTTGCCCTGCTGCTGCACGCTCAACAGTTTCGATTCGCGCAGGGCCAATTGCAGGCGCTGACGCTCCAGTTCGAGCTTGGCTGCGCGCTCTTCGTTGAGCGCCTTATTGGTGTGCTCGCGAGCGATCTCGCTGTAGCGCTGGCTTAGGTAGGCGTAATGCACCACGTCCGAACCGCTCCCCCAATAAGTTGACAGGCGATCAGCGCGGGCCAGGGATTCACCGGCACGGATCACGTCTTTCGGCGCGATACGCAGCACATTGGAGTCTTCCTTGACCTTCTGAAAGTCGGCGCTGGCCTCTTGCAGAGCGGATTCACTGTGTTGACCGGCGCAGCCGTAGAAGCTGACGCAACCGGCGAGAAGCAGACCACCGAGCACTTTGGACTTGAGGCTCATTTGGCATCTCCCAGTTGCTTGCGCAAACGAGCAATACGCGTGTTCAGTACATTGACCTGCTCTTCGCTTTTTTGCGTCAGCACTTTGGCTTCGGCCAGACGGGCGTCCAGCTCTGCCTGTTCGGCACGCATACGCGCATTCCGATAGGACTCGTCGGCCATGTTGCCCTTGGCCCGGTTGTACTTGGTTTCGGCCAGTTTCATTTCCGGCACGTCATCGGCGGTGGCGCCGACGGCTTTGGCCTGAGCGATGGTTTGCTCGGTCAGGCGCATTTGTTCATTGGGTGCCGGATCGGTTGCGCAACCGGCCATGGCCAGAACGGCCACAGCCGCGAAAAGAGGTCGAATACTCACTAAGAATCCCTACTGTTTTGGGGCACTGACGGGTTGTTGCGGCTGTTGCTGTTGCGCCTTCCAGCGCTTGATATTGCGTTGCAGCGCAGCTTCCGTCAGTCCGGACGCGGGCAATTCTGTCATCTTTTTGGCCAACTGTCCGCGCAACCACGGATCGTTGCATGCCGAGTTATGCGAAACCGCCAGAAACAGCCCCGGTCGATCAATGGGTTGCTCGAAGGCCAGCAAATCATTGGCCATGCCCAACGCCTGCGCGGCAGCCATGCCCGAGTAGCGACCGGCGAGTACATATTCCACCTCGCCCAGCAGAAGTTTCTGAAAGGCCTGGGTGAGGTTGGCTGACCGGGTAAGGGTCAATTGCTGATCGGCGAAAGAGCCGAATGCCTGGGTCATTCGAGACTTTTCCGACAAACCACCGGTATGGCCAAGCAGGTCTTTGGCTTCGCTGTATGCCAGTGTCGAGCCTTTGCGGGTCCACACCAGATAGTCGTTCTGCAGGATTGGCGGGTAAATGTAGTCGAGGTTCTCCAGCTCATTGAAGGTCAGCGGCGCATCGGCCAGCATGTCCATGCGCCCACTGCGCACTTCATCAAGTGCCTGCGAGCGTTTGCCGGCGTAGAGCAACTCGACCTTGATGCCCAGGTCTTTGGCGACTTGCTGCAACAGATCGGCACTGGCACCGATCAAGTGCTTGGGATTCTGCGGGTCTTGCCACAGGTACGGCGGCGCATCCGGGCTGCCGGTGACGACGAGGCGCTCGCACTTGCCGGCGGCCGTAGCCATTCCCGGCAAGAGGATCAATCCTAATAACAACCTGCGGCGCAGATCCATGGCTAAACGCTCCCACTCAAATCCGAGTCAAAAAAAAGCCCGACCAAAAGGTCGGGCTCTTTATAAGTGAAGCGGCTGGATTAGACCAGCTTCTCCAGCTCAGGGATTGCTTCAAACAGATCCGCTACCAGACCGTAATCAGCTACCTGGAAGATCGGCGCTTCTTCGTCCTTGTTGATCGCAACGATCACTTTGGAGTCTTTCATGCCGGCCAGATGCTGGATCGCGCCGGAGATACCGACGGCGATGTACAGCTGTGGCGCAACGATCTTGCCGGTCTGACCGACCTGCATGTCGTTCGGGACGAAACCTGCATCGACCGCGGCGCGCGAAGCACCCACGGCAGCGCCCAGCTTGTCAGCCAGAGCGTACAGGTGTTTGAAGTTGTCGCCGTTCTGCATGCCACGGCCGCCGGAAACGACGATCTTGGCAGCGGTCAGCTCTGGACGATCGGACTTGGCCAGCTCTTCGCCGACGAAGCTGGAGATGCCAGCGTCGTGAGCAGCAGCGACTGCTTCAACGGCAGCCGAACCACCTTCAGCAGCCACCGGGTCGAAACCGGTAGCACGCACGGTGATCACTTTGATCGCAGCGGTCGATTGCACGGTAGCGATGGCGTTACCGGCGTAGATCGGGCGCTTGAACGTGTCGGCGCTTTCGACCGAGATGATCTCGGAGATCTGGTCAACGTCCAGCGCAGCAGCAACGCGCGGCAGGATGTTTTTGCCGTTGGAAGTGGCGGCAGCCAGGATGTGGCTGTAACCCTTGCCCAGCTCTGCAACCAATGGAGCAACGTTTTCCGGCAGCTGATGCGCGTAAGCGGCGTTGTCAGCGTTGAGGACTTTGCTCACGCCAGCGATTTTCGCAGCGGCTTCAGCCACGGCGCCAGCGCCCTGACCTGCTACCAGTACGTGGATATCGCCGCCAATTTTGGCAGCAGCAGCCACGGTGTTCAGCGTGGCCGGGGCCAGCACTTTATTGTCGTGTTCAGCGATTACCAAGATAGTCATGGTCAGATTACCTTCGCTTCGTTTTTCAGTTTCTCGACCAGTTCAGCCACCGACTTGACCTTGATGCCCGCGCTGCGTGCAGCCGGCGCTTCGACTTTCAGGGTCTTGTTGGTGGAGGCGGTGGAAACGCCCAAAGCGTCCGGAGTCAGCACTTCGAGAGGCTTCTTCTTGGCTTTCATGATGTTTGGCAGGGACGCGTAGCGCGGCTCGTTCAAACGCAGGTCGGTGGTGACGATGGCCGGCAGTTTCAGGGAAACGGTCTGCGCGCCGCCGTCGATTTCGCGAGTCACGGCAACGCTGTCGCCGGACACTTCGACTTTCGAGGCGAAAGTGCCCTGACCGTAGCCGCTCAGTGCAGCGAGCATCTGGCCGGTCTGGTTGTTGTCGCTGTCGATCGCCTGTTTGCCCAGGATCACCAGCTGAGGCTGTTCCTTGTCGACCACAGCCTTGAGCAGCTTGGCCACGGCGAGCGAAGTCAGATCTTCAGCGGATTCGACGAGGATGGCACGGTCGGCACCCAGAGCCAGTGCGGTACGCAGTTGCTCCTGAGCGGTGGTCGGGCCGATGGAGACGACGACGATTTCAGTCGCAACACCTTTTTCTTTCAGGCGTACGGCTTCTTCCACTGCGATTTCGCAGAACGGGTTCATCGACATCTTGACGTTGGCGAGGTCTACGCCGGAATTGTCCGCCTTGACGCGAACCTTGACGTTGTAATCCACAACGCGTTTGACAGCTACAAGAACCTTCATGGATTCCTCGTTACTCTCCGGTGAAAAGAAAGTCGCCTAGGCGAACCTGGCGGTTGATGCTCATCGGGTTGCAAGGGCACCTCTAAAAACGCCGGCTTGTGTGCGGGGTGATTCCACGCTGCGAAATCCGATGACCGTTCGTCAGTGGTGACCGACAAGTCATTGATCTTCACGGTGTGTAAACTGCGCGCCAGACCTGCGCTGCGCTTCACCTTGTACTGCCTACGCCCTGTCTTTAGAGGTGCTCTTGAAACCGCCAGTCTGCCTACGGCGAGCGCAAAACCGCCCGTATATTGACCGGAACGCCTATTCCGGTCAATACGGCAAAATGGTCACTCATAAGCCGCGCTTCTTTGATTTCTCTGGGCTGGAGCCGATTCAAACAAACGTTTGTATTGGACGCTCAGAGTGGTGTAGATATAATGCGCCCCCTAGAGAGAAAGGTGGGTTCTCCATTACTGCCCTTGACGTTAACGTAAAGGCAATTTGGATGCGACACCAAACCTCCAAAATAGAAAAAAAACTGTTGAGCCTTGAGTAGGAGATAGCCTGTGGAACGCGAATACATGGAATTCGACGTGGTCATCGTCGGTGCCGGCCCCGCTGGCCTGTCCGCCGCCTGCCGTCTGAAGCAGAAGGCCGCCGAAGCCGGTAAGGAAATCAGCGTCTGCGTGGTCGAAAAAGGCTCCGAAGTCGGCGCACACATCCTTTCCGGTGCCGTATTCGAACCACGCGCTCTGAACGAATTGTTCCCGGACTGGAAAGAACTCGGCGCTCCGCTGAATACGCCGGTCACCCGCGACGACATTTTCGTGCTGAAAAACGCCGACAGCGCGCAGAAAATTCCTGACTTCTTTGTGCCCAAGACCATGCACAACGAAGGCAACTACATTATCTCGCTGGGTAACCTCTGCCGCTGGCTGGCCCAGCAGGCCGAAAACCTGGGCGTAGAAATTTACCCGGGCTTCGCCGCTCAGGAAGCATTGATCGACGAAAACGGCATCGTGCGCGGGATCATCACCGGTGATCTGGGCGTCGACCGCGAAGGCAACCCGAAAGAAGGCCTGTACACCCCGGGCATGGAATTGCGTGGCAAATACACGCTGTTCGCCGAGGGCTGCCGTGGTCACATCGGCAAGCAACTGATCAAGCGCTTCAACCTCGACAGCGATGCCGACGCCCAACACTACGGCATCGGTCTGAAAGAAATCTGGGAAATCGATCCGGCCAAACACCAGCCTGGCCTGGTCGTACACACCGCCGGCTGGCCGCTGGACATCATGGGCACCGAGAACACTGGCGGCTCGTTCCTCTATCACCTGGAAAACAATCAGGTGGTGGTCGGTCTGATCGTTGACCTGTCCTACAGCAACACTTACCTGTCGCCGTTCGACGAGTTCCAGCGCCTCAAACATCACCCGGTGCTGGCGCAGTACCTGGAAGGCGGCAAACGCGTCAGCTACGGCGCTCGCGCCATCTGCAAAGGTGGTCTGAACTCGCTGCCGAAAATGGTCTTCAAGGGCGGCGCGCTGATCGGTTGCGACCTCGGCACCCTGAACTTCGCCAAGATCAAAGGCAGCCACACCGCGATGAAGTCCGGCATGCTCGCCGCTGAATCGGTGGCTGACGCGCTGTTCGCCGAGAAGGATGGCACTGAAGAACTGACCACTTACGTCGACGCCTTCAAGAAGAGCTGGCTCTACGACGAACTGTTCGCCAGCCGTAACTTCGGCCCGGCGATCCACAAGTTCGGCGCCATCGTCGGCGGCGGTTTCAACTGGCTGGATCAGAACATCTTCGGCGGCAAACTGCCGTTCACCCTGCATGACACCAAGCCGGACTACGCCTGCCTGAAGCTGGCGGCCGACTGCAAGAAGATCGACTATCCGAAGCCGGACGGCAAACTCAGCTTCGACAAATTGAGCTCGGTGTTCATCTCTGGTACCAACCACGAAGAAGAACAGCCGTGCCATCTCAAGCTCACCGACCCGAGCATTCCGATCAGCAAAAACCTGCCGCTGTACGACGAGCCGGCGCAGCGCTACTGCCCGGCCGGCGTGTACGAGGTGATCACCAAGGAAGACGGCGAGAAGCGCTTCCAGATCAACGCCCAGAACTGCGTGCACTGCAAGACCTGTGACATCAAGGATCCTTCGCAGAACATCACCTGGGTCACGCCGGAAGGCGCTGGCGGCCCGACTTACCCGAACATGTAAGCTGAACCGCTGAACAACAAGGCTCCCGAATTGGGTAATGCTGTTCACTTAAGCGGAGCAGCCTTACGGTCCACCGGAAACCGGGTTTTTGAAATCTTCACCGTCCTTGGCCTCGAAGGCCTTGGGCGGTGATCCAGAAACAGCCCGCCAACGCCTTTTCTAAGTTCCGCCAACCGTCTACCCGTCGCTGAAACAGGATTGGCCGCTGCCATCACGATCAACTGCACGGCGATGTACTGGCAAGCCGGCTTGAAACGGATGTCCGACGGCGCTCGACCAAACGCGACTGCTGCCTGACTTGCCTCCCGACGAATCACGTTGTAAGCCAGCAACAACCCCCACACTTCCTGGTAGATCAGATCGACCTTTTTGCTGCGCAAGGTCATTGCGTTTTGCTGCATTGAGCTTTTGATATCCCTGAAGCCCAATTCGATTTCCCAGCGCTCCTGATAAAGCTTGGCAACAGACTTGGTGCTGTAGATCTTGGCCGGCAACGACGTCATGACTGTTTTTACTTTGCCTTGAATTTCATAACTGACTTCACGCGCCTCCCAGTGTGTAGGAAGAGTCGGATTTCGCTTTCTGGCTTGCGGCGACACTTTCATACGCACCAAACGATCATGCTCGTTGTAACGGGCTACCTCCTCGCAAACCAATCCCTTTTTTGCCGGAATCAGCCAATGACGGTGACTGCCGTCGCCGCTCAGGCTGAGCATGAGATCGGCGCTCCAGAACCCTTTATCGAACAACGTCACGGAGTGGTCGGGGATCTGCTGCAAAAACTCATCGGCCAGACGCATTTCGCTGCGTCGGTAAGGGCTAAGCTGTGCATCCAGGATCAGGTGTGAACGCACATTCATCAGCGCCACCAGGCGCAGCATGGGAAAGGGAGTCTGGCGGTCGGTCGAGGTGTTTCCAGAACCGAAATGGTCTCGCAACTCCGGCGTATCCGGCGTGCGCAGAAGCGCACCATCGACTGCAAATACTTGCAGATCCTGCCAGGCATCATCGGGATAGCGCTGCGCGCCCCATTGAGTACCCGTTTTGCGAAACAACCACTCAACCGGGTCGGCCCCCAGCCGCTTGCGGGCCTCGGTCACACCGCTACGGGCCAACAGATGGTCAGAAGCCAGACCTTGGGCGCAGATGTTCAAACGTCGGGCGACCTCATGAACCGGCTCGTCGCGAAACAATGCCATGCCGAGCACCAGCCAGAGCACTTGGTCGGCAGGCAAGCGACGCCGTCGGATAGTGGCTTGGCTGGACAGATCCAGCGCAGACGCGACCCACTCGATGGGAATATTTTGAGTGAATGTGCTCAAGTCACAGAAGTTGAAAAGGTCGCCGAGGTCGAGCAAGTCCTGTTGAACAGACATAAAAAATCCGATGCCAGAGATCTGACATCGGATTTTCGAAGAAGCCCGGCGAGGATTCAAATGCTTAAGTGAACAGCATTACCCGAATTGGGGGCCTTTTTGTTGCCCTCGATTCCAGTAACATCACAAAACAACGGTGGGAGCGAGCCTGCTCGCGAAAGCAATGTGTCATACAACGATGACGTCGACGGATACACCGCTTTCGCGAGCAGGCTCGCTTGTATGGTAGGACTTGAAGGGAGGAGGAGGGACAAGGCTCGATTCTGACTGTTGACGCAGCACAGACCGTGGGAGATTTCGCCCCTCCTCCTTTCACCCAAGCGCCGATAAAGAATGCATCTGGCTAGACCGACGATAGGAACAAGCCTGCGCCTCTGGGTGAGCCCTTCAAGTGCTCAAACCTTATCCCGGAGGAAATCCTGTGGCAATGCCAGTCGCTCTATCAAATCCGATCGTTGGCGTGGATGTCGCCAAAAATGAACTGGTGATTTATCAGGCCGATAGCGATCTGCTTGAAGCGATTCCCAATACCAAAACATCCATCAAGCAGTGGCTGAAGGCCTTGCTCGTCCCCGTGTCTATTGCCATTGAGGCAACCAACATCTACCACCTGGAATTCGCTGATTTGGCCTATGCGGCCGGTTGCACGATTTACATGGTGGGCGGCTATGAACTCAAACACTACCGCGAAGGCGTGAAGATCCGCGCCAAAACCGACGCCTTGGACGCCAAGCTGCTGGCCCGTTACCTGAAGAACGAAGCCGAGGAGTTGCACCCCTGGACCCCGCCATCACCGCTGTACCGCCAGCTCCTGAGCCTTTTCCGCCGCCGCGCGGCTTTGGTCCAGGCAAGGGTCGGCCTAGTGCAGAGCTGGTCGAATGAGCCGCTGTTGAAGGCAGCTTTTGCTGAACAAATAAAATCCATGCAGCGGCTTGAAACGATGATCGAAAAGACGATCAACGATCAGCTCAAACAAGCCGGTTTGCTCGGCCAATTGAAGCGTTGCCTGAAAGTTGAGGGCATTGGATTTCTGACCGGAGCGCGCCTGCTCACGGCGTTTCAGCGGGGAGAATTTAGCAACGCGGATGCGTTTATCGCCTTCCTGGGCATGGATTTACGGGTATCGAAATCAGGGCAAAAGGACGGTCGCCGCAGCTTGACCAAGCGCGGAGACCCCGAGGCCCGCCGACTTTTGCACAACGCAGCGATGTCGGCTAGCCGTACGATAGCCTGGAAAGGGTTTTACGAAGCCCAGAGAGCACGGGGTTTCAGCACCACGCAGGCGTTGGTGATGCTGGCTCGCAAACTTGCTCGGGTGGTATTCGCCTTGCTGAAAGGGCAAAGCGAATATCAGACAAAAGTCAGTTGAGGGCTTCCCCTCAACCATAGAATCTCCCACAAGGGATTTGTATTGATCAAGCCGCGCGTTCATCGCCCGGGCTGCGCTCAAAGTAGCGCTTATATTCGCGACTGAACTGCGACGTACTCTGATACCCGACCCGATGCGCCACCTGCGCCACACCCAGCCCCTCCGCCACCAACAACGTCTGCGCTTTCAACAACCGTAAACGCTTCAGATACTGCACCGGCGACAACAACGTGCTGCGTTTGAAATGCTCATGAAACGTTGAAACGCTCATGTTCGCGCAACCGGCCAATGTCTCGACGTTCAACGGCTCGGTGTAGTGCGCATGCAGATGGCTGATCGATGCCGCCACCCGGGCAAACTGCCCCTGCTGCTCGACCAGCGCCCGCAACACATCAGCCTGCGGCCCGCGCAAGGCGACGAAGAGCAATTCGCGAATTCGCGCCGGCCCGAGAATCTGACACTCCAGCGGATCGTGCAGACATTGCAGCAGCCGCTCGACACAACCGCGCATGTCATCGTCAAGCACCACCGAGGTCATCGACTCCGGGGTCTGCGCCGGAATGTGCCGCCCTGGCGCCAGCCCCATGGCCAGCACTAATTCGCCAAGCAAGACGCGGTCGATCGCCACCGAAATCCCCAGCAACGGCGCATCCGGCAAGGCAAAGGTTTCGCACTCGAAAGGCACCGGCAGTGCCTGGATCAGATAATGCCCCGCGCCGTACTCCAGGGTGCGCGGTCCGAGGAACGCCAGTTTGCTGCCCTGGGCGATGATCATCAGGCTCGGCTCATAAATATGCGGGCCACGGGCGACATCGCAACTGGCGCGCAACACCTGCACACCGGGTAACCCGGTCTGGCTGTAACCATCGCGCAGCGCCAGCGGTTCGATCAGCGAAACCAGCGTGGCATTGGCATCAAGGTGACGGGTCAATTGCATCGACATGTTCTTCACAAAAATCACGGAAAAAGGGATGAAAGCATCATCGCAGATCCTTTTGCCAATGCGACCGATCAAAGCCGCATGCCGGAGGATTAGGCATGAGACCCGGAGGAATCGTCATGGCCGGACAGGCGCACGGCGCCCAGAATGCGCCGCCTCACTTGTCACTGCTTTTGCGAGGTTTCACATGTATACCGCGATCGGCTATGCCGCCCAATCGGCCACCACTCCCCTCGCCCCGATGAAATTCGAACGCCGCAGCCCCCGGGCCGACGACGTGGCGATCGAGATCCTGTACTGCGGCGTCTGCCACTCCGATATCCACCAGGCTCGCAACGAATGGGGCATCGCCGTTTACCCGTTGATGCCTGGCCATGAGATCGTCGGAAAAGTCACCGCCGTCGGTGCGAATGTCACCAAACACAAAGTAGGCGATCTGGTCGGCGTTGGCTGCATGGTCGACTCTTGCCGCACCTGCGAAGCCTGCCAATCGAACCTTGAGCAGTATTGCCTCGAAGGCCCGACCATGACCTATGCCACCCCGGACCGGGTCGACGGCAGCAACACCATGGGCGGCTACTCTGACAGCATCGTCGTCAGCGAGCACTTCGTGGTACGCATCCCGGAAAAACTGGCACTGGCCAGCGCCGCGCCGATTCTCTGCGCCGGCATCACCACGTATTCGCCGCTCAAGCACTACGGCGTCAAGGCTGGCGACAAGGTTGGTATTTTGGGCATGGGCGGCCTCGGCCACATGGGCATCAAGTTCGCCAAAGCGATGGGCGCCGAAGTGACGCTGTTCACCCGTTCGGCGAGCAAGGCTGAAGAAGGCCGTCGTCAGGGCGCCGATCATGTGATCGTGTCCACCGACGCCGAGCAGATGAAAGCGGCCGCCGGTTACTTCGACTTCCTGCTCGACACCATTCCGGTGCAGCACGACCTGAACCCGTACCTCGACACCCTGCGTTTCGACGGCGTACACATTCTGGTCGGTCTGATCGAGCCGGTTGATCCACCGGTACACGCCGGCAAACTGGTGATGAGCCGCCGCGTGCTGGCGGGTTCGTTGATCGGCGGCATCGCCGAAACCCAGGAAGTGCTGGATTTCTGCGCCGAGCACAACATCACCTGCGACATCGAAATGCTCGACATCCGCCAGATCAACGAGGCTTATGCCCGCATGATCGCCGGTGACGTGAAGTATCGCTTCGTGATCGACATGGCGACCCTGAAAGTCTGACCCTCAGACCTTCAAGCCAAGCTCCGCCGAGAGCCGGGCTGTGACCCCTTTGATCAGGGGAATCAGCTCGGCCATCTTCTCCAGCGGCATGTATGGCACGGTGCTGGCAATGCTGATAGCCGCCACAATGCCCTTGCTCGCATCACGAATCGGCGCCGCCACGCAGCGGATCGACGGTTCGTTGTCTTCCAGATCGAACGCATAGCCACCGGCCACGTATTCGGTCATCCGCTGCTCAAGCTGTTCCCACGACTGCTGGGGATGCTGCGGCCAGAACTGACTTTTCCCACCCGCCGGCAGGCTGATGTCGTACAGCCTCTGCCAGTCTTGTGGCGCGTCATCGAGCATCAACGCCTTGCCGATCCCGGTCCGCGCCAGCGGCATGCGATGGCCGACCCGCGAGCGCATTTCCGGGCCGTTGCGCCCCGGATTTTTCAGCAGATAAAGCACTTCATCGCCTTCACGAATGCCCAAGTGAACGGTGTCACCGGTCAGTGCCGACAACTCATCCAGATAAGGTCCGGCCAACGTCACCAGCGGCAACTCTTCACGTGCCTGGAAACCCAGCTCGATCAACTTCGGCCCCAACAGATAACCGATTTGCGGCACCACGCGCAGGTAGCGCTCATCCACCAGACAACTGGCCAGCCGATGGGTGGTGCTACGCGTGGTGCCGATCAGCCGGGCAATCTCCTTGAGATCACGGGCGCCACTGGCCACGGCCTGCACCACACCCAATCCGCGCAGTAGCGTCTGAGTGCCGGTGGGCGCGGCGTCCTTGGTTTTTTCCGGGGCGTCTTCCTGCATATCCAGCCTTTACCGTTAAGCGAGGGAACGGGCGGCATTATGGTCGCCCGACGCAGAGCACTACAACTCGATACGTTCGACCTTGCCCACCAGCAGCACGTAGGACAACGCGCCAATCAGTGCGAGAACCGCGATGTAGGTGATCGCCGGGGCAAAGGAATCACCACTGGCGAGGAAACCGATCACGATCGGCGTGGCAATCGCCGACAGGTTGCCGATGAAATTAAACACCCCACCGGTCAAGCCGAGCAGACGCGCCGGCGCCAGCGTCGACACCAGCGACCAGGTGATCGACGCCAGACCGTTGCCGAAAAACGCCAGCGCCAGAAATGCAATCACCAGCGGCGTTGACTCAACGAAGTTGGCGCCAATGATCGAAGTGGAAATCAGCAGCCCGCCAATGATCGGCAACTTGCGCGCGAAACCGACGGTGTAACCACGACGGATCAAAAAGTCGGAAAAGAACCCCGAACACAACACGCCGACGAACGCTGCGAGAAACGGCAGCGACGCCAACAGGCCGGATTTGATGAAGTCCATGCCGCGATATTTCACCAGGTAGGTCGGGAACCACGTCAGGAAAAACCACAGCGTCGAGTTGAGGCAGAACTGGCCGAGGTAGATACCCCACAACTTGCGCTTAGTCAGGACGATGCCGAGATCGGCCCAACTGAATCTGGCTTTGACCTTGGCGCTCTCGGCCTGAATATCCACCAACCCGCCACCCTCGCGGATCAGATCGATTTCTGCAGCATTGGCGCCTTTGAAATCCCGCGGCTCGCGATACACCGCGTACCAGATCGCCGCCCAAATGATGCCCACTGCACCGGTCGCGACGAACACCATGTGCCAGCCGAATTCGTGTTGCAGCCAAGCCAGTACCGGGGTGAGGAAAGCCAATCCAACGAACTGCCCGGACGTGTAGAAACCAATCGCCGTGGCGCGTTCACGCTCGGGAAACCAAGTGGTGACCACGCGGCTGTTGATCGGATAGGCCGGTGCTTCCAACGCACCGACCGCCATGCGCAGCACGAATAGCGCAATGAAACTGGCGGCGAAACCGAGCATCACCGTGGCCAGCGACCATAGCAACAGTGCAACGCTATACAGAATGCGCGGCGGCACCCGATCCACCAGCCAGCCGCCGGGGATCTGCATGGCGGCGTAGGTCCAGCCGAAGGCGGAGAAAATCAGCCCGACGTGAATCGGGTCGATGCCCAGTTCAGTGGTCAGGGCCGGCGCGGCAATCGACAGGTTGCTGCGGTCGAGGTAGTTGATGACCACGGTGATAAACAGCAACACCATGATGAAAAACCGCTTGCGGCTAGGCGTGACTAAAGACGCCTGCCCGGTGAGGGTTTGCGGTTGCATGAGAGATGCCTCTTCTTATGTTTATTGAGGTCATGACGCAAATCTCCCATCCATGGAGATCAACACGGTGGGAGGGGGCTTGCTCCCGAAGAGGGGGTATCAGTCGACATTCATTTAGCTGACACGCCGCATTCGGGAGCAAGCCCCCTCCCACAGAAGAATGGTGGGGAGTCAGAAGGGACTCACCACTCGGCAAAACTGCCATCGGCATGGCGCCAGATCGGGTTGCGCCAGCGGTGGCCGACGGCCGCACGCTCGATCACGTATTCCTCGTTGATCTCGATGCCCAGCCCCGGCCCGTTCGGGATCTTCACGAAGCCCTTGTCGTAATCGAACACCCGCGGGTCCTTCACGTAGTCGAGCAAGTCATTGCTCTCGTTGTAATGGATGCCCAGGCTTTGCTCCTGGATAAACGCGTTGTAACAAACCGCGTCGAGTTGCAAACACGCCGCCAGCGCAATCGGCCCCAACGGGCAATGCAACGCCAGGGCCACGTCGTAGGCTTCGGCCATGTTGGCGATCTTGCGGGTTTCGGTGATGCCGCCGGCATGGGACGCATCCGGCTGGATGATGTCGACGTAACCTTCGCTCAACACCCGTTTAAAGTCCCAGCGCGAGAACAGCCGCTCACCGAGCGCAATCGGCGTGCTGGTCAACGGCGCCAGCTCCTTCAGCGCTTCGTAGTTTTCGCTGAGCACCGGCTCTTCGATAAACATCAGTTTGTACGGGTCGAGCTCCTTCATCAGCACCTTGGCCATCGGCTTGTGCACCCGACCATGGAAGTCGACGCCAATGCCGACATTCGGCCCGACCGCGTCACGCACGGCGGCCACGTTGGCCAAGGCGAGGTCGACTTTTTCGAAGGTATCGAGAAATTGCAGTTCTTCGGTGCCGTTCATTTTCACTGCGGTAAAACCACGGCTCACCGCCTCTTTCGCCGCGCGTGCGGTGTCGGCCGGACGGTCGCCGCCGATCCACGAATACACGCGGATCTTGTCGCGCACCTGGCCACCGAGCAGATCGCTGACCGACACACCGAGGGCCTTGCCCTTGATGTCCCACAGCGCCTGATCGATACCGGCCAGTGCACTCATGTGAATTGCGCCGCCACGATAGAAGCCGCCGCGGTACAACACCGTCCAGATATCCTCGATGTTGCGTGGGTCTTTGCCGATCAGGTAGTCGGACAATTCTTCAACGGCAGCGGCAACGGTGTGGGCACGACCCTCGACTACGGGCTCGCCCCAACCGGTGACGCCCTCATCGGTTTCGATCTTGAGGAAACACCAGCGCGGCGGGACGATGAAGGTGGTGAGTTTGGTGATTTTCATCTTTTTGTCTCTCTTATTAGATGCAGCGCACGCAGCGCTAAAAAGTCTTAACGAAGTGCCTTCCACGCTGCCACGTAGGCCTTGGCATTGACCGCCACTTGCTCCGGCGTCATGCCCGGTTTGAACAGGCCGGAACCAAGGCCGAAGCCTTTCACCCCAGCATCAATGAACGCCTGCATATTGTCCGGGGTGATGCCACCGACCGGCGCCAGAATCGTCCCGGCCGGCAATACCGCCAGCCAGGCTTTGACGACCGCCGGGCCCATCTGCTCAGCCGGGAACAGCTTGAGAATGTCCGCGCCCTCCGCCAGCGCCGCGAACGCTTCGGTCGGCGTGGCGACACCCGGCGACAGCAACAGCCCCGCCGCTTTGGCTGCGCGCAAGACCTTGGCATCGCTGTGCGGCATGACAATCACTTGGCCGCCTGCTTCTTTCACTTGCTCGACCTGTTCCGGCGTCAACACCGTACCGGCACCGATCAGGCAATCGGCGGGCAAGGTCTTGCGCAGGATGCGGATACTTTCGTACGGCAAAGGGGAATTGAGCGGTACTTCGATGACGCGAAATCCGGCCGCATACAGGACTTCTCCGACAGCGGCGGCTTCCTGCGGATGCAGGCCGCGCAGGATCGCGATCAGACCGTTTTGTGCCAATGCTTGCTTGAGCATGTCAGGCCTCCAGTCAGGGTTAACGGGATGAGGAATCGATCAGTCCGGCGGCCAGCGCCAGTTGCCACAAGCCACGCTCGGTGGCCTGTTCGGCAAGCGTGACCTTGGCGAAACCGCAAGCATCGAGGGCACGGCTATAGCGCGCGCAGAGTTGCGCGTTACCGATGAGGATGATCGAAGGAAGATGCACGCTGTTGCGTCGATGCCGCTGAACCGTGGCGAGTGCCGCCAGTTCATGACCCATCATCAGGCCGGACAGGTAATCCGCTTGCGCCGTCGGGCTGAGTTCACCGGTCAGGCCCAGCGTTCGCGCACTGAATAAATTCGAGAGCACGCCGAGTTCACCGTCCGCCGACAGCGCCACCTGCACGCCCCGGTCAAACGCCTGACCGTCGAACGTCGCGCCCTGCAGTTGGGTACGGCCGAGGATGCTGTGTTCGCTGAGCACGGCGAATACTTCGCCAGTCATGAAGGTATCGAAATGGGTGATGCGGCCATCGACCACTTCCACCCATTTCGAATGGCTGCCCGGCAGGCCGATCAACAAGTCGCTGCCCGCTTCGGCCGGAAGATTCTGCAGCACACCGAGGACTTGAGTCTCTTCGCCACGCATCACATTCGGCAGACGCGAACGTTGAATCACGCCCGGCACGATATGCACTGGTGTGCCGCGAAGGCTGATCAATGTTTGTAAGGAGTTCCCGAGATTGGCGACGTTTGCCGGCGTCTCGCAGTAGGCCGCTTCACGCCAGCCCTGCGCGCTGCCGACCATGCCGCAAGCGATCACCGGCAGATCCGGTTGCGCATCGAGCCAGTCGCCACACACCTCATCAAAGGCCAGTTCAAAACCGTCGGCGCATTCGCGACCGTTGATGATTCGCGGGGTCTTGGGCAACTGCATGATCCCGGACGACAGCGCGCGCTGCTCCAGCACCACACCGCCCGCCGCGAGTTTGTAAGCACGTAATGAGGTCGTCCCCCAATCGAGCGCGATCAATTGCGCCAGCATCGCTTCACCTGTTTTGTTTTTGGCAGTGAGTGCGACGGACTATAAACCCACGAGCTGTCATATCTCAATATATAAATATCAATCCCACATTATGAGATAAACAAGAGCGAGCAGGCTGCGGATTTCAGTCAGGGTTACGCCTACTGGAAAGCGGCCTTCGATAAAAAGAAGGCCGGAGCTTTCAAGGTTTCCGTGCGAAAGGCGCTTGATGGGTTGCTCAGTGGCAACTGGGAACGACAGAGGCGTGTTAAACCGGATCAAGGCTTCCTGCGATCAGGCAGGAAGCCCCTTCTCAGTACTTGTTGATTTCCTTTAACAGATCAGCAACAGGAATGTTCATCACGTCTGAATAGTAAATTTTGTAAGAGTAGGAGTTGATTCTGACTTTGCATGCGATTGACTGTCGGCCCGCTAACACAGTGCGTAAATCCTCGCTGCTCATCAGCGTGTCACTCGATGAGTCTTTCACTCTGCGAAACATCAGATCCGCTTTGAAGGCTGTTCCGTCAGCAGGCGCAACGGTTTCAATCCAGCCCTCACCATACTGATTCAGATTGCGCGGTTGCGAGAAATCCATCCCCTCACCCAAAGAGCAGAGCAAAGACTGGCTTATTTTTGACTTGAATAGTTTGTCGACATCGACATCGGATGAAAATCTGACTTGATAGATATTTCGGTCCAGGTATCGCTCGACGCCCAGATATTCGATTTTGGCAGTAGGTTTTCCGTGGCTGATCGCACATGAAGCACACAGCGAAAACATCAAAAACAAAATTAAATTACGCACATTTCCTCCCTTTAAAATGCAACACCACCGACTCCATCAAAACATCTCTGGCTGACATCCCCGTCCCAAGATCGGCAATATAAATTGCCCAGGCATCCGCATGGTTCACGTCAACTCTGCCATTCATGTTCGGACCGCTTTTCATATCCCACTGCTCTCCGAAATCTGCCACAAGGTCAGAAAAATTCCAGTCCTTGGCGTCGGCTCTTGCATTCACCCAATATTCAGTTTTAGGCGTAGGTTCTTTCTGATAGATATTGGAAATACCCCATACAATCTGTCCTTCTCCGACCGGATCAAGAGTTACCAGTACCGGAATTCGGTACCCCTTGTCGGCCAGGACTTTTGACAAGTGAGCCCCGTTCCACCCTCCCAGACTGTGTCCGATAATGTAGACCGGTGTCGTAAGGTCTGAAATTTTATCCAATACGCTTGCCTTGAGCCCGTCTTCACTGATGAACGCGTTATAGCCAATATGGTGTGCGTCGTACGTATCCGCGCAGAGTCCCTCCGCATCCATATTCTTCACAAAGATTTTCAGTGCTTCGGCAACGTTATTGTTAGGCCCGGTTCCGTAATAACTTTCTTTATCGCCCGCTCCACCCACAAAAAACAGCACAATCTTTTTCGGAGTAACCGTAGCCTGCTTAACCGTTCCATCGGTTTTACAGGTCAAGTCATGGGTCACGACCAGCCTTTGGCATCCTTTCAAATCAGGGTTTTCAGCAGTCATCGAACCTACTCCACGAACAACTTGATGGATTCGGGTATGTGCGAGCTCACCGTATGGGTGAAACCCGCATCATTTGTAATGCCGTGCTCGACACGTCCGTCGCCGCGTTGAATTGCGTAAGGATGATTGGGCATGGGTTCTCCCGTTATCTCGTTGACTACCTGCATCCGATCATTGAAATGCACCGGCATCGGCAACAACCCGCTAAACGCCGCCCCACCGCCGCTCTGGCCGATAATCACAGTGCCCGAACCACCAACCACGACATTGCCGTGGCCTCCGGTGCTGTCCAGCGTTGCGGCATTCAGGCCATTGATGAATACCGTGCCGGAAACTGCCCCGGTGATCGGACTGCCGCACGCCGATTTATCGGTCATGCGCGCGGCGGCGAGGCCGTCGAAGAAGACGTTCGGCGAGCCGGAGGCAATCGGGTTGGTGCCATGGCCTGGCAATGGGCAGGCGGTCGGGTCGGTGACGCGTGCAGCGGGTTTACCACTCAATTCAAAGCTCCTTGCTTCAGGGGTTCCGGGTGCGGCGGATGAATATCGATGTCGGTCGCGGCGAAGCGCCAGCGGTTGTCGACGGGGTCGAACAGGGCGTGGCAATGCTCTCGGCTGTCGGGTGATGCGGTGGTTTGCAGGTGCCGCCAGGCTTCGTCGGTTTGCCAGGCCAGTTCGGCCGGCGTCGCATTGTCGAGTTCGTTGAGCCAGACGTTGTAGTTGCGCAGGTGATTACGCTCGTAAGTCGATTGCAGCAGTTCGGCCATTTGTGCGCCGAGGTCGAGATGATGCTGGGCCGTCCACTGGCCGATCTCGGAATAGACGTACCAGCCCATCGGCATCAACCCGCCGTCCTTGAGCAGCGAATGCCCGGCAGGGGCGACGAAACCGCAACAGACGTGCAGCGTCAGCCAACCTTGATGAGCGTCGATAAACGCCGTCGGATCGAAGGTGCGTAGCGGTATCACGCGGTAGTCGGCGAGCCCGGCACTGCGCGTCATCAACTCGGCATCGAGGCGTGACACGAACGCACGAATGGCGCTGCCGCCCGCACGATTTGTCATGCAGAGAATATCGACTGGTTGACGCTGGGGGTTGTCGGTCGAGCCCGAGTTTTTCACCAGGCCATACAGACACATTGACGCCCGTAGTCCGCTCATCGCCGATCACTCGGTGACGCAACTAAAGCTCCACGAGCGTGGAGAAAGAGTGCCAGAGGCATTGCAGGTGTCGTCCGTGAGCGCGCAAAAATGGCGCGTAGAATGCCGGACTAGAGGGCTGGCGACAATCGAATTAGCATTGGATTGCCACCATTGCTGATCAACCTTCGGCGAACTCGCGCAACACCTTGCCATCCATGCGATACCTCACCCACTCTTCCTGCGGTTGGGCACCGAGGGATTTGTAGAAGTCGATGGCCGGGGTATTCCACTCCAGGACACTCCACTCGAAACGGCCACAGTCGTTGTCGCAGGCGATTTTTGCCAGATGCCGCAGCAGGGTTTTGCCGGCGCCACCACCGCGTTGTTCGGGGGTGATGTAGAGGTCTTCGAGGTACAGGCAGTTGCTGCCGAGCCAGGTCGAATAGCTGAAGAAGAACACCGCGAAACCGATGGGCAGACCATCGCGCAGGCAGATCAGGCCGTGAGCGGTGGCGCCTTCGCCGAACAGGCTGCGCTCGATGTCGGCGACACTGGCAATCACTTCGTGGCGGGCCTTTTCGAAATCTGCCAGTTCGGTGATGAACGCGAGGATTTGCGGTGCATCGCTAGGGGTCGCCGGGCGGATCTCGATCGACATGGACGGGCCTTGTTGGAAAATGGAAAGCGCCATACTAAGGCGCCAATGCTTTTGTGGCGAGAGAGCTTGCTCCCTCGCCACCGACACCCACCTCAACTGAAAGAATGTTTATGTCTGCCAGCGCTTTTATTCCTCTGATGCCCCTTGCTGAAGAACTGCTTCCTCACGCCCTCGAACCCTCAGACGACGGTGCCCACGACCTCGCGCACCTGCAACGGGTGTGGCACAACGCGCGCACCTTGCAGGCCGAGGAAGGCGGAAATCTTGAAGTATTGCTCGCGGCGGTGCTGCTGCACGATTGCGTGGCTGTCGAGAAAAACTCGCCGCTGCGCGCGCAAGCCTCGCGTCTGGCAGCGGAAAAAGCGTCGGCCGTGTTGACCGACCTGAGGTGGCCCGAAGCCAAAATCAAGACTGTCGCCCACGCCATCGAAGCCCACAGCTTTTCCGCCAACATCACGCCCGTCGCCCTGGAAGCTAAAATCGTCCAGGACGCCGACCGTCTCGACTCGCTGGGCATGCTCGGTGTCGCCCGCACTTTCTACGTCGCCGGACGCATGGGCTCGGCGTTGTACGACCCGCAGGATCCGGAGGCAAAACATCGCGATTACAACGACACACGCTTCTGTCTGGATCACTTCCAGACCAAACTGCTGCACCTTGCCGACGGTTTCCAGACCGCCGCCGGCCAGCGTCTGGCGCAGATCCGTCATCAACGTCTGAAAGGTTTCATGGAGCAATTCAAGGAAGAGATTGGCATCGTCTGAACGCATTACTCCGGCCCGCAACGATCCTGACTTCACCAAGCTCAGATCTAAGCCTGGCGTCGGGCGTGTTAGATAGAGGGCAGCCAATGTATCCGGTCAAGGAACCGCGTCATGTCTCAAGCCACACCCAAGGTGTCGGGCAAGCTGTTCGGCCTGTTCTGCCTCGCCAGTTATCTGCTGTCGCTGTCCTACGGCTCGACGTTTCTGCTGGCGTTGTTGATTGGCTCGCGCGGCGGCAACGAACACGATGCCGGCAGCGTGATTTCGGCGGCGATGCTCAGCACGTTTGCGGCGGTGCTGGTGTCCGGGCACCTGTCCGATCTGCTCGGCGCGGCGCGTTCGATCGCGTTGTTTGGCCTGATGTTGGTGGTGGCCAGCCTCGGTTTTGCGATGACGCCGGGGGTCGGTCACCTGTTGCTGTGTTTCGGTCTGTTGCTGGGGTTGGGCTGGGGGATGTTTTACACCTTGGGGCCGATTATCGTCGCCACTCTGGTGACCCCGGCGCAGCGGGCGAAATATTTTGCCTTGCTGTCTGGGAGCATGATGACCGGGATCGGCAGCGGCCCGCTGCTCGGGCGCGCGGCCAGTGCGCTGGGCTTGCCGGTGACGTCGGCGTTCTATCTGGCGGCACTGGCGAGCCTGATCGGCGTGCTGCTGTTCTGGCGTCTCGGTGCTCGCCTGCAAAGTACCCAAGCCACCTCAGCGGCGAAAATCACCTGGCAAGCGACCACCCAAGTGCTCGGCTCCCGCGCTCTGTTTCCGATCATCATGGTCGGCCTTGGCGGTTGTGTGTTCGGTGGCCTGTCGAGTTTCCAGACCAGTTATGCCGCGGCCCGCTCGCTGGATTACTCGCTGTTCTTTCTCGGTTTCATGGGTGCGGCGATCAGTAGCCGGATGCTGATCGCAGGCTTCGTGGTCAAGCGTGATCCGCTGCGTGCGTCTTGTCTGCTGTCGGGGTTGATGCTCGGCTCGATTGTGCTGTTCACGTTCGGCGTCCACAGCGGTTTCACTTATCTGCTGGCGGCGGTGATGCTCGGTGTCGGTTACGGCCTGACTTATTCGGTGATCAACGGCCTGGCCGCCAACGAAGCACCGAATGGCACGACGTCGCAGGCACTGCTGCTGTTCAGTCTTGCCTACTTCATCGGCGTTTTCGGCTTTCCGTTACTGGCCGGGAAAATCATCGTTGAACACGATATGGCAACGCTGCTGCTCACGGTGTTGGCGGTCGCGCTGGTGAACTGGTTGATCACCCTCGGCCGACTGCTCTGGCGCCGGATCAACATCAAAACCGCGCAGGTGATTTAGACCGTTCGTCGTTCCTCAGGCACCAATCCGGTTTGCGGGCAGACCAACAAAGGGTAAGGATTCCAATCACTGGAGAAGCCCTATGATTCCGTCAAGGTTGACCGCTCTTGTCTTCACCGCCCTGCTCTGCCCCGCAGCCTTCGCTGCAACCGCTGCAGGCACCGGCCCTACCGACCCGACCCCACCGCGTGCGCCGGCCATCAATAGCGCTCCGGGCATGAACACCGATGGTTCCGGTGTGCCATTGATCAATCAGCCACCGGCCACCGGCACCGACCCGCGCACGCAAGGCAGTGACCCCGGTCGCCAGGGCGGCATGAACACCCCCGACTCCCCGGCATCGCCAGATAATGCCGGCCCCGGCGTCGGCTCGAAAACCACCACCGGTGGCTCGGGTTCCGAAGGGTCCGGTCAGTAGCAGTTCGCCGACGCGAGCGTCCTATTCAATCCAATGAAGAGGTAACCATGAACGTCGATAAAAACCTGGAAAAAGAAGTCCTCACCCGCCTGCTGCACGCCCACCCGAGCGGCTTGGGCAAGGAGGTGCTGGACAATTATCGGGGCGAGAAAGTCGTCGCCAGCGCCCTCGCCGCCTTACAGGATCGCGGACTGATCCACCATGGTCATGTGACCTGCAACGAGGCCGGCGAACATTCGCTGAACCTGCCGATCAAGCTCAGTGCGGCTGGGGTTGAAGCGGCGCGCAAGCTCGATAGCTGACAACGTCTGCCCCTGTAAGAGCTGCCGCAGGCTGCGATCTTTTAGCTGTGGGGCGCAGAGCGTCCCCGGCTGCATTCCCACGCAGAGCGTGGGAACGATCAGATCGCAGCCTGCGTTAGCTCCTAAAGGGGTTTGTGCTTGGCACAGCTCCAATGTGGGAGCTGGCTTGCCAGCGATAGCGGCAGTTCAGTCGCCGAGAGTCTGGCTGATCAACGCATCAACCTCAGCACTCCCCGGCGAAGTGGCCGGCCCCCAGCGTGTCACTGCCAGTGCCGCCGCCGCATTCGCCCGCCGCGCTGCTTCATGCGCGTTCAACCCTTGCGCCAACCCGGCGACAAACACCCCGGCATGGGCATCACCGGCACCATTGCTGTCCACCGCTTTGACGGCAAACCCAGGCACATGCCGACGCTCGCCACGCTGATGAATCCAGCAACCTTGCGGCCCGTCGCGCACCACCATCAGCACATCCGCTGGCAGATGTTCGGCAAGACGATCCAGCGCATCGCCAATATTCTCAGCTGCGGTAAAGCACAGCGCTTCGACACTGTTGCTGGTCCACACATCAATGCGCGGCAGCAATGCCTGCATCAACGGCGAATCCGGCGATTCCACCAACGGCCCCGGATCGAACACCACGTAGATGCTGGCGGGCAAGGCCAGTGTCCAGTCGAGCAACGCCTGCGCCTTGCCTTCATGCAACAGGCTGTAACCGCTGACGTAGACATAATCCCCGGCCTCGGCGGCGACGCTGTTCAAATCCTCGATCGTCACTTCACCTTCGGCGCCGATGTAGGAAATGAAACTGCGCTCGGCCGAAGCATCGGTCAGCGCCACACACAAACCGGTGTCGCTTTGCGCGGGTGTGTTGATGCCGATGTGAATGCCTTCCGCGTTCATCGCCTCGCGCGCCAGATCACCGAAGCGACCGGTGCCATGGCGACCGAGATAGACCACCGGCAGACCGTTACGCACTGCCGCCGCCATCACGTTGAAGCCGCCACCTGCTTCGAAACCGGCAGACTGCGCCAGCACATCACCGCCGATTTGCGGCAGTTTTTCCACGGCCATGACCAGGTCGATGATCACCTGGCCGGTGTGCAACATCTTAGGCATGAGCATTCTCGACTTGCGCGGCGCGGCGATCTTTCGCCCCACCGAGTACCCAGTAAATGCCACCGGCGACCACGAACGTCACGATCCAGCCGAGACCGTTGTGGCCCAGCCACGAGTCGGACAGGAAGCCTTTGAACCAGACATTTTCCGCGGTGGTGCCGATGGTGGTGAAGCTGAAGCCAAGAACGATGGCAATCGCCCATGCGCCGAACGCACGCCACTCGATACCGCCGTGATACCAATAAGCGCTGCTCGGGCTGACATCCAGCAAGTCTTTCGGGCTGTAGTAATGACGGTGAATCAGGTCGACGACGAAGATCCCGACCCACGCGGTGATCGGTACCGCGAGCAGGGAAATGAAAGTGATGAACGGGCCGTAGAAACTGTCGGCGATCAACATGAAGTAGATCGAACCGGCGAAGATCGCAACGATGTCGACCACCACGGCGTAGACGCGTTTGACCTTCAGGCCCAGGGTCAGCGTGGTCAAACCGGCGGAGTACACCGACAGGTTATTCGACAGCAGCAGGCCACCAAACGCGGTGATCAGGTACGGCACGGCCATCCAGGTCGGCAGCATGTCGCGGATCGCCACGATCGGGTCAGTCGCCGAGGCAAGGTCATTGTTGCCCACCGAGAGCAAACCACCGAGGGTGATCAGCAGCACCAGCGGAATGCCGGCGCCGAACGCCGCCGAAGCGACCAGGCGCACAGCCTTCACGCTGCGATGTTGATAGCGCGACATGTCGGCGCCAGCGTTGGCCCAGCCAATCCCGGTGCCGGCGGCCATGGTGCCGATGCCGATGATCATTGCACTCATCGGCGCCGGCGTGGCGTTGAACACCGCTGTCCAGTCGATGGTCGCGCAAAGGAAGCCGCCGACCAAAATGTTCAGCGCACCGAACACATAAGTCGCCCACTTCTGAATCACCAGCAACGTGGCGTGGCCGAGGCCGGAGACGGACAGGGTCAGCAGCACGAAAATCGCGATGAAGATCAGCGTCAGCACCGGTGCGCTCTTCGCTTCCACTGGCGAGCCGAACAGGATCGAGCACAGCGACAGCAAGACGAACGCGGCGGTGGTGGTGTTGACGGTTTCCCAGCCCAGGCGCGACATCAGCGAGACCAGCGTCGGGCCGATATTGCCGCGCACACCAAAGATCGCTCGCGACAGGGTCAGGCTCGGCGCGCGGCCACGACGGCCGGCAATCGAGATGATCCCGACGACTGCAAACGAACCGGCAGCGCCGATGATCGCAACGATGATGGCCTGCCAGATCGCCAGGCCGCGAAACGCGACCAGCGTGGCGCCCAGCGGCAGGCCGAGAATGGAAATGTTTGCGGCGAACCAGACCCAGAACAGTTGCAGCGGATGACCGTTGCACTCGGCTTCCGGCACCGGTTCGATGCCGCGGGTTTCCAGTTGCCCGGCGCTTGGCCCGGCGTTTGATGAACTCATGAAAGTGCTCCTGTTGCCTTTTTTGTGGTTGTGGCAATGACGCAAAACGACAAGACATCCCGGCCATCCTGGGCCTGTCTGTGCGATCCATTGCGGGTGAATGATTCAACAATTGCAGCGCGCCCTTCGCGAGCAGGCTCGCTCCCACAGATACAGCGTGATCCTTGTGGGAGCGAGCCTGCTCGCGAAGGCGCCAGACTAGTCAGCGCAAGGCCAACAGTCCTTGCACCAACGGTTCCAGCTCAAGATCATTGACGGCTTTCACCGTTGCAACCATCTCAGCAGGCCAACTCTCAAGGCCCAGGCAGGCCCCAAGCATTGCCCCGAGTATCGCGGCGATGGTGTCGGTGTCGCCACCGAGGCTCGCCGCCATGCATAACCCATCAAATGCGCTCATCTCACCGACCGCCACTTGCTGCGCCAGCGCGAACGACACCACCACCGACTCCTGCGACGCCACCGAAGTACCAATCACGTCGTACAGCAGATCCGCCAGCAACGCCTTGTCGCTATCGACACTGATGGTGCGTGCCCAACTGATACGCGAAGCGATGCGGCCACCGGCAACCCAATGGCCGTGGGATTCTGCTTGCTGAGCAATCTGCTGACCGAGGTTCAACGCCTCGCCCAGATCCATGCCATTGATCCCGGCCGAGACCACTGCCGCCACCGCCGCCGCGCTGGAAATTCCCAGCGTGGTGTTATGCGTCACCTGACAGGCCTGCACCACCGCCGCGATAAAGCGCTCGGGGTCGGCGACATCCGCGGCGATCCCCACCGGGGTAATCCGCATCGCCGCGCCATTGGTGGTGCCATAGCGCCCGGCCTCTTCCGGCGAATGGCCGGCGAGGATCATTTCGATAGCGCGTTTGGTCGACGGGCCGAGCAAGTCCTGCGAGCCCTTGGCCTGCATTTCGGCTTCCCATTCGATCAGCCGTTGCGCCAGCACTGCCGGTTCGATCCGGCCCTTGCCTTCGATCAACAACTCGCCGACCAGAATCGCCTGTTCGGTGTCATCGGTGATCGAGCCTTTGGGCATGTTCGCGGCAATCGGTTGCAAGGGACCTGCGTCTTGCAGATCGATGATCTGGCCGAAGCGGGTCTTGATCGTTTCGCGGTTCAGCGATTGCGTCGGCATGCCCAGCGCATCACCGAGGGCCAAGCCATAGAAAGCGCCCAGGGCACGGTTGAGCGTGGTCATTTCGATTCTCCAAATTGCAGGTGCATACGGAAATGCACCGGGTCGAGCAGGCTTTCGACCTGTTCCATGAAGCGGTTTTGCCGGTCGTAGGTGGTGCGCAAGGCTTTGAGGAATACGGTGCCGACCGGGCGGCCAAGCAGTTCGGCATCTTCGGCATTCAGCGGTTCGGCGCCGATCCACTGATCGCCGCGTTCGCCGATGTAGCCGTAGGCGGCCAAGGTAATGGTCAGGGAATTGTCGATCAGCCCCACGCGCGGCAAGCTTTCCAGGCCGCCAGTCGCTGGCATCAAAGAGCGTTCGAGGGACACCAGCGTGCCGTCGTTGGAGCGGCGACGACGGTCGAGGGTGATGAATTGGTCAGTGCCGAACCGCGAAAGCAGATCGGGTCGGGTCACGGCCTCCAGGCGCAACACTTCGGTGTTGACCAACGCCCCGCTGTCGGCGAGCGTCTGCGCCCAGCCGCTGCGCTGGTCGAGCGCGACACCGTCAAACGTGACGATCGAGCCGACTCCGCTTTGCGTGGCGATGTATTTACGCCGCTTCAATTCGGCCAGCGCTTCGCGCAACGTGCCACGGCTGACCTTGAATTCTTGAGCCAACTGATGCTCGCCGGGCAACAGAAAGCCGTCCTCCATGAGGCCGCTCTCGATGCGTCGGACGAGTTCGTCGACCACCCGTTGTTTCTTGTCAAATCGTACCTGTCTAATCATGTACAAAGTGATAACCGAAACGGGTGCGGGCGGGCAAGGGAAATTTCAGGGGTCAGACAGAAGGCGGGGGAATGACGCAGTCCATTGTGGGAGCGGGCTCGCTCGCGAAGGCGGGGTGTCAGTGAACATTTTCGTCGACTGATACACCGCCTTCGCGAGCAAGCCCGCTCCCACAGTTTTTGCGGTGAACCGGCGTTCAGTGCTGACCGCGAATCCCTGTGGGAGCTGGCTTGCCAGCGAAGGCGGAGTGTCAGTGAACATTTTCGTCGACTGATACACCGCCTTCGCTGGCAAGCCCGCTCCCACAGTTTTTGCGGTGAACCGACGTTCAGTGCTGACCGCGAATCCCTGTGGGAGCCGGCTGCCAGCGGTGGCGGAGTGTCAGTGAACATTTTCGTCGACTGATACACCGCCTTCGCGAGCAAGCCCGCTCCCACAATTTTTGCGGTGAACCGACGTTTAGTGCTGACCGCGAATCCCTGTGGGAGCTGGCTTGCCAGCGATGGCGGCGGAACATTCAAAGTTGCTGTTGAATGATCTGACGCAATCGCTGGCCAGCTCCCATAGATTCGCGTGTTGAAATCCAGTCCTGAGGAGAATCGGATCAGCGTTGTTTGAGGCGATCGATCACCACAGCCAACAGCAAAATCGAACCGCGAATCACATACTGATAAAACGTATCGATGTTCTTCAGGTTCATCGCATTCTCGATGATCGCCAGAATCAACACCCCGGCAATCACATGCCGAATCATGCCGATCCCGCCACTCAGCGAAACCCCGCCCAACACGCAAGCGGAAATCACCGTGAGCTCAAAACCCTGGCCGATCATCGGCTGCCCGGAAGTCATGCGCGATGCCAGAATCACCCCGGCCAGCGCACCAATCACGCCATGCACGGCGAAGATGATGATCTTGGTCCGATCAACGTTAACCCCGGCGAGCAACGCCGCTTCCTGGTTGCCACCGATGGCCATGGTGTTGCGCCCGTAGGTGGTGTAGTTCAGCAGCCAGCCGAAAAACAGGAAGCAGACGATGGTGATCAGAATCGGCACCGGTACGCCGAACAACTGGCCATTGCCGAAGACAAAGAACGATTCCTGCGAGACGCCCACCGCTTTGCCATTGGCAAAAATGTAGGCCAGGCCTCGGACGATCTGCATGGTGGCCAACGTGGTAATCAACGCGTTGACCCGAAGCTTGGCAATCACGATGCCGTTGATCAAACCCACGATCAGGCCCATCACCAGCGCCGCACTGACGCCGAGGAAGACGCTGTTGGTGTCACGCATCACCACCGCCGCGACCACGCCGGCGCAAGCAATCACCGAACCCACCGACAAGTCAAAGTGCCCCGACGCCAAGCAATACAACATGGTGCACGCCGCAATCCCGGTGGTGGAAATCGCCAGGCCCAGACCCCGCATGTTCAGCGGCGAGAGGAAGTTGTCGATCAGCAGCGTGCAGGCCACGAAGATACCGACGGCCGCCAACAGCATGACCCAATCATCGAGGAAGCGCCGCATATCCAAAGGTTTGCGCTGGGTCGGCAGGGTTTCTTTCTGGGTTGTCATCATAGTCACCTCTCAGTTCGCCACGCCGTCAGCGCGGTGGCGCGGCAAAGCCAGTTGCAGCAAGTTGGATTCATTGGCCTGGTCACGGCTGACTTCGCCGCGCAGGGCGCCCTCGCACAGCACCAGGATGCGGTCGGAGATGCCCATCACTTCCATCAGGTCGCTGGACACCACGATTACCGAAATGCCGTCGGCGGCGAGGTTATGGATGATCTGGTAGATCTCGGCTTTGGCACCGATGTCGATGCCACGGGTCGGTTCGTCCAGCAGCAGGACTTTCATCGGCATCGACAACCAGCGGCCGAGAATGGCTTTCTGCTGATTGCCGCCCGAGAGAAATTTGATCTGCTGACCGGCGTGCGGCGTTTTCACTTTCAACGCCTTGATCTGCTTGTCGGCGTTGGTCTTTTCCCAGAGGCCGCGCAACAGGCAACCGAGACCGGAATGCGCGCCACGGGCGCTGATATTGATGTTCTCGGCGACACTGGCCAGCGGAATGATCCCTTCCTTTTTACGATCCTCCGGGCACAGCAGAATCCCGGCAGCAATCGCATCACGGGGTGAACGCAATTTCAGTTCATGGCCACGCAGTTCGAGACGGCCGGCCGTGTTGCGCTCAAGACCACTGAGCAAGCGGAACAATTCAGTACGCCCTGCCCCGACCAGGCCGAACAGCCCGAGAATCTCGCCTTTGTGCGCCTCGAAACTGATCGGCTCGCGCAGCCCCGGGCCAAGCAAGCCGTCGACTTTCAGCGCCACTGCGCCGCGCGGACGGTTGCGGTAATCGTAGATGTCCTGAATGTCGCGTCCGACCATGCAGGTCACCAGTTGATCGTGGGTCAACTGGCTCATGTCCTCGAACGTGCGCACGTAGCGACCGTCCTTGAACACGGTCACCGCGTCGCAGATGCGGAACACTTCTTCCATGCGATGCGAGACGTAGAGCACGACTTTGCCCTCGTCACGCAGGCGACCGATGATCGCCATCAAACGATCGATCTCGCGGGCCGAGAGGCTGCTGGTCGGCTCGTCGAAGGCGATCACATGGGCGCCACGCGACAGCGCCTTGGCGATTTCCACCAATTGCCGTTGGCCCAGCGACAAGCGTCCGACCTTGGTCTGCGGATCGATTTCATCGGCCAGACCTTTGAGGCAGCTCAACGCTTGCTGACGCAGCGCACCTCGATTGATCAGGCCAAAACTGGCGGGCAGGTGACCAAGAAACAGGTTCTCGGCCACGGTCATTTCCGGCACCAGATGCAGTTCCTGGTGAATCACCGCCACGCCGCAGCCAATGCTGTCGGCAGTGGATTTGAACGCCATCGTCTGCTCGCCGATCTGCAACTCGCCGCTGCTCGGGATGTAAGCGCCGCCGAGGATTTTTAGCAGGGTCGACTTACCGGCGCCGTTCTCGCCCATCAAGGCATGAACCTGGCCGGGATGGGCGACGAAGCTGATGCCGTCCAGCGCTTTCACGCCAGGAAAGGTTTTGCCGATCCCGTTGAAGCGCAGGCTGCCGCCAGCGTTGTGTTGTGTTGTCTGTACTTGCGCGTGCATTTAAGCCACCTCAATCAAACGGCCCGGTTGCCCGGGCCGGCGTTGCCGTCAGTTCCACAAGCCGATTTTTTCCAGCTCTTGCTTGAAGTTCTCGCGGGTGATCAGGGTGACGTCGTCCATCGCCGTGTATTTCGGTGGTTCTTTGCCGGTGGTGACCCACTCGTACATCATCTCGGCGGTTTTGTAGCCTTCGATGTGCGGACTTGGCAGCATCGACCCGAAGAAGCCGCTGTTGGGCTTTTTCAGCTCGCCGATCGCATCGGTGCCGTTGATGCCGATACCAATCACGTTGGCGGCAGCAAACCCGGCAGCTTCGGTGGCGCGCACGCCGCCAAGTACGGTGTTGTCGTTCATGCCGCCGATGATCAGGTTCTTCGCCGCACTCGGCAGTTTCACCAACGCCGAGTTGGTGGCGTCCATGCTGCCCGGCACGTCGAGGGTTTTCAGCGCGGCGAACAGAATGTGGTCTTTCGGCATGCCGGCCTCTTCCAGGGCTTTGACCGAGCCGTCGGTGCGTTTCTTGCCGGTGTCGAGTTCGTTGTAGGTGTTGACCACAGCAAAGGTGTCTTTCCAGTCCCAGTTGCGCTTTTTCGCCTCAGCGGCCATGGCGGCGCCCTGCTTCTGGCCGACTTCGAACGCGGCCATGCCGAGGTACGGCACGTCCTCCATGAACTTGCCGTTGGCGTCGACGAAACGATCGTCGACGGCAATCACTTTGAGGTCATTGAGTTTGGCTTTGGCCATGATCGCCGGGCCGAGGGACACGTCCGGCGGGCAGATCACAAAGCCCTTGGCGCCGTTGGCCGCCAGGCTGTCGATGGCCGACAGGGTCTTCTCGCCATCCGGCACGGCGATTTTGATCAGTTCAAAACCCTTGTCCTTGGCGGCTTTCTCGGCGAATGCCCATTCGGTCTGGAACCACGGCTCTTCGGCCTGCTTGACCAGAAAACCGATTTTCACGGCATCGGCAGCGAGCAGCGCACTGCTCAGGCTGAAGGCGCTGACCGCCAGCGCGGTAGTGCACAGGGTACGAATCCCGAAACGACGTTTCATAAGCTGACTCCTTGTTATTTTTTTTGAGCAATATTTGAAAAGCGTTAAAGCGTTCGAAGCGTGTTACTGCAAAGCCTGTCGAAAATAGTCATATCGTATGATGATTGGGTTTCAAGCGGACTTATCCGCATGAAACCCGTTCGCTCAGTCGTGGTACATCACCGAGCGGCCACCATCGATGGTGATACATGAAGCATTGATGAACGGCGCCTCGTCGCTGGCCAGAAACACGGCCGTCATCGCCACTTCCAGCGGCTGCCCGATGCGTTTTGGCGGATGCAGATCGAAGGCGCGCTGACGCTCGGCGTGCGGGTCGGCGAAACCGTTCCAGTAATCAACGTTGAGCTGCGTTTCGATATAGCCCGGGGCGATGGCGTTGACGCGAATGCCCTTCGGCGCATATTCGATACCCAGCGCACGGGTCAGGCCAAGCAAGCCGTGCTTGGCCACCGGGTACGGAAAGCAGCCGGGAATGATGTGTGAGGAATGGGTCGAGGCAATGTTGATGATGCTGCCGACGCCCTGCTCGATCATCTGCGGCAGCACCGCTTTGCAGCCATACCAGGCGCCGTCCAGATCAATGGCGAAGCAGCGATGCCAGTCCTGCTCGTTCATTTCCAGTGGATCACGGAACACGTTGACTCCGGCGCAGTTGACCAGCACGTCGATGCGGCCGTGCAACTCCACAGCGCGTCTGGCCATGGCGTGAAGATCCTGCTGACGCGACACATCTGCCTTGAGCGCCTGCACGTCAAAACCCTGCTCGCGCCAATGGGCGGCGACCTGCTCGACCTTCTCGGCCTGAATATCGCTGATCAGCAGTCTGGCTTGCTGGGAGGCGAATGCGGCGACGATGGCTTCACCGATGCCCTGGGCGGCGCCAGTCAACAGCACGACTTTGTTTTTCAGGCGCTCACCCTTCGGCGGTGCGGGCACCGGCGGCAGGGAAAGAGGTTCAGCCATGGCTCAGGACTCCTGTTCGCAAGCGCAAAAAAACCGGGCATCTGACGATGTCCGGTCCGAAAGGCGTTTGATACAAAACAGGCAGGCGCCGATGACAGCATTGAGCTGTTGCAAGACGCGGACTCCATTGGGGAGTGCGATAGACATTCGCTGCATCACTTCACCTGTTTTGTTCTTTTTAAGTGTGAGTGCGTGTTACTGCTGGAGCCGACTATAAACCCGACCGCCAAATAATCTCAATATATAATTTTGCATCCCATATTTTGGGATTTAGCCCGCGAACCGTGTACAGAGCTTTCCTGCGACATCCACCCGCAACGACAGCACAGCACCATCCAAAGGATGGTTATGCGGACTATGGGCACTGGTGATGTACAGGGTTTTCAGGTCTTCACCACCGAACACGCAACTGGTCGGGCGGCTGACCGGCAGATCGATCTTGCGATCAACCTCGCCATCCGGCGTCAGTCGTAACAGACAGCTGCCGTCCCAACGGGCGTTCCACACATAGCCTTCGGCATCCATCGCCGACCCGTCCGGGCCACCCTGTTGATCGGGGCCATACCAGGTTTGAGCGGCGTCCAGGTTGCCGTCGGCGTGAATGAAATAGCGATACAGCGTGCTATCAAAGCTGTCACCGAACAGCAGCGTGGTGCCGTCGTCGCTCCACAGCAAAGTGTTGGGAATGCCCAATCCGCGCAGCAATGGCGTCACGCGTTTATCCGGATCGATACGGAACAGGCCACCGGAACGGCGGATGATCGGCAAGTCTTCACCCTGCTCGCCGATGTTGTTTTGCATGGTGCCGAGCCACAGTCGGCCCTGAGCGTCGCAGCGCGCTTCGTTTGGACGGTTACCAGGTTGCGGATCGGCGACGCAGAACAGGGTCAGGCGTGGTTCGAGGCCGGGAGAATCAAGATCCAGTCGATAGACGCCAGTGCTCAGCGTTACCAGCGCATCGCCGCTGGCGCAGGGGATGAATGCCGAGATGTGCTCGGGCATCTGCCAGATCTGCACGTTCTGACCGATCAGGCGCAAAGCCTGTTTGCCGGCGATATCCACCCAGTACAGTGCCTGATTCGGTGCATCCCAGAATGGCCCTTCGCCGAGTTGAGCGCGGTGTTGGGTCAGGGCGGTCCACGGCATATCAACTCCTCGGATCTTGTTGTTAATTAATGTGGGAACGAGCCTGCTCGCGAAAGCGTCGTGTCAGTCATTGCATGAGTTGCCTGATACACAGCTTTCGCGAGCAGGCTCGCTCCCACAGGAAAATTGGATTAACTGGCTTTTTTGTCGGTCATGACTTTCGGATAAAACCGTTTGATCGCCAGGTCCGCATTGTCGATCAGCGTCATGCAGGCCCACACCCCTCGCGCCGAATCCCGGGCGGCGATGGCGTCGGCCATGTCTTTGTGAATCGGCAAGGTGCGGCGCAGTTCATCAGGGTCGGCGGCAGAGACTTCGAACGACACCGCGAGCAATGCGCCGAGGGCCGGGACCATTTGTTCGATGAACTGATTGTGGCTGGCAGCGAGAATGCATTCGTGGAACGTCTGGTCGGCGCGGTTGTAATCGGTGCTGCTGTCGACCGCCCGCTCCAGCGCGTTATAGGCCAGTTGCACGGCTTCAATCTGTTCCAGGGTCGCTCGCTCGCAGGCCCAGCGCACAGCCATCGGTTCGATGGTGCGGCGCAGGTCGAGCAAGTCATCGACGAAATTTTCCGGCAAGCCGTTGCGTGACAGCCAACCGACGACTTGCGGATCGAACAGGTTCCAGCGCCGCACCGGCAGCACGCGGGTACCGACTTTCGGCCCGACTTCTAGCATGCCTTTGGCGACGAGGGTCTTGATGGCTTCGCGGATGACCGTACGGCTGACCCCGAGCTGTTCGCCCAGATCAGCCTCGACCTTGATGGTCTGCCCCGGTTTCACCTGGCCGGCGGCGATCCAGCTGCCGAGCCAGTCGACCGTTGATGCGTGAAAGCTGCTGGACATGAACACCTCAAAGCGGATCGCGATGGGTGATCACGCTAATCATCATACGATTAAGAGTCAATCGGGATTTTCCAGGCATTCCAAAAATCAAAATGTGGGAGGGGGCTTGCTCCCGAAGTCGGTGTGACAGTCGCCTTATGTATCGACTGATGCACCGCATTCGGGAGCAAGCCCCCTCCCACATTTGGTTTGATATTACGGTTCGAGGCCGATGCGGAAGAACTCGCCGCCACTCCACACGCCGAGCCAGCGCTGCCCATCGATTTCGCGACTGACCGCCAGCTCCACAAGTTGATAGAACACATTGCGGTGGATCAGCGCTTCAAGGTTGGTGCGTACATGCACATACGGGGCGGGCTCTTGAGTCGCCGGATCGATCTCGACACGAATCGGATGCTCCGGTCCGGCCTCTGCGGTCTCGTCGACATTGGTGGTAAAGCGCAGCACTTGTGCCTCGCCCTCACCTTCGACCTCGACGGCAATCGCCACGAACGGCGCATCGTCGACCTTGATCCCGACCTTCTCCACCGGAGTAATCAGGAAGTAATCATCGCCATCGCGGCGAATGATCGTGGAGAACAGCTTGACCATCGGCTTGCGCCCGATCGGCGTGCCCAGGTAATACCAGGTGCCGTCGCGGGCGATGCGCATATCGATGTCGCCGCAGAAGTCCGGGTTCCACAAGTGCACCGGCGGCAGGCCTTTGGTTTTGGGGATTTGCCCCAGCAGGTCATTGGCTTTTTGCGGGCCACTCATGGCGTACTCCTTGGCTTATTGGTCGCCGATCCCCAGCAGGCTGCGTGCATATTGAGCAAGCGGTGGGCCGATCAGGTCTTCGGGTTTGTTGTCGTGGAACGTCAGTAAACCGCCACGACTCTTGATCCGTGCAGTATCAATCAAATACTGGGTGTTGGTCTCGATCAACATGATCTGAATCACGCCGCCATCAATGCCCAGGCGATCCACGTATTCCTGATCGAGCCACTCATCGGAATTGCCGATGCGGTCGTCAGCCTTGGCGAAACGCGTATAGAGCAGGTAATGGGCACCGGCATCGCGGGCTTCACCCATCGCCTGATCGAGGCCTTCCGGCGCACGGGCACGGCGCACCATCGGGAAGTATTCGACGAAGCCCTTGAAGGCTTCTTCAGCCACCACGTTGGGCCGCGGAGATGAGCCACCCGGCGGCGCAAACGCACCTTGGGCGATGTAGATGAACGAGTCCGGCTGAATGCGGAGGTTGTTCACGCGGCGGCTGTCGCTGTGATCCAACAGCCCCGCGTCGCTCATCTGATAGCGAGTGCCTTCGGCCATATCGCTGACAGTCATACAGCCGCCAAGCGCCAAAACGGCCAGCAGCAAAACCAGGCTACGCATCCTATTCCTCCAGAGGCCGGTGACGGAAAACCGGCGAATGGCCGTTGGATGCAGCTTTTGCGCCAGCTCGGGAACTTCGTCGATCTACAGGACGCTTTCGCGAGCAGGCTCGCTCCCACAAGTGGAAAGCATTCCAGATGTGGGAGCGAGCCTGCTCGCGAATGGGAATATCAACCGCCGATGATTTTCATGATGGTCGCGCCACCGGAGAATGCCACTTCCTGCTTGTCACCCAAGGCTTTGACCAAGAGCCGTTGCAAGGCCGGCAACGCCTGATGACGTGGTTTGTCGAGCAGATCACCGACGTAATGACGGTTGCTCGACGACAGGCAGCCATGCAACCAACCGGTGGACGACAGGCGCAAGCGCGAGCAGGTTCGGCAGAACGGCACGCTTTCGTTGGCAATCACGCCAAAGTTGCCCCGCCCCGCAATCGCGTACCGCACGGCCGTGGCATCGACCGGTGCGTCAGTTTGAGCGTATTCGTGGCGCTCACCGATCAGCTCCAGCAATTGTTGCAGGCTGACGAACTGTTGCAAAAAGGCATTGGAGTCTTTGGCCAGATGGCCCATGCGCATCAATTCGATGAAGCGCAGTTCGAAACCACGGTCCAGGCAGTAATCAAGCAGCGGCATCACCTGATCGAGGTTCTGCCCACGCAACGGCACCATGTTGACCTTGATTTTCATCCCGGCGGCGGCTGCCTGATCCATGCCATCAAGCACGGTGGCCAGATCGCCGCCACGGGCGATGCTGCGGAACGCGGCGGCATCGAGGGTATCGAGGGATACGTTGATCCGGCGCAAACCGGCGTCCACCAGCAGCGGAAGTTTTTTCGCGAGCAGTTGACCATTGGTGGTCAGGCTGATGTCGTCCAGGCCCATCTTGCCGACGGCGGTCATGAACGATTCGAGTTTGGGGCTGACCAGTGGCTCGCCACCGGTAATCCGCAGACGCTCGATGCCGGCGGCTTCGATCAGGTATTCAACGCCCCGCGCCATGGCTTCGGCCGACAGTTCATCCTGCGCAGCCACCAGCCGCTTGCCATTGGGCACGCAGTAGGTACAAGCGTAATTGCAGGCTGAGGTCAGGCTGATCCGCAAATTGCGAAAGCGCCTGCCTTGACGGTCAACGATCATGATCACTCCGGCGATAGAAAATCGAGCCGCTAAAACTTGACTCACAAATCAAGTTTTAGCAAGCCCTATGCCTGAGTATATTCCTGCGGTACTGCGCCATGTAGCGAAATCATGGCGCAATAAGGGAGGTGAATGGCTCAGCTGCTCGGCGTTTCCGGGTCGCGCTTGCGCTTGTTGCCCATGCGCACGCCGATATCCATCAGGAACTGGAAGAAACCTTCCTGATCTTCCAGCACATTGCTCCAGAACGGCGAGTGATACAGCGCTACCGCGCCATGCACCAGCGCCCAGGATGCGCAGTAGTGGAAGTACGGCGGCACATCTTCGAGCTTGCCTTCGCTGATGCGGCCCTTGATCAGCAGGGTCAGGCGTTCGAAGTTCGAGGCACGGATCTTGTGCAGCTCCTCGACCATTTCCGGCACCTGATTGCCCTTGACCACCTTCTCTTCGAGGCGATCGAACAGGCGATAGCGCTGCGGGTCGCGCATGCGGAATTCGAAGTAGGCGCGGGACAGTGCTTCCTTGTCCTTGTCGACATCGGCCGAATGCAGCAGCTCGTTCAAATCGCGCTCGTAGTCGAGCATCAGGCGCAGATAGATCTCGGCCTTGGACTTGAAGTGTTTGTAGATCGTGCCTTTGCCGATACCCACGGCATCAGCAATCATCTCGACGGTGACACTGTCTTCACCTTGGTCGAGGAACAGCTTGAGCGCGGTATCGAGAATTTCTTGCTCGCGGCGACGAAACTCACGGACCTTACGAGGTTCTTTGTGCATAAGAAAAGGTCTGAAGGGTCAAAATTCGAAGCCGCGTATTATGCCTAACTTGCGCAAAAATGCACGGATCATCCGACCATATCTGTGTTTCTTGTTCGTTTTGAGAACGTTTTGGGCGCAATGAGAACTCAACTGAAGCGAACGTATTCCAAATTTGTTTAAAAACCCCGACCGGCTCACTGGACTGCACGCCAGACTGATCAATACTTGAACTGTCGGGCGGCATCTCCCCCAAGTGCCGCGCCGATAAAGGTACCAAGGGACCGCGTGCCTTTGTTTTACTCCTAATGGTCTTAACCCGGATTCCCCCCCCAGAACCCGGGTTTTTTTTGCCTGCGTTTTGACCTTTATCCGAGCCACCTGGATATCAAACCTGTAGGAGCTGCCGCAGGCTGCGATCCTTTGATCTTGCCTGTCAAAAACAAGATCAAAAGATCGCAGCCTGCGGCAGCTCTTATCAAACAAAAAATAACGCATTGTTTTTGCTCTAAATTCTATCCAGCCATCACCAACTGCATCCCCAGCTTGCGTGCCTTGCGTTCCAAGGCGCGCAGTTGCCGGCTGCGGCTTTTTTCTTCGTAAGCTTCCAAACCTTGCTCAACATACGGCTGTCCCTTGGTCAGCATGGCGTAAATCAGCCGAGCCAGTTGATGGGCGGTTGCTTTGATGGCGCAGCCCGTATCCATTCTGCTTAAGCGTGCCCGGTGGCTGGCACCGATAAAACTTTTGTCGTTTCGGGCGTTAGAAGCCGATTGCTTGAGCGCTTGAGCCGCTCGATTGATGACCTTCGGTGCTCTGCCCGGAAGAGGTTTGCCGCCCGATATTCGGGTTGGCGGCGCGACACCCAACCATGAGCAAAAGTGTTGTGAGGTCGGGAAGCGTGACAAGTCCGGGCCCAACTCGCTGGCCAGCACCAGCGCGGTATCCACCCCGATCGTGGGGATGGCGGTTAAATCCACGCCCATCACCTGGCCCAATGCCTGATGCAGGGCCGTCTGTTGCGCAGCCGAGCGATGAGTGTTGCGAAGCGCTTTACACGCCGCTGGGACTTCTTCCTGACGCACGGGCAGTCGTTCAAGCGCTTGTGCGATGGCCCTGTCGCACTCGGCGATTTGTGTTTCCAGAAAGTCGTAGCACGCCAGTTCCTGACGTAGTGCATGCAGGTGCTCCATGCGCCAATTGCCGTGCAGGCTGCGGGCGATGGTGGCGTGGTCTGCCTTGATACGCCGATCTCGCAAGGCGGCTAGAGCGTGAGGATCGCGCTCACCCTGATTTATTGCCTGGAGGATTTTCATCCCGGTCACGCCGCTAATGTCGCTGATAACATTGGCCAGCTGGATGTTCATCTGGCTCAGGGCTTTCTGCATGCGGTTGATGGTTTTGGCTTGATCGGCGACTTTATTGGCACGTTGCCGTACCAGCGAGCGCATCGAGCAAATTTCATCGGCTGGACGAAAAGCCCCGCTCAACAGGCCGTGCGTCATCAGTTGCCAGATCCACTGGCAATCCAGAACATCGGATTTGCGGCCGGAGGTCTGTCGCGTCGCCCGCGAGTTGACCAGATAAACCTCGAATCCCCGGGCATCGAGCACTTCGAAAAGAGGAATCCAATAAACGCCGGTCGCCTCCATGGCCACCACTTTGATCTTCAACGACTCAAGCCAGTCGGCCAGCGCGATCAGGTCATCGGTGAAGGTCAAAAATTTACGAACAGGCGGATCGGATCGATCAGGATTGACCGCGACCCAATGCTCACGACTACCCACATCGATGCCGGCGCAGTCGTGATGAACAATCTCAAAGCGTTTTTGGTTCTTGCGCGCCATGACAATTCCTCGCAGGATTGAAAAGCGCGCGCGGGGTACACGGTGGCGAAGGGGTTCACTCTCTTATACGAGGTCACGGCATGCCGTGCCTTCAGCGACTCCACGCCGATACCGTGCGGACCACTCTCCTACTCGGGTGCTGTCACACCAGTGCTAATGACGGTCTCTGCCCCGCGCGCGCTCTTCTACTCTAGCCCCAGTTTGCTGCGCGACAGCGCGGCGTCGAAGACGGGGCGGCCCCTCCTACAGGGCAGATTTGACGGAGGCCAGCGGGAACAGGCGCTTGAAGTTCTCGGTGGTCTGCTCGGCAAATCGCTCATAGTTTTCGCCACGCAGCATCGCCAAAAACTCCGCCACTTCGCGCACATACTGCGGCAGGTTCGGTTTGCCGCGATAAGGGATCGGCGCCAGATACGGCGAATCGGTTTCCACCAGCAGTCGATCGGCCGGGACCTTGCTCGCGACATCGCGCAGCGCATCGGCATTGCGAAAGGTGACAATCCCCGACAGGGAGATGTAATAACCCATGTCCAGCGCCGCTTTGGCCATCTCCCAGTCTTCGGTAAAGCAATGCAGCACTCCGGCCTGGGGCAATGCTGCTGCACGCAGCAGCTCAAGGGTATCGGCGCGGGCGCCGCGGGTATGGATGATTACGGGTTTGCCTGTCTGCTGCGCGGCTTGCAGGTGCAGGCGGAACGACTCCTGTTGCAGCTCGGCGGCTTCCGGCTCGTAGTGATAGTCCAGACCGGTTTCACCGATCGCCACCACTTTTGGATGATTGAGTTCATGCAACAGCCAGTCCAGTGCCGGGGCTGCGCCCGGTTGCACGTCCAGCGGATGCACGCCAACTGAGCAATCAACGTCGTCATAACGCTCAGCCAGGGCTTTGACGTCGGCGGCGTTGTCGGCGCTGACGCCGATGCACAGAAAGTGCCCTACTCCGCGCTGCCGGGCAGCATCGAGTGCGGCATCCAGCGAGCCGTCGTGGGCGGCAAGGTCGAGGCGATCAAGGTGACAATGGGAATCTACGAGCATAAAAAAGACTGCAACTTACATCGTATGAGTGGGACGGTCGGACTTGAGGGCTCCGGCCAGATGGGTTTCGATGCGACTGCGGGCGGTGTTGTCGCCATCGTTGAACTGCACGCCGACACCCGCCGCGCGGTTGCCTTGCGCACCTTTGGGGGTGATCCAGGTAACTTTGCCGGCCACCGGAATCTTCTCTGCTTCATCCATCAGGTTGAGCAGCATGAACACCTCGTCGCCCAACTTGTAGCTCTTGTTGGTCGGGATGAACAGGCCACCGTTTTTGATAAACGGCATGTAGGCGGCGTAAAGCACCGACTTGTCCTTGATGGTCAGGGACAGGATGCCGTTGCGCGGCCCCGGGCTTATCGGTTCATTCATGTTGACCTCCACTGCTGATGTTCAGAGTCTAGGTACACATTCTTATCTTTGGCCAGGCAATCCCGCCCATTGCACCAACAGCGCCTCCAGCAGCAACGCTGGATTCAGGTTGGCCTTGCTCATGACTTTCTGCCGCTGGGCAAGAATCCAGTCCTGAATATCGAGGACTTTGCCCTGCGCACTTTTCTGCGCGAGGTACTGCACAACCTTGCGCATATCGGTCAGACCCAGGCCAGCTTCATCCTGGGTCAGTTGATAGCGCAAGATCAGGCTCGACCAATCGCAGAACCAGTCGAACAGCCGCAGCATCGGAATACTTTTCCATTCCTCGGCCAGTTGCGTCGGCGATTGCTGCTGCTTGAGCAGTTTCTTCACCCCTTCGACTACCTGCGCACGCTGGTCGCGAACACCTTGGGATTGCAGGCTGACCGCTGCCAGCGGCGAACCAGCCGCCAGCGTCAACAGTTCGACACGCTCCTCTGCGGAACACTCCGGCAGCGCCTGGGCCAGCCATTGCAGGCTCATGGCCTCGCCCGGCAAGGGACACGCCTGCTGCACGCAGCGGCTCTTGATCGTCGGCAGCAATCGGCTTGGCTGGTGACTGACCAACAACAGGACGGTATCGCCAGACGGCTCTTCAAGACTCTTGAGCAAGGCGTTGGCGGCGTTGATGTTCATCGACTCCACTGGCTCGATCAGCACAACTTTGCGCCCGCCCAGTTGCGCGGTCTGCACCACGAAACTGACCAGATCGCGCACCTGATCGACCTTGATTGCCTTGTCGGCTTCTTCCGGCTCGAGAATGTAGTTGTCCGGGTGGCTCCCGGCCCTGAGCAACAGACAGGATTTGCACTCGCCGCACGCTTCGGGCGTCGGCCGCTGGCACAGCAGACTGGCCATCAGCCGCTGCGCCAGTGCCCGTTTGCCGATCCCGGCCGGGCCATGCAGCAGATAGGCGTGGGCGTGCTGTTTACGCCCGGCCAGTTGCTGCCAGAGGCTGTCTTGCCATGGGTAGGCCTCAGCCACGGGCCAGCTCCAACAAGTTCGGCAGCAAAGTATCCAGCGATTGCTGAACCTTGGCCAATGGCTGACCGGCATCAATGCGCACATAGCGCGCAGGATCGGCTTCAGCACGCTTGAGGAACGCACTGCGCACCGCTTCAAAAAACGCCCGACCTTCCAGCTCGAAACGATCAAGGCGACCACGCGCACTGGCACGGGCCAGACCGATTTCCACCGGCAGATCGAAAATCAGCGTCAGGTCCGGGCGCAGATCACCCTGTACAAAAGCTTCCAGCGTGGCGATACGCTCCAGCGACAGACCACGGCCGCCGCCCTGATAGGCGTAAGTCGAGTCAGTGAAACGATCACACAGCACCACCGCGCCACGGGCCAACGCCGGGCGGATCACCTCGGCCAGGTGCTGGGCACGCGCGGCAAACACCAGCAGCAGCTCGGTGTCAGGGTTCATGACTTCGTCGGCCGGGGCCAGCAGCACGTCGCGAATCCGCTCGGCCAGCGGCGTACCACCGGGCTCGCGGGTCAGCAGCACCTCGACCCCCGCAGCGCGCAGGCGCTCGGCGAGGTATTCGCGGTTGGTGCTTTTGCCGGCGCCTTCCGGGCCTTCCAGGGTAATAAACAAGCCAGTCACAGGCAGTCCTTAATCAAAGTCATTGCGTGTTTTGTGGTGCGGTGGCATCCGGGGTCGGCGCGGATTCCTGAGGCGCAACCGGCGGTAACGACCCCGGCGTGGTATCCGGTGATGCCGCCGGGATCGAGTCTTCGCCTGCCGGAGCGGCTTCGGGCGTGGCCACTGGCGCGGGGCTCGAGCGGTAATCCGCGCGGCGCTTGAGCTGGAATTCACGCACTGCACTGTTGTGTGCATCGAGGTCGTCGGAGAACACATGGCTGCCATCGCCACGGGCCACAAAGTAGAGGCTGGTACCTTCCACCGGATTCAGCGCCGCATGAATGGCTTCACGCCCGACCATCGCAATCGGCGTTGGCGGCAAACCAGGAATCACGTAGGTGTTATACGGCGTCGGCTCCTTGAGATGAGCGCGGGTCAGCTTGCCGGTGTAGCGATCACCCAAACCATAGATCACCGTCGGGTCGGTCTGCAGCTGCATGCCCAGCGCCATCCGACGCACAAAGACGCCGGCAATCTCACCACGTTCCTGTGGCACGCCGGTTTCCTTTTCAACCAGCGAAGCCATGATCAGCGCTTGATAAGGTTCCTTGTAAGGCGCATCGACGGAGCGCTTTTCCCATTCCTTGGCGAGCACTTCGTCGAGACGGTCAAAAGCCTTTTTCAGCAGTTCGGTATCGGACACACCGCGCACGAAGCGATAGGTATCCGGGAAGAAGCGGCCTTCCGGGAACAGGCCCTTATGGCCAAGCTTCGCCATGACGTCGCTGTCGCTCAAACCGTTGAGGGTCTGTTCGATTTTTTCGTCTTTCGCCAAAGCAGCGCGTACCTGATGGAAATTCCAGCCTTCGACCAGGGTCAGGCTGTACTGAACCACGTCGCCACGCTTCCACGAGTCAATCAGACCATTGACGGTCATGCCTGGCTGCATGCGGTATTCACCGGTGTGAATGGGCGTACCGGCGAGATTGAAACGCCAATAGATCCGCAGCCAGAAAGCGTCCTTGATGACGCCATCGCTTTCGAGTCCAAGGAAGGTACGGGTCGGCGTGGAGCCTTTGGGCACATCCAGCAGTTCTTCCTGCGTGATGTTCAGGGGCTGTTCCAGTGCGCAGTGAATCTTCCAGGCGCTGGCGCCCAACAGCAGCCCTGCCAGAACCAGTCCGGTTTCCAGCAGCAGCAAAAATTTACGTCTCACAAATCAGGCATCCAGTAGGGCGCGGGCAATGGTTTGCAGTTTACGGGTGAGCGGGCCAACCGGCCAGCTCAGTGCAGCGTAGGCGCGTACCGGCCAGACGCCATACACGCTGTTGCAGACAAACACTTCATCGGCCCATTGCAGCTGTTCGAGGCTGATGTCGGCGATTTGGCTGGGGATGGCCAATGACGCGGCCTGAAACAATATTTCCGCGCGCATCACACCGGCCACACCACAGCGCTTCAGATCGGGGGTGACCAATACACCGTCACGCACCAGAAACAGATTGCTGAGCACGCCTTCAATGACCCGGCCGGCCTGATCGAGCATCAAGCCTTCGGCGTGTTCGCTGTCTTGCCATTCGGCGCGAGCGAGCACTTGTTCCAGTCGATTGAGGTGTTTGAGTCCTGCCAGCAAAGGCTGTCTGGACAAGCGGGTGCTGCACGGGAACAGGCGAATGCCTTGTTCAGCATGCACAGCGGGATAAGCGGCGGGAGGATTGCCTTGCAGAATACGTCGGCCCGGCGCCGCGGGATCGGGCGCATAACCACGCAAACCGTCGCCACGGGTGAGGATGAGCTTGAGCACGCCCTCGCCCATCGCTGCCGCGTAGCTCAGCAGTTCCTGGCGAATCAGTTCGATATCGGCCGCGATGGCCAGACGCGTGCAGCCCTCAGCCAGTCGCGTCAGGTGTCGATCCAGCAATAACGGTTGGCCGCCACGCACGGCGATGGTCTCGAACAGACCATCGCCGTAAGCCAGGCCGCGATCTTTCAGCGACAAAGCGTCAGCCGGTTGACCGTCGACCCAGCTGTCCATCAGCCTGCGAACCGACGGAACGCCAGGGTGCCGTTGGTGCCGCCAAAACCGAAGGAGTTGGACAGCACGACATCGATATCCATAGTGCGCGCGGTGTGCGGCACAAAATCGAGATCGCAGCCCTCATCAGGCTCTTCGAGGTTGATGGTAGGCGGTGCGACCTGGCTGTTGATCGCCAGCACACTGAAAATCGCCTCGACCGCCCCCGCAGCACCCAACAGGTGACCGGTCATGGACTTGGTGGAGCTGACCGCCAGTTTGTAGGCGTGATCGCCGAACACCGACTTGATCGCGTTGGCTTCGGCAAGGTCACCGGCCGGAGTCGAAGTGCCGTGGGCGTTGATGTATTGCACTTGATCAGCGTTGATTTTTGCATCGCGCAGCGCATTGGTGATGCAGCGCGCTGCACCGGCGCCATCAGCAGGTGGCGATGTCATGTGGAAAGCATCACCGCTGGTACCGAAACCGATCAGCTCGGCGTAGATGGTCGCACCACGCGCCTTGGCGTGCTCGAGCTCTTCCAGCACCAGCGCACCAGCACCATCGGACAGAACGAAACCGTCACGGCCCTTGTCCCACGGACGGCTGGCGCGAGTCGGTTCGTCGTTGCGGGTCGACAGCGCACGGGACGCGCCGAAGCCGCCCATGCCCAGACCGCACGCAGCCATTTCGGCGCCGCCGGCAATCATCACGTCGGCTTCGTCGTACATGATGTTGCGCGCCGCCATGCCGATGCAGTGCGTACCGGTGGTACACGCTGTGGCGATAGCGTAGTTAGGCCCCTGGGCACCCAAGTGGATGGACAGGAAACCGGAAATCATATTGATGATCGAGCCTGGCACGAAGAAGGGCGAAATTCGACGCGGGCCCGCCTCATGCAGAGTACGGCTGGTTTCTTCGATGTTGGTCAGACCGCCGATGCCCGAACCCATGGCCACGCCAATGCGTTCACGGTTGGCGTCAGTGACTTCCAGACCGGCATTGCGCACGGCTTGGAAACCCGCCGCGAGACCGTACTGAATGAACAGGTCGAGCTTGCGCGCTTCCTTGACCGACAGGTATTCCTCGACATTGAAGCCTTTGACCGAGCCGCCAAAGCGGGTGGAATAGGCAGAAAGGTCGGTGTGTTCGATCAGACCAATGCCACTGCGGCCAGCCAGAATGCCCTGCCAACTGCTCGGCACATCCGTGCCCAGTGGCGACAACATACCCATACCGGTGACTACGACGCGTCTACGCGACACAGCACTCTCCTTTTTCAAATGACGATTTTGCATCAGGCCTAAAGAAAAAACCGCACGCCATGATGGCAGTGCGGTTTTTCCATGACAGCAAACAACGATTACAAACTATTACGCCTGGTGGCTAGTAACGTAGTCGATTGCAGCTTGTACAGTAGTGATCTTCTCAGCTTCTTCGTCAGGGATTTCGGTCTCGAATTCCTCTTCCAGAGCCATCACCAGCTCAACGGTGTCAAGGGAGTCGGCACCCAGGTCTTCTACGAAGGAAGCGGTGTTAACCACTTCTTCTTCTTTAACACCCAGTTGCTCGGCAACGATTTTCTTGACGCGCTCTTCGATGGTGCTCATACCTTGTTTTCACTCCTAATGGACAAATTCAGGCAGCTGGCCAGTGGGTAAGTGTATAGAAAGACTTTTCAGCTTTTCAACTGAAAGCTTCACTCCTCAAACCCTGCGGCCCTCTGCCTATAAATAGATTGCAGCTTTATAACGGATTTTAGACAGCTCGTATGACATTTTTTTGAAGCAATCCGTCACATTTTACTTACATGTACATCCCACCGTTCACCGGGATTGTAGCCCCAGTGACGTATGCCGCACCGTCGGATGCAAGAAAAGCGACCACAGACGCGATCTCTTGAGCTTGCCCCAGACGACCCAGCGGAATCTGCGTCTGCAAGGCTTCACGCTGTGCTTCCGGCAGCTCGCGAGTCATATCGGTGTCGATAAACCCTGGGGTTACCGAGTTCACCGTAATCGAACGCGAACCGACTTCACGCGCCATTGCACGGCTGAAACCTTCCAGACCGGCCTTGGCGGCTGCATAGTTTACTTGGCCTGCGTTGCCCATGGCACCCACCACCGAGCCAATACTGATAATTCGACCCCAGCGCGCCTTGGTCATGCCACGCAGAACGCCCTTGGACAGGCGATACAGACTGTTCAGGTTGGTATCGATCACGTCGTACCATTCATCGTCTTTCATGCGCATCATCAGATTATCGCGGGTGATACCGGCATTATTCACCAGAATCGCCGGCGCACCGAACTGCTCTTGAATGCTCGCGATGACCTTGCTGACCGATTCGTCGCTGGTGACATTCAGTTCCAGACCAGTACCCTGAATACCGTGCTCTTTCAGCGTAGCGGCAATCGCCTCAGCGCCCTTGGCAGAGGTCGCGGTGCCAATAACGATGGCGCCCTGACGACCCAGTTCCAGTGCGATAGCCTGGCCGATACCGCGGCTTGCACCGGTGACCAGTGCAACTTTACCTTGCAGACTCATGCAAGCTTCTCCTGATTCAGGCTTGCGCTGCGCGAGCGGCAGCGAAAGCGTCTGGGGTATTGAGGTTGGAAGTCGCAACGCCTTCGGCGCAGCGCTTGTTCAGACCGGCAAGCACCTTGCCCGGCCCGCATTCGACCAGATTGGTCGCGCCCTTCGCGGCCAGAGTCTGTACCGACTCGACCCAGCGAACTGGCTTGTACAGTTGTTCGAGCAGATCACGCTTGAGGGTTTCCAGATCGGCCGGCACTTGGGCGCTGACGTTCTGGACCACCGGGATCTGCGGCGCCTGCCAGTCGATGGCGGCAATGGATTCGGCAAAGCGCTCGGCAGCCGGACGCATCAGTTCGCAGTGCGACGGCACGCTCACCGGCAGTGGCATGGCACGTTTGGCACCACGGGCCTTGCAGCCTTCGATGGCGCGCTCAACAGCAGCCTTGGCACCGGCAATCACGACCTGGCCGGGCGAATTGAAGTTCACCGCGCTGACCACTTCGCCTTGCGCAGCTTCAGCACAGGCAGCCAAAACGTCAGCATCTTCCAGACCGAGAATGGCAGCCATGCCGCCCTGCCCGGCTGGAACCGCTTCCTGCATCAACTGGCCACGGCGCTCGACGAGCTTCACCGCGTCAGCCAGTGTCAGGCTACCAGCAGCAACCAGCGCGCTGTATTCACCCAGGCTGTGACCGGCGACGAAAGCCGGACGCGCGCCACCTTCAGCCAGCCACAGACGCCACAGGGCGATCGAAGCGGTCAGAATGGCCGGTTGGGTTTTGTCGGTCTGGTTAAGCAGCTCTTCCGGACCCTGCTGGGTCAGTGCCCAAAGGTCATAGCCCAGAGCATCGGATGCTTCTTTGAAAGTGTCGAGGATCAGCGGATGTTGCGCGCCCAGCTCGGCCAGCATGCCGAGGGACTGCGAACCCTGTCCTGGAAAGACGAATGCGAGGGAAGCAGACATGTAACAAGCCCCTAATGATCTTGTCGTCGGAAAATGACGCCCCGCTGGGGGACGCAAGAAACTGACAGTTGGATGACCCTTTGAACCGGGCGGTCACATTTAAGCATTGTCCGACGAAAACGCCTAAGACAACAAATCCTCAAGACGACCGTGGAGGCGCTCAGGAAGATTTTCCTGAATCTCGATCAGTGCACGGGAAATCGCACTCTGAAAGCCTTGCACCCCAGCCGAACCGTGGCTCTTCACTACGATTCCCTGCAAACCGAGGAAGCTTGCGCCATTATGTCGCGCCGGCGCCAGATCAGCCTGCAAGCGCTTCATCAGTGGCAACGCCAGGGCACCGATGGCACGGGAGGCAAGATTTTTCTTGAACAGCGCTTCGATGCGCGCAGCAATCATCGTCGCCAGACCTTCGCTGGACTTGAGCAGGATATTGCCGACAAAGCCGTCACACACCACGACATCCGCCTCGCCGCGATACAAGCCATCACCTTCGATGAAGCCGATGTAGTTGATGCCTCGCGCAGCCTGCAACAGCGTCGCCGCCAGCTTGACCTGCTGATTGCCCTTGATGTCCTCGGTACCGATGTTCAACAGCGCCACGCGCGGACGGGGGATACCCAGCGTCTGCGCCGCCACCGAACCCATTACCGCAAATTGCAGCAGATGTTCTGCGCTGCAATCGACGTTGGCGCCAAGATCAAGTAACTGGCAATAGCCTTTCTGTGTCGGGATTGCAGCAACCATCGCAGGCCGGTCGATGCCGGGCAATGTCTTCAGTACAAATCGCGACAGCGCCATCAGCGCACCGGTATTGCCCGCACTGACACAAGCCTGAGCCTTGCCATCACGCACCAGCTCAAGGGCGACACGCATCGACGAATCAGGTTTGCCACGCAGGGCCTGAGTCGGTTTTTCATCCATGGTGATGACTTCGCTCGCCGGAACGATCGTCAGGCGCGCGCGATCGGCAGCCGATTGGCCGTTGATCAATTCTTCAAGAAGAGAGGGTTGACCGACGAGGGTCAGGTGCAGCGAGGGCGTAGCAGAAAGGCAAGCAAGGCTGGCCTCAACAATGCTGCGGGGACCGAAGTCCCCGCCCATTGCGTCAATCGCGATGACTTGAGCAGACAAGTGATTACTCGTCAGCGCCCTTGTCGATCACTTTACGGCCACGGTATACGCCTTCTGGCGATACGTGGTGACGCAGGTGAACTTCACCAGTGGTTTTTTCTACAGACAGGGTGCTAGCCTCGAGAGCGTCGTGCGAACGGCGCATGTCACGGGCAGAGCGGGATTTTTTGTTCTGCTGAACAGCCATAATTGATTAACTCCTAAACGTTTGGGTCACGCTTTAACTGCGCCAATACACTGAACGGGTTGGACCGCGTTACCTCGTCCTCGCTCGGTTCGGGCTCATCTGCTCCCGCCGGCTGCTGGCATTCTTCCGGATGATGAGCAGGCACAATGGGCAAAGCGAGCAAAAGCTCTTCCTCGACCAGTGACTGCAGATCCAATGGATCTTCGCCCAGTTCCAGCACGTCATAACCTTTCGGTAACGACTGGGTATTCGCACCCTCCTTCACTACAGCGTAACTGCATTCGCTGTGGATCGGCAGGGTGACCAGCTCAAGACAACGCTGGCAAACCATTTTGACTTCGGTGTCGATAAAGCTGTGGATCACCACAGATTTACGTTCATCTCGTTCAAAAACGAATTTCGCCTGCACCGTACCGACATTGTCGGAAAGCGGGTCGCAGAGTCTCTTCAAATCGGCCAGCAGCAGTTCACCTTGAAGGGTGGTGCCACGGTCAGCCAATTTGCGCGGGTCAACGTGAGGTGGAATCGGGTCATTCAACATAGGCGCAGCATTATAGGGATGCACCCACCCATGTCAAAGGAAATTGTGCCCTGTCCGTCACTTGCGTGTGTCCGCTAGAATTCGTGCCTGCCTCAGGAGACGCGAATGCTGCCTTTATTACTCGCTTCAAGCTCGACTTATCGCCGTGAATTACTCGCCCGCCTGCACTTGCCGTTCGCCTGCAGCTCGCCGGACATCGACGAAAGTCACCGCCCGGGGGAATCGGCAATCGAGCTGGTCAAACGCCTCGCAGAACAGAAAGCCAGGGCGCTGGCCGACAGCCACCCCGCTCACCTGATCATCGGCTCCGACCAGGTGGCCGTCCTCGGCGAACAGATCATCGGCAAGCCGCACACCTTCGAGAAGGCCCGCGAACAGCTGATGGCTGCCAGCGGCGCCAGCGTGACCTTCCTCACCGGCCTGGCCCTGCTCAACAGCCAGACCGGCCAATGCCAGGTCGACTGCGTGCCATTCACCGTGCATATGCGCCAACTCGATCAGGCGCGCATTGAGCGCTACTTGCGCATCGAACAACCTTATGACTGTGCCGGCAGCCTCAAGGCTGAAGGCTTGGGCGTAAGCCTGTTCCAGTCCACAGAAGGCCCGGATGCCACCAGCTTGATTGGCCTGCCGCTGATCCGCCTGATCGACATGCTGACCGTCGAAGGCGTGCCAATCCCCTAAAAGCAAAAGATCGCAGCCTTCGGCAGCTCCTACGGGGGAATGAGTAACCCTGTAGGAGCTGCCGCAGGCTGCGATCTTTTGATCTACCGTCGACTTAACGCAACGAAGGCCCGTGGAAACCCATCCACATCGCCAACTGCTCAGCCACGCTGGCACCCAGCTTCTTCGAGAAACGATCAAACGGCGATTCCTGGACGGTGAAGTCCACCAGTTCTTTCTCGCCGATCACATCACGCGCCACCGAACTGGCATTGCCCAAGCCATCGATCAAGCCCAGCGGCAGCGCCTGCTCGCCCGACCAGACCAGCCCGGAGAACAGCTCCGGATGCTCTTTGTCTTTCAGGCGATCGCCACGACCCTGCTTGACGCTATTGATGAACTGCTTGTGCGTGGTATCCAGCACACCTTGCCAGAACGCTGTTTCTTCAGGCTTCTGCGGCTGGAACGGATCGAGGAACGACTTGTGCTCGCCGGACGTGTATGTGCGACGCTCGACGCCAAGCTTTTCCATGGTGCCGACAAAACCGTAACCGGCCGCCGTCACACCAATGGAACCGACCAGACTCGCCTTGTCGGCGTAGATCTGATCCGCCGCGCTGGCGATGTAGTAAGCACCGGACGCACCCAGATCGGAAATCACCGCGTACAGCTTGGTATCCGGGTGCAGGCCACGCAAACGCTTGATTTCGTCATAGACATAACCCGACTGCACCGGACTGCCACCGGGGCTGTTGATCCGCAGGATCACGCCCTTGACCTTCTTGTCTTCAAACGCCGCACGCAGACTACCGACGATATTGTCGGCACTGGCCGGCTCTTTGTCGGCAATGACGCCAGTGACATCGATCAATGCGGTGTAGTTGGGCCCGCGCGTGGCGCTCTTTTCCATGTCCATCAGCGGCGTGAACAGAATCAACGCAACAAACAGATAAACAAACGTCAGCAGCTTGAAGAAAATCCCCCAACGCCGCGAACGACGCTGCTCTTGCACACCGGCGAGCAGGGTCTTTTCCAACAGCTTCCAGCTTTTCTCGTCACCGCCGTCGGCACTTGCCTTGGCCGGTGCTTTCCATTCGTCGGTCATGCCATCCACCCCAGCAAAAACGTATTAAGCCTGCTTCCCCAGCCAGGCATGCAATTCGGAAAAACGGTCGATCGACAGGCGCGGCTCGAACTGCTGCAGCGACTCGATCGATTGCGCACCATAGCTGACAGCCACAGAATCCATTCCCGCGTTACGCGCCATCAGCAGATCAAAGGACGAATCACCGACCATCAACGCCTGCTCCGGGCGCACACAACAATGAGCGAGGATCTGCTCCAGCATCAGAGGGTGCGGCTTGCTCGCAGTTTCATCGGCAGCGCGAGTGATATCGAAATACTCTTCCCAGCCATTGGCCTTGAGCACCCGATCCAGCCCGCGACGATTCTTGCCGGTAGCCACCGCGAGGTGATAACCCTGCTCGCGAAAGGACGCCATCGACTCGACTACACCTTCGAACAACGGCGAAGGCACGGCTTCTGCGGCGATGTAGTGATCGGCGTAATACTCGCGAAACGCGGTCATCTCGGCATCACTGATTTCGGGATACAAGGTGCGAATCGCTTCGGGCAAGCCCAGACCGATAATGCCCTTTACGGCAAAATCATCACGCAACTCGAAACCGGAGCGCCCGGACGCCGAGTGCATGGCCTCGACGATCCGATGAATGGAGTCAGCCAGCGTGCCATCCCAATCGAAAATCAGCAGTTTGTAATCAGATGGGCGCACTCAATCGCTCCACGGTCTTGGCCCACATTTCGTCAACCGGCGCCTGCAAGGTCAGCTTGCCACCGTCGGGCAGCGGCACGGTAAGCATGTAAGCGTGCAGGAACAGGCGCTTGCCGCCCAGATCGCGGATTTCCCTGGTGAAATCGTCATCGCCGTACTTGCTGTCGCCAGCGATGCAATGCCCGGCGTGCAAGGTGTGGACGCGAATCTGGTGAGTACGCCCGGTGACAGGCTTGGCCTCGACCATGGTGGCGAAGTCGCCGAAGCGACGCAGCACCTTGAACACGGTCAGGGCTTCTTTGCCTTCATCGTTGACTTCAACCATACGTTCGCCAGAACGCAGATTGCTCTTGAGCAACGGCGCACTGACCTGCTTGATCGAGGTCGCCCAGTTGCCACGAACCAGCGCCATGTAGCGCTTGTCGACGCCATCGCCACGCAGTTTTTCGTGCAAGTGACGCAGCATGCTGCGTTTCTTGGCGATCATCAGCAGGCCGGAGGTGTCACGGTCGAGGCGATGAACCAGCTCCAGCTCCTTGGCGTCCGGACGCAACTGACGAAAGGCTTCGATGACGCCGAAATTCAAGCCGCTGCCGCCGTGAACCGCAATGCCGGCGGGCTTGTTGATCACAATCAGGGCTTTGTCTTCGAAGACAATCGAGGCCTCCAGGCGCTGCAACAAGCCTTGGGCCAGAGGCACCGGCTCGTCACGCTCAGGCACGCGAACCGGCGGCACGCGCACGATATCACCGGCCTGCAGCTTGTATTCGGGCTTGATCCGACCTTTGTTCACCCGTACTTCGCCTTTGCGCAAAATGCGGTAAATCAAGGTCTTGGGCACGCCTTTGAGCCGAGCGAGGAGAAAATTGTCGATTCGTTGGCCGGCATACTCCGGCGAGACTTCAAGCAGTTGAACGCCTGGAGTCGAAGGGGCAGTAGTTGTCATGCCGCGGATGATAACAATTTTTATGGAATTGAAGCACTTAATCATTGCTGCTATAGTCGCGAACGCCGCCAAAAGCGGCCTGGACAGCGGCACCACGGTCAAAAACCGGCCCTGACCAACGCAATTCACCAGGACGCGAGGCCGTCCTACGGGGCTTTCGCTACGTAACGGTGGAGTTTGCAGTTGTAACAAGCGCAGGTGACATGAGGCCTGAATTACACCGTCGAGCAGAGTTTTTACTCGCCTGACAGGCACACATTCAAGGCCAGTTCACAAAGTGCAGTCAGCTGCGAATGACCCCGAGCGAACGCTTCGGAAACAACGCCTAAATTAGCCATGATGCGTGACCTCCCCTTTCGGAGCTCACGGTAAATGCCAACCCGCTGCGGATTCTGCGCGCGGCAGCACCCGAATTATCAGGGATACGTGTAGGGTGGAGATGCACAACCGCTGGACTGTGTAGCAATAGGCTTTATCAAGACGCTTCATCTCGTCCACAGCCGCTGGTTGATTCCTCCTCCTGACTGAGTGCTTAAGTAGCCACAGCAAGCAGGACGCGTACGTCGCGGTATCGGCCCAATTGGCCGCACATCGCTGGACACGGGAATGGCCAACCACTCCCGACGCACCTGACACCGACCGTGAGAAGTCGTGTGTGCCGAACGCCGTTTCCGGCAGCCCGGAAACCGACGGTACTACATGAAAAGAATGCTGATTAACGCAACTCAACCCGAAGAGTTGCGTGTTGCACTGGTAGATGGCCAACGCCTCTACGACCTGGACATCGAATCCGGTGCACGCGAGCAGAAGAAGGCCAACATCTATAAAGGCCGCATCACTCGCATCGAACCAAGCCTTGAGGCTGCCTTTGTCGATTTCGGCTCCGAGCGCCACGGCTTCCTGCCCCTCAAAGAAATCTCCCGCGAATACTTCAAGAAAGCCCCTGAAGGCCGCGTCAACATCAAGGACGTCCTGAGCGAAGGCCAGGAAGTCATCGTTCAGGTCGAAAAAGAAGAACGTGGCAACAAGGGCGCAGCCCTGACCACCTTCATCAGCCTGGCCGGTCGTTACCTCGTGCTGATGCCGAACAACCCGCGTGCCGGCGGTATCTCCCGTCGCATCGAAGGCGAAGAGCGCAATGAACTGCGTGAAGCGCTGAACGGCCTGGTTGCTCCAGCCGACATGGGTCTGATCGTGCGCACGGCCGGCCTTGGCCGCAGCAGCGAAGAAATGCAGTGGGACCTCGATTACCTGCTGCAACTGTGGACCGCCATCAAAGAAGCCTCGCTGGATCGCTCCGCGCCATTCCTGATCTATCAGGAAAGCAACGTGATCATCCGCGCCATCCGCGATTACCTGCGCCAGGACATCGGCGAAGTGCTGATCGACAGCGTTGAAGCCCAGGACGAAGCCTTGACGTTCATCCGTCAGGTGATGCCGCAGTACGCCAGCAAGATCAAGCTGTACGAAGACAGCGTTCCGCTGTTCAACCGTTTCCAGATCGAAAGCCAGATCGAGACCGCTTTCCAGCGCGTCGTCGAACTGCCTTCCGGCGGCTCCATCGTCATCGATCCGACCGAAGCCCTGGTGTCCATCGACATCAACTCGGCGCGCGCCACCAAAGGCAGCGACATCGAAGAAACCGCCCTGCAGACCAACCTTGAAGCCGCTGAAGAAATCGCCCGTCAGTTGCGCCTGCGCGACATCGGCGGTCTGATCGTCATCGACTTCATCGACATGACACCTGCCAAGAACCAGCGCGCCGTGGAAGAGAAAGTCCGCGAATGCCTGGAAGCTGACCGCGCTCGCGTGCAGATCGGCCGCATCTCGCGCTTCGGCCTGCTGGAAATGTCCCGTCAGCGTCTGCGCCCATCGCTGGGCGAAAGCAGCGGCATCGTTTGCCCGCGTTGCAACGGCACCGGCATCATCCGTGACGTTGAATCACTGTCGCTGGCAATCCTGCGCCTGATCGAAGAAGAAGCCCTGAAAGACCGCACTGCCGAAGTTCGCGCACAAGTGCCGATCCCGGTTGCAGCGTTCCTGCTCAACGAAAAACGCAACTCGATCACCAAGATCGAACTGCGCACCCGCGCTCGTATCATCATTCTGCCGAACGATCACCTCGAAACGCCGCACTTCGAAGTTCAGCGTCTGCGTGATGACAGCCCGGAAGCTGCTACCGGCCAGTCGAGCTATGAAATTGCTGCCGCTGCTGCCGAAGTTGAAGAAGTTCAGCCAGCCGCCGCGACCCGCACTCTGGTTCGCCAGGAAGCCGCAGTGAAGACTGCTCCGGCCCGCGCCAATGCTCCGGTCCCGGCCGAAGTGGCTGCACCGGCACCCGTTGCCGCGCCGGTTGCCCTGCCAGAACCAAGCCTGTTCAAAGGCCTGGTGAAGTCGCTGGTCAGCCTGTTCGCTACTAAAGAAGAGCCTGCCGCTCCGGTCGTGGTTGAAAAACCGGCTACCGAACGCCCTGCTCGCAACGAAGAGCGTCGCAACGGTCGTCAGCAGAGCCGCAACCGTAACGGTCGCCGCGATGAAGAGCGCAAGCCGCGCGAAGAACGTGCACCGCGTGAAGAGCGCGCCCCACGTGAGCCGCGTGAAGAGCGTCAAGCCCGTGAAGTCCGCGAGCCGCGCGAAGCCCGTACCGAAGCGCCAGTTGCCCGCGAAGAGCGCGCACCACGCGCTCCACGTGAAGAACGTGCACCACGTGCTCCACGTGAAGACCGCAAGCCACGTGGCGAGCGTGAAGAGCGTGTGCGCGAACTGCGCGAACCTCTGGATGCCGCTCCAGTTGCTGCAGCCGCTGCTGCCGTAACCACTGAAGAGCGTCCGGCCCGTCAGCCACGTGAAGAGCGCGCCCCGCGTCCACCGCGTGAAGAGCGTCAACCGCGCGCCGAACAGGCCGCTGCCGCCGTTGCTGAAGACGAAGTGAACACCAACGAAGAGCAACTGCCGGAAGACGGTTCGGAGAACGCCGAAGGCGATCGCCCACGTCGTCGCTCCCGCGGCCAGCGTCGTCGCAGCAACCGTCGTGAGCGTCAGCGTGATGCCAACGGCAACGTGATCGAAGGTTCGGAAGAGTCCGAGTCCGGCGAAAACGCTGAAGCGCCAGACACTGCCGATCTGGCTGCCGGCCTGGCCGTTACCGCCGCTGTTGCCAGCAGCGTGATCAGCGCTCCAGCCGAAGCACAGGCACACGAGCAAGCCGAACGCGCTACCGCCGCTACGCTGGAAACCGCTCCAGTTGAAGCGCCGGTTGTTGAAGCAACCACGCCAGTGGAAATGACTGCTGCTCCGGAAGTTGAAGTCGCTCCGGTTCGCGAAGCCCAGCCGCAGTTTGAAGGTTTTGCGCAGCCTGATGTCGTCACTGACGCGTTTGAAGTTGCAGAGCCGGTTGTCGAAACCGTCGCTGAAACCGTGACCGAAACCGTGCGTGAAGTTCGCGAAGAGCAGACTGCATTCAACTGGGTTGCCGAGCCTGCCGCCGCTGAAACTCCAGCGCCTGTATTCGAAGCGCCAGTGGTTGAAGAAGCCAAGGCTACCGAACCGGCTCCAGCGCCAGTCGTTGAAGCACCGGTCATCGAAGCGCCAGTGGTTGCCGAAGCACCTGCTCCGGTCGTTGAAGCGGCTCCGGTCAGCGCTCTGGCGCCAAACGGTCGCGCGCCAAACGATCCACGCGAAGTGCGTCGTCGCAAACGTGAAGAAGAGCGTCTGGCGAAGGAAGCCGAACTGGCTGCCGCTGCGGCTCCGGTTGCTGCTGAACCAGTGGTTGCTGAAGTGATCGAGGCAGCGCCTGCCCCGGTTGCTGAAGAAGCCGTGGTTGAGTCGGTGATCGCTGAAGCACCACGCTCCGTTCAGGACGCGGTCGAACACAACGAAGAGGCCCAGGAAAAAGAACACGAGCATAAACCGCTCGTCTGATTCCAAAAGCCAATAAAAAGCCCCGCCTGATTCGTCAGGCGGGGCTTTTTTATGCCCTTGAAAATCGAAAGCTCTTGCCGTTACTTGAACACCAATGCCTCGGGCACATCGATATCCCACAACACCCCGGGATCATCCACCACCACTTCCACCACCCTTCCCTGCTTGAACAACGGCCTGGCCCCACGATCACCGTTCAAACCCAACAACCCTGGCCCGAACGAACGGCCAAACCCCACCGGATGCCCGAACTCGCCTTCCTGCACCGGCACGCTCACCGCATCGTCGGCCATTGCCGCCGCCACTCGCTCGATACTCGATGGCAAGATAAACGGCATATCGCCCAGCACGATCAGCCAGCCATCCACATCCGGACACGCCGCCACACCCGCAGCAATACTGTCGCCCATGCCAGTCGATTCAATCGAAACCACGTCACAACCATAAGCCTGCGCCATGCGCATCGCCTGCGGACGCGCTTCAGTCGTCACCAGCACGCGCTTGTCGAGGCTGGCCGGCAGATTCACCAGCACCTGCTCAATCACCGACCGCACCGCACCATCACGTCCGGTGCAATCGGCCAGCAACTTGTCCTTGTCCGCTCCCGCCACCTGGCGAAAGCGACTGCCCTCGCCCGCCGCCAGCACAATCACACCGATGGATCGACTCATGCGCCCTCCAGTGACTTCTTCTGCTTCAACTCGACGCCGTTCTTGATCGCGACAATTTCCGCCAACAAGGACAAGGCGATTTCCGCCGGCGAATGACTGCCGATGTGCAAACCAATCGGCCCATGCAACCGAGCGATGGCCTGTTCCGACAAGCCTAGCTGAGCCAGATTGTCCCGACGCTTCTGACTGTTGACCCGCGAACCCAGGGCGCCGACATAAAAGGCCGGCGAATCGAGCGCGGTAAGCAGCGCCATGTCATCCAGGCGTGGATCGTGCGTCAGCGCGACAATTGCCGTGCGCTCATCGGTCTGGATGCTCAGCACCGCGTCATCGGGCATGCCCGGAACGAAACGACCATGATGCTCTTCCCAGCCGTAGACAAACTCGGTGCGCGGATCGCAGATCAGCACTTCGAAATCCAGCAGTCGCGCCATGTCTGCCACGTAGCGCGACAACTGCCCGGCGCCGATCAACAGCAACCGCCAGCGCGGGCCATAAATGGCGCGCAGGGTCTTGCCGTCGAACACCAGCGAATCCGACTTGCTCGCGCCCGTCAGAACCACTTTGCCGGTTTCGATGTTCAGCTCACGGGCAACAATTTCATGGGCTTCACAACGTGCCAGCAGTTCAGCAACCCATGATGGATCGCCGACCCGCTCTTCAGTCAGGCGCAAGGTGCCGCCGCAAGGCAGCCCAAACCGCGCCGCCTCTTCCCGGGTGACGCCGTAGGTAATCAATTGCACCGGCGGCCCGTCGATGGCGATGCGCCCGTCGTGCAGGCGGGCGATCAAATCATCCTCGACGCACCCGCCCGACACCGAGCCGATCACCACGCCGTCTTCGCGCAGTGCCAGCATGGCCCCGGGTGCCCGGGGCGCGGTGCCCCAGGTCTGCACGACGCTGAACAGCACTACGCGCTGCCCGGCGCGGCGCCATTCGAGCACGCTGCGCAGGACGTTGAGATCGACACTGTCCATTACGCTTGCGCCTTCTGCCAGCCCTGCAACTGATAACGCACTGGCAGATTGCGGATGCGTTGGCCGGTGGCGGCAAAAATCGCATTGCACAGCGCCGGCGCAATCGGCGGCACGCCTGGCTCTCCGACACCGCCCAACGGCACGTCGCCCGACGGCGTCACCAGATGCACCGCGACCTCTTTGGGCGCCAGCGACATGCGCGCCACTTCGTACATGTGGAAATTGTCCTGTTGCACCTTGCCATCCTTGAAGCTGATTTCACCCAGCACCGCGTTTCCGAGGCCCATGACGCAGGCGCCCTCGAACTGCGAACGGATGCGCTCAGGGTTGATCTGCGGCCCGCAATCGACGGCGATATCAGCCTTGTGCACGATCAGCGTGCCATCGTCCTTGACCTCGACTTCGATTACCGCGGCCACATAGGTGACGAAGCTGTAATGCACCGCCAGCCCCAGACCCCGGCCCTTGGGTAACTTGCGTCCCCAACCGGCAGCCTTGGCCGCGGTTTCCAGTACGGTGCGCATACGCCCTGTGTCGATCGGATAGCGCTCGGGGGATTCGCCGTAGTTCCACTCTTCGCTCAGAGTGCGCGGATCGATCTGTCGATCCGGACCAAGCAGTTTGATCTGGTACTTGAGCGGATCAACACCGGCCTTGTGCGCCAGTTCATCGACAAAACTCTGGATCGCAAACCCGTGGGGAATGTTCGACACCGAGCGATACCAGCCAACCCGCGTGTGTACCGTGGCTTCGGGGTTTTCCAGGCGCACATTGGGAATGGCATAGGCCATGTTGGTGAAGCCCATGCCCAGCTCGAAGGCCGCTTCATGGTTCATGCCCGGGGCGAACAGCGCAGTAATGCTCGGCGCCACGGTGCGATGCAGCCAGCCGGACGGCATGCCGTCCTTGGCGACACCGGCCTTAAGGTATTCGGCGGACACGGTATGGAAATACGAGTTATGGATGTCATCTTCCCGCGTCCACTGCACCCGCACGGCTTTGCCGGGGAACTCTTTGGCGAGAATCGCGGCCTCCACGACAAAGTCCGGCTTCGATTTACGACCAAAACCACCGCCCAGCAGCGTCACATTAAAGGTGACGTTATCGAACGCCAGCCCGAGGCGCTCAGCGATGCGCTCACGGGTAACCTGCGGCGCCTGACTCGGTGCCCAAGCCTCGCAGACACCATCCTTGAAACGGGCGATCGCGACCATCGGTTCCATCGGCGCCTGCGCCAGGTGCGGCAAATAATAAGAAGCTTCGAGGGTGCTGGCAGCACCGCTCAGGGCTTTGTCGATATCGCCGGTATTGCGCACCACTTTGCCGGGTTTCAGCGAAGCGGCTTCCAGCTCTTTGCGATAGGCAATCGAGTCGTAACTGGCGTTAGGGCCGTCGTCCCACTCGATTTTCAGCGCTTCGCGGCCCTTGATGGCCGCCCAGGTGTTACTGGCAACGACTGCCACACCGCCCAACGGCTGGAACTCCGAAGGTAGCGGACGACTTTCGATCTGAATGACTTTCAGCACGCCGGGGACTTTCAGCGCGGCGCTGTCGTCCAGCGATTTGACCTTGCCGCCATACACCGCCGGGCGGGCAATCGTGGCGTAGACCATGCCGTCGAAATGTACATCGGCACCGTACACCGCGCGACCGTTGACGATGTCGTCACCGTCGATGGCTTTGGTGCCTTCCTTGCCAATGTAGCGAAACTCCGCCGGCTGCTTGAGGCGCAGGCTGTCGCGCGCCGGTACTGCCAACGCACTGGCGGCAGCGGCGAGTTCGCCATAGCCCAGCTCGCGACCGGACGGTTTGTGAATGACTTTGTGCAACTGCGCGTGGCATTCGCCAACGGGCACTTTCCATTGCTCGGCAGCAGCCTGTTCCAGCATGGTCCGGGCCGCCGCCCCGCAGCGACGCATCGGCTCGTACCAGTGACGCATGCTGCGCGACCCGTCAGTGTCCTGATTGCCGAAGCGCACTTCATCACCCGGCGCCTGCTGCACTTTCACCTTGGCCCAATCCGCTTCCAGCTCATCGGCTACGACCATGGTCAGACTGGTGCGCACGCCCTGCCCCATCTCGGAACGGTTGCACACCACGGTCACCGTGCCATCAGCCGCGATGCTGACGTACACCTTCGGATCATCAATCCAGCCGTTGGGCATGCCATCGGCGCCAAATTTCTTTGGCTTGTCCTCGGCCAACGCGTCCTGCCAACCCCAACTGGCTGCCAGCACCAGTGCGCCGGTGGCACCAACACCTTTGAGGAAACCGCGGCGACTGAGGTTGCTCAGGGCGAAATCATTCGGTAGACGACTCATGCCTTGGCCTCCTTCAGGTGGGTGGACGCCTGGCGGATCGCGGTTTTGATCCGGTTGTAGGTGCCGCAGCGGCAGATGTTGCCGACCATCGCTTCTTCGATCTGCTCGTCGCTCGGGTTCGGGTTGGTTTTCAGCAACGCGGTGGCCGACATGATCTGCCCGCCCTGACAGAAACCGCACTGGGCCACGGCGCTGTCGAGCCAGGCTTGCTGGACGACTTGCCCGACCGGATCAGCGTGCAGGTTGTCGATGGTGGTGACGTTCTGCCCGACCACGGAGCCGATCGGCGTAATGCAACTGCGTGCCGGCAAGCCGTCGATATGAATGGTGCAGGCGCCACACAGGCCCATGCCACAACCGAACTTGGTGCCGTTGTAGCCTGCGACATCACGAATGGCCCAGAGCAGCGGCATGTCTTCAGTGACGTCTAGAGAATGGTCTTGACCGTTGAGTTTCAGGGTAATCATGGGCACGCCCGCATATTTTTGGAGGTTATGGGGTCGAGCAATCTGCCGCCGGAAACATCAGCGGCGGGTTCGCAGATCAACTCAGGCTAATCAGGCTCTCTTGCGCTGACGAAAACGTCTGCACCGGGCCTTTGGTGGAGCAAATGGTTTATATCGTTAGGTCGCTAAGTTAACCCAGCGTTAACAAAAAAGCCCTGCACTTTTTACTCAGTGCAGGGCTTTGGAGGGTGCCTGGAAAGCGTAGCTTCAATAACGATTGGGCTCCATTTCCAGTTCGACATTGAAACGCTCGGCAATATCTTTCTGGATACGCTGCGCCAGATCGAGCAATTGCAGCCCGGTCGCCGCGCCGTAGTTGACCAGCACCAGCGCCTGCAACTTGTGCACGCCAGCATCGGCTTCACGGAACCCCTTCCATCCGGCCCGCTCGATCAACCAGCCGGCGGCCAGTTTCATTTGCCCGTCCGGTTGCGCGTAGGCCACCAGATCCGGGTGCTGCGCCTTGATCTGCTCAACCAGTGCCGCCGACACCAGCGGATTCTTGAAGAAGCTGCCGGCATTGCCGAGCACCGCCGGGTCGGGCAGTTTTTCGCTTCGAATACTGCAAATCGCGCGGCTGACGTCTGTGGGCGTCGGCTGCTCAATGCCCTGCTCGGTCAAGCGCTGACGCACCGGGCCGTATTCCAGATGCAGATGTGCAACGCGATCGAGCTTGAAGCGTACCCGCAGGATCAGCCAACGTCCTGGCTCCTGCTTGAACAGGCTGTCGCGGTAGGCGAAGTTGCATTCTTCCAGGGTGAAGTCGCGCAGCTCGCCGGTCTGACGATCCAGCGCGGTGAGCCCGGCGAATACATCCTTGATCTCAACACCGTAGGCACCGATGTTCTGCATTGGCGCAGCCCCGACGGTGCCAGGGATCAGGCTGAGGTTTTCCAGCCCGGCCAACCCCTGTGCCAAGGTATGTTGCACAAACCCATGCCACGGTTCGCCCGCTTCGGCTTCAATCACGGCACGGTTGCCGTCATCGCTGATCACGCGGATACCGCGAGTGGCCATGCGCAGCACCAGCGCCGCAATGTCAGCAGTCAGCAGCAAGTTGCTGCCGCCACCGATCACCAGCAATGGCACATCGTGAGACTCGGCATACGCGAGGGCTTCGCGTACATCAGCATCGCTGTGGGCTTCGGCGAACAATTGCGCGCGAACGTCCACACCAAAACTGTTGAACGGCTTCAGGGAAACCTGCGGTTGCACCAGCAAACTCATAACAGCCCCTTCACTTCGATCAACAGTTGCTCACAGGCCGCTTCAATCAGATCCAGCACCTGCTCGAAACCCTGGTCGCCGTCGTAGTACGGGTCCGGCACTTCATCGACCAGCCCGGCATACCGACGCAGAAACAGGTCCAGTTCGGCCTTGCCGGTGGACGGTTGCAACGCCTTGAGATTGCGCAGGTTGCTGTTGTCCATGGCCAGGATCAAATCGTAGCTGGCGAAATCGGCACGGCTGACCTGCTGCGCGCGTTGCGCCGACAGATCATAACCACGCACTTTGGCCGCAGCCTGGCTGCGTTTGTCCGGCGGATTGCCGACGTGCCAGTCACCGGTGCCAGCAGAGGCCACTTCGACCTGGTCCGCCAGCCCGGCTTCACGCAATTTGTGACGCAACACGCCTTCGGCGGTGGGTGACCGGCAAATGTTGCCCAGGCACACAAACAGAACCCGCATCAGGCCTCCAGCAGGCGACGAACGCGCTCGAGGTCTTCGATGGTGTCGACACCGGTTGGCGGCGCGATCAGCGCATCGGCGACATGAATTCGCACGCCGTGCCAAAGGGCACGCAGTTGCTCCAGCGACTCAGTGTTTTCCAGCCAGCACGGGCCCCAGCTTACGAAGTCCTGGAGAAAACCGGCGCGATAGGCATAAATGCCGATGTGCCGACGGTATGGCACGCCTTCGGGCAACTGCTCGCGGCTTTTGGCAAACGCATCGCGCGCCCACGGCAAGGTTGCACGGCTGAAGGTCAGCGCCAGACCATTAAGGTCGCTGACGACCTTGACCACGTTCGGGTTGAACAGGGTTGCCACGTCTTCGATCGGCTCGGCCAAGGTGGCCATGCGCGCTTCGGTGTGGGCCGCCAGGTTGGCGGCAACCTGATCGATCACGCTCGGCGGGATCAGCGGCTCGTCGCCCTGCACGTTGACCACGATCGCGTCAGGCTCAAGGCCCAGTTTCGCCGCGACTTCGGCCAGACGATCAGTGCCGGAGTTGTGATCTTCACGGGTCAGCACCACTTCAGCGCCAAACCCCTTGCAGGCCTCGACGATTCGCGCATCGTCAGTTGCAACGACCACACGGCTGGCGCTGCTTTTGCTCGCCTGTTCCCAGACGTGCTGGATCATTGGCTTACCGGCAATGTCCAGAAGCGGCTTGCCCGGCAGACGGGTCGAGGCGTAACGCGACGGGATGACAACGGTGAAGGCGGTGGTCATTTATCCAGACGCTCATCGGTGGTCAGGGTACGGGCTTCACTTTCGAGCATCACCGGGATGCCGTCGCGGATCGGGTAGGCCAGGCCAGCACCCTTGCTGATCAGTTCGGTCTTGTCGGCGCTGAGCTTGAGCGGGCCTTTGCAGATAGGGCACGCGAGGATATCGAGCAATTTGGTGTCCATGAACATTCCCTGGAATAAAGAGTTAAGGCAAAAGCCGATCGGGCAGCAGGCGCATCAGTTGGGTGTCGAACCAGGCCACGAAGGCCGGCGACGGCACCGCATCGACCGCCAGATACCACCAGTCGGCAGCAGCGAAGGCGCGGCACTTCACCGCGTCCTTCTCGGTCATCACCAATGGCAATGACGGCGTGAAATTCAAGGCCTGCCCGCTGTACTCGGCGTGGTCGGCAAACGCATGGTGGACTGGTCGCCAGTCTAGCGCTTCGAGGGTATTGAAGAAACGTTGCGGATTACCGATCCCGGCCACCGCGTGCACGCTCTGACCGGCAGAAAAATGATCGAGCGACTTGCGCTCGCCACTGCGCAGATTGACCAGCGCAGTGGGTTGAAGGCGAAAGGCGAATCCGTCGTCGCGATCAGCCGTCGCGCCGTTGAACAACACGCCGTCGACGCTTTGCAGACGTTCGATCGGCTCACGCAGTGGACCTGCCGGCAAGCAGCGTTTGTTGCCCAAACCACGAGCGGCGTCGATCAGTACCAGTTCCAGATCGCGCGCCAGACGGTAATGCTGCATGCCGTCGTCGGACAGGATCAGGTCCAGCGGTTCGCTGGCGAGCAAGGCTTTGACCGCCGCGCTGCGATCAGGATCGATCATCAGCGGCACGCCGGTGCGCTGGACGATCAGCAGCGGTTCGTCGCCGGCGATGTCCGCGCTTTGCTGCGCCTCGACCCGCCACGGCAGATGCGGCGGTTTGGCGCCGTAGCCACGGCTGACCACGCCGACGCGCAAACCCCTGCGCCGGCAATGTTCGATCAGCCAGAGGATCATCGGCGTCTTGCCGGTGCCGCCGACGGTGATGTTGCCGACCACGATCAACGGCACTGGCGGCTGATAGATCTCGCCTTCGCCATCGAGAAAGCGCTGACGTTTGCCGACCACGACGCGGCGATAGAGCATTTCCAGCGGTCGCAGCAGCGTCAGGGCCGGGTGCCCTTCGTACCATGCGGCGAGCAAGCGATCGGACAGGCTCATCAGGATTTGGGCGCCGCCTCGACCGTGGTCATGCGCAGATGGCTGAAACCGAGCTTGCCGGCCGCGTCCATGGCGGTGATCACCGATTGATGCTGAGTCTTGCCATCGGCACTGATCGACAACGGCATGTTGGTATCACCGTTGGATTCCTTCTGCATGGCTTCCATCAGGGTCGCCAGATCGTTCTTCGGCAGAATCTTGTTATTCACCGAAAACACGCCCTCGGCGCTGATGGCGACGTCGATCTGCTTGAGCTGCTGATCTTCGGCCGGCGAGCCGCTGACCGCTTCCGGCAGGTCTACACGCAACTGAGTCTCGCGAGTAAACGTGGTGGTCACGACGAAAAACAGCAGCAGGATGAACACCACGTCGATCAGCGACGCGAGGTTGATGTCCACGGTTTCCCGGGGTTTGCGACGGAATTTCACGCGCGGCCCTCGGCGAGGTCGACGTCACGGTCGCCCTGCACCACTTCAACCAGCTTGATCGCTTCCTGCTCCATGCCCACCACCAGTTCATCGATGCGGCGTTGCAGGAACCGGTGGAAGAACACCGCCGGAATACCCACCATCAGGCCCGCTGCGGTAGTGATCAGCGCCTTGGAGATACCGCCAGCCAGTACCGATGCATTGGTAGTCATACCGGAACCGGTGAAGGCGCTGAAAATATCGATCATGCCCAATACGGTACCCAACAGCCCCAGCAACGGCGCCATGGCGGCGATGGTGCCCAGTGCGTTGACGTAGCGTTCGAGCTCGTGGATGACACGCCCGGCGGCTTCTTCAATGCACTCTTTCATGATCTCGCGGCCATGTTTGGAGTTGGCCAGGCCTGCGGCAAGGATTTCCCCCAGCGGCGAGTTGGCGCGCAGTTCCTTGAGCTTTTCTTTATTGAGCTGCTTGTCCTTGATCCAGACCCAGACCTGGCCCAGCAGATGCTCGGGGGTGACGCGGCTGGCGCGCAGGGTCCACAGGCGCTCGGCGACAATCGCCATCGCCGCGATGGAACTCAGAATGATCGGCAACATCATCCAGCCGCCGGATTTGACCAATTCCCACACAGTGACAGTCCCCTCGAAAAAGTGCGCCACTTTACCATACCGGTTCGCGATTAAGACCCGCTGCTCCGACGACCGTGATGCCACATTCGTCCGTGCTCCGATCAACGGCCAAGCGCGGGTGAATCACGCCAGAAACGCGGTTGTTGACGCATCGTCCGGGGCGACTCGAAAGTGCCTAGTTGCAGATGAATGGCACCGTGCTCGGCGCTGTCGTAAATGCGCAGCCCCTGTTTGCGATAACGCGCAACAACCGTCGGGTGTGGATGGCCGAACGAGTTGCCGTGGCCTCGGGAAATGAGCACGGCTGCGGGTTTCAACGCTTTGAGCAAAGCCATTGATGAGGAACTGCGGCTGCCGTGGTGTGGCGCTTGCAGCCATTGCGTCGCAACCGCCAGTGGGCTTTCCAGAAAGAGGCGCTCGGCATGAGTGTCGATATCACCCGTCAGCAGCAAGCGCTCGCCGTTGGCGTCGATCTGCAACACGCAAGAGCGCTGGTTGCTGTCGTGGGCGTCCGACCATTGCCAGAGTTGAAAACTGACACCGTCCCATTGCCATCGATGGCCGCTGGCACAGATTTCGGCGTTCAGTTCGGCCGGCAAGCCTGGCGGATCACCGCTTATCACCTGCCCCACCTTTAACGCGCGCGCAACGGCCAGAGCACCGCCAGCATGGTCGGCATCGGCATGACTGAGCAGCATCAGATCAAGTTTCTCAATGTTCAGTTTGCGCAGGGCCGGCAGCACGACGCGTTCACCGAGATCGAAATCACCGAAACGCGGCCCGGCGTCGTAGAGCAAGGTGTGATGCCGGGTGCGGATCAGAATCGCCAGCCCTTGACCAACATCGAACTGCCAGATGTCCGCCAAACCTTCCTCCAGTTGTGTCTGTGGCGCAACGACCAGAATCAACAGCAAGGGCCAACCCAGTGGACGCAGCGGTACACCTCGCGGCAAAAGCAACAGCACGGCACCGAGACTGGCGATAACCAGCGCCCACACGGGAATCGACGGGGCAATCCACGCGGGCCAGTGCCCGGCGATCACGGCCAGACCTTGAAACAACCCGTCGATCAAACCACCGGCCAGCCACAACAGCCCCTCACCGACATAAGGCACCGGCAGCAATAACGTCCCAAGCAGCGCCGGTGGCAGCACCACCAGACTGACCCAAGGCACCGCCAGCAAATTCGCCAATGGCCCACTCAGGCTGATCGGCAGGTTCAGCGCCATCAGCAGCGGACACAAACCGATTGCAATCAGCCATTGCGCCCGCGTCCATGTCTGCCACCAGCGCCACGCGCCGAGGCGGCCGCCAAAGGTGAAGATCAAGACAGCCACCGCCGCGAACGATAACCAGAAACCGGGGCGCAAACTGGCCAGCGGATCGAGCAACAGCACGCCGTTGAATGCCAGCAACAGCGGCCACCACGCGCCGAGATGGCGAAAGCGCAGACGCCACAACAAGACCAGGCCGACCATCACGCAGGCCCGTCGCACCGGCACGTCGAAACCGGCGAGCAGCCCGTAACCGAGCGCCGCCGCGAATGCCAGACCACAAGCCCAAGGCAGCCAAGGCCAACGCAGCGGCCAGAGACCGTAACGGGCTAACCCGGCGACCAGCAAGTACATCACCGCCGCCAGCATTCCAACGTGTTGGCCGGAAATCACCAGCAAATGCACGGTGCCGGTGTCTTGCAGAATCTGCCAATCCTCACGACTGAGCCCCGAGCCATCACCCAGCACCAGCGCTGCCAGCGCGCCTTCACGCCCTTGCGCGTCGACCGCCAGCAAGCGCTGACGGATGCTGTCGCGCCACGCCCATCGCGCCGCGCTCAGGCGCTGGCCATCCTTGATGGTGCCGGTCGCGCCAATGCGCTGCGCCAGCAGCCAGGCTTCGTAATCGAAAGCGTCCGGATTGAGCAGACCGCTCGGGCGCTTGAGCTTGACCGCCAGGCGCCAGCGCTCACCGCTATTGACCGGCGGCCCGGCGTACCAGGCCAGACGCATCAGCGGCGGCAGCTGGCCGTGACGCGAGCGCGCATCAGCCAATTCGAAACGCACCACGCCTTCGCTGTTTTGCGGCAGGCCGACCACCCGCCCTTCGAGCCAACGGGTTTCGCCGTCGAGTTCGACCGGCAAGCGATCATTCAAAGCCCATTGCGCGCTGGCACAGGCCCAAGTGAAACCCAACAGAAAAAAAGCCAATGGATAGCTGCGAAACGGCAGCAATATCAAACCCACGACCGGCAACAACAGCATCAACCAGACCGGCGGTAAGGCCGGCATAAAAACAGGTGCGAGCAGACCGACTGCCAGCGCCATCATCCCTGTGCGCATAAGGCCGTCCTTGAGAGTCCCGCACTTAGGCATAGCGGCTCTTTCGCACGACCGTCGTCAACAATTGTCACAAAGTCTGAATGGGGGCTTCGTAGAATCCAGACATACTTGCCGCCTTAACCGACCGAGAAGCCTTATGCCCCGGCGCTTATTCAAACGTTACATGCCCGATCCGACGAGCATCAGGGAACACAAATCCTTACGCTTTCTCGGCAAGTTGCTGCATGACCCGAACCTCTGGCACCTCAACCGTCATTCGGTTGCGCGCGCAATGGCGGTCGGTCTGTTTGCCGCTTTTCTGCCGATTCCGGCGCAAATGCTGGTGGCTGCCGCGCTCGCAATCACCGTGCGCGGCAACATGCCGATTGCCGTCAGCCTGGTGTGGCTGACCAATCCGATCACCATGCCGGCGGTGTTTTTCTGCACCTATCAGGCCGGCGCGTGGCTGATGGATGTGCCCGCACGGCATTTGCCGGATGCGCTGACGTGGGAATGGATCAGCGGCGAATTGTCGACGCTGTGGCAGCCGTTTTTGCTGGGCTCGGTGGTGGTCGGGCTGGTACTGGGCGCCCTCGCCTACTTCGTGGTAATGATGTATTGGCGCTGGTGGGTGGCGCGGCAATGGGCGCGGCGCAAGAAGAAACGCATGTCGTGAATGCAAAACGGCCTCCGCAATGGGAGGCCGTTTTTGTTTTGTGCTGTCTGGACTGACGCCTTCGCGAGCAAGCCCGCTCCCACAGGGGGTCTGCGTCGTAACACAGATCCCCTGTGGGAGCGGGCTTGCTCGCGAAGCGCTAGACGCGGTCTTGGATCAGGTCCGCATCCCGCGCCCACTCACCAGCAACCGCGCACAACCGAGATACAGCACCACGGTCGCCACCAGCATGAAGGTGATCGCAATACCGATACGGATATCCGACACCCCGAGAATGCCGTAGCGGAAGGCGTTGACCATGTGCAGCACCGGGTTGGCCAGCGACACGGTCTGCCAGAAAGGTGGCAGCAAAGTGATTGAGTAGAACACGCCCCCCAGGTAGGTCAGCGGCGTCAGCACAAAGGTCGGGATGATCGAAATGTCATCGAAGTTGCGCGCAAACACGGCGTTGATAAAGCCCAGCAACGAAAAGATCGTCGCCGTCAGCACCACCACCAGCACGGTCACGCCCAGATGATGTACCTGCAAATGGGTGAAGAACAGCGACAGGATCGTCACGATCACACCAACCATCAGACCACGCAACACGCCGCCAATGGTGAAGCCGATCAGGATCGTGTGCGGCGATACCGGCGAGACCATCAGCTCTTCGATGGAGCGCTGGAACTTGCTGCCGAAGAAGCTCGAGACCACGTTGCCGTAGGAGTTGGTGATCACCGACATCATGATCAGCCCCGGCACGATGTACTCCATGTAAGTGAAGCCACCCATGTCGCCGATCTGCCGACCGATCAGGTTGCCGAAGATCACGAAGTACAGAACCATGGTGATTGCCGGCGGCAGCAGGGTTTGCGGCCAGATCCGGGTGAAGCGTTTGACCTCGCGGTAAACGATGGTTTGTAGCGCGACGAGGTTGGGACGGAATTCGGAACTCATACCGCCACCTTCGACAGATTCTTCTCCACCAGGGACACGAACAGCTCCTCGAGGCGATTGGTTTTGTTACGCAGGCTCAGCACTTCGATGTTCTGCAGGGCCAGTTGGCCGAACAGCGCGGTGATCCCCGCGGATTTGTCGACCTGGACTTCCAGGGTATGGCTGTCGATCAACCGGGCGGGATAGCCGATCAATTGCGGCGCGGCGTTCAAGTCGTGTTTCAAGTCCAGCAGGAAGGTTTCGACGTGCAACTGGCCCAGCAGTTGTTTCATGCTGGTGTTCTCGACGATTGTGCCGTGGTCGATGATGCCGATGTTGCGGCACAACTGCTCAGCCTCTTCCAGATAGTGCGTGGTGAGGATGATGGTGATGCCTTTCTGGTTCAGTTCGGTGAGGAACGTCCACATCGAACGGCGCAACTCGATGTCGACCCCGGCAGTCGGTTCGTCGAGGATCAGCAGGCGCGGCTCGTGAACCAGCGCACGTGCGATCATCAAGCGACGCTTCATGCCGCCGGACAGCGACCGCGACGGCACATCGCGCTTGTCCCACAGGCCGAGCTGGGTCAGGTATTGCTCGGCGCGTTCCTTGGCGATCTTCGCCGGAATGCCGTAGTAACCAGCCTGGGTCACGACGATATCGAAGGTCTTTTCGAACTGGTTGAAGTTGAATTCCTGGGGCACCACGCCGATCGAGCGCTTGAGCGCTGCCGGGTTCTTGTCCAGGTCATTGCCAAAGATATTCACTGTGCCGCTGGTCTTGTTCACCAGGGTGGAGAGAATGCCGATGGTCGTGGATTTGCCGGCGCCGTTGGGGCCGAGCAACGCGAAAAAGTCACCTTCGGCGACGTCCAGATCGATACCACTCAAGGCCTGGAACCCGTTGCCGTAGGTTTTGGTTAGCTGCCGGATGGACAGAGCGGAACTCATATCTGATTTACGCACCATGGTGAAGGGAAGAAAAGAATAAATAAGGGCGCACGGCGAGGGATACAACCGCGGCGCACGAGCGCAATGGTGCTTGCCGACGCCGCACAAGTACAGTCAAGCGTGTCGATAGTAGTTATCAAGTCAACGCGGTCATGACTGCTTTCTGATACGCCGGACGCTGTTTCAGGCGCTCGTACCAGGCTTGCAGATGCGCTTGCGGCGCGCGTTCGATGGGCATCTCGAACCAGGCATAAATGAAACTGCCAAGTGGAATGTCGCCCATGCCGATTTCGCTGCCGGACAAGTAAGGCTGGCTGGCAAGTGCCTGATCTGCCATGTTCAGCAGTTCAGTGCATTCCTTGATCGCGGCATTGATGGCTGGCCAGTCCTGCTTGTCGACTGGAGTACGCAAAACACCCCAAAACACTGTGCGAAAGGGTCCGGCAAAACTCGAGGTGGTCCAGTCCATCCACTTGTCAGCGATGGCCCGCGCTTGCGGGTCGGCCGAATACCAAGTGCTGTTCGGCGCATGTTTGGCCAGCAGATAACGGACGATGGCGTTGGATTCCCACAGCACAAAACCGTCGTCCGCAATCACCGGCACCCGACCATTCGGGTTCATCGCCCGGTACTCGGGCGTATCGACAACGCCGAATGCACCGCCGGCATCAATCGCCTCGTAAGCCAGACCCAGTTCCTCGGCGGCCCACAATGGCTTCCTGACATTCGATGAGTTCTTCCTTCCCCAGATCTTCAGCATGACCGCCTCTTTGCAAATGCGTGGGCAGGCAGCATACGCCGGATCAGAGACGGCTTACATCACTGTGCATGTCACCCAACAGTTGCGGCTGATGATCGCCGAACAGATGCGGATAGCACTTTTCCAGATGCTCGAAAAAGAAGGTTTCCGGCATATCGGCGAACTGGCCGTGATCAACCAGATACTCCATCAGTTGCGCGCCGTCACGATTGAACGGGTGGAAAACGCTGTCGTTGACCCCGTCGAAGTCCAGCGGTGCCACATTGAACAATTCACAGAGTTTCTGGTTGAACGCCGGTGTTGCCTTGACCCAGCGCCCGTCGAGAAACAGCTCGGTATAGCCATGCATGGCGAACATATCGCTTTTGAGCAACTCCAGCAGACGCGGGGTCGACAGATGATTTCTGACATCCGCCAGACCGATGCGCGCCGCGATCCCGCAATGGCGGGCGCAGCCTGCGAGCAGCGTGGCTTTCGGTACGCAGTAGCTCTCCCCCACCGCCAACGCGTAACTGCCGCGCAAGGTTTGCGGATCGCGACTGAAGGTGTAGGGGTTGTAGCGCACCGCCTCGCGCACGGCGTAATAAAGACTGATCGCCTGCTCGAGCGGATTTCGGCTGGTACCACGGTGTTGTTCGGCGAACTCCACCACCGCCGGGTGGTCACTATCGATGAAGCGGCCGGGACTCAGATACTCGCGCATGACGACAGATCTCCTGGGTGAGCCCCGAGTCTAGCGACAGCTCAAGCACAGAGATAACGACGTTTCGGCCAAACATGCACGCGAAGACGCGGGATCAGCGAACGATTTCCCACACGTGTTGCCCACCGAACCTACGAAAACCATCCGGGGTTTCCCACGATTTCAATCACCTTGCTCTGACCACCCGGTTTTGCAGATGCCGTCTAAGCTCTGGAGGGTCGATTTGCCTTGGTTCACGGAGGACTGAATATGCTGTTGTTGTGGATACTGGTTTTGATCGTTGGCGTGGCGTATCTCGCCCACCGGCGCATCGCCCCGCTGCCTGCGTTGGGCATCGTTGCCGTCTACCTGCTGGCGATGGGGATTTTCAGTCACGCGCCGGGCTGGTTGTTGCTGGTGTTCTGGGTCGTTCTGGCGGTGGTCGCCGCGCCGTTGCTGCTGCCTGACCTGCGCCGCAAACATTTCACCGCGCCGCTGTTCAACTGGTTCCAGAAAACCCTGCCAGCGATGTCGCAGACCGAACGCGACGCGATCGATGCCGGCACCGTGTGGTGGGATGGCGAGCTGTTCAGCGGCCGTCCGGACTGGGACAAACTGCTGTCCTATCCCAAGGTGCAGCTGAGCGAAGAAGAGCAGGCCTTTATCGATGGCCCGACCGAAGAACTCTGCGCGATGGTCACTGACTGGCAGATCGGCCAGTCGATGGATCTACCACCAGAAGCATGGACACACATCAAGGAACACGGCTTCTTCGCGCTGATCATTCCCAAGGAGTTCGGCGGCAAAGGTTTCTCTGCCTATGCCCACTCGCAAGTGGCGATGAAACTTGCCACCCGCAGCGGCGACCTCGCCTCCACGGTCATGGTGCCCAACTCCCTCGGCCCCGCCGAGCTGCTGTTGCACTACGGCACCGACGAGCAACGCAATCACTATCTGCCCCGGCTGGCCCGTGGCGACGACATCCCGTGTTTTGCCCTCACCGGCCCGCTTGCCGGATCCGACGCTGGCGCGATGCCCGACACCGGAATCATCTGCAAAGGCCAGTGGGAAGGTCAGGAAGTGCTTGGCCTGCGCCTGAACTGGGAAAAGCGCTACATCACCCTCGGCCCGGTAGCAACCCTGCTCGGCCTGGCCTTCAAAGCGTATGACCCGGATCACCTGCTGGGTGACAAGGAAGACCTCGGCATCAGCCTCGCACTTATTCCCACCGATACCGCGGGCGTGGAAATCGGCCGTCGTCACTTGCCCCTTGGCGCCGCTTTCATGAACGGCCCGAACTCCGGCAAGGATGTGTTCATCCCGCTGGACTTCCTCATCGGCGGTCAGGAGATGCTCGGCAAAGGCTGGATGATGCTGATGAATTGCCTGTCTGTCGGGCGTTCGATCTCGTTGCCGGCAGTCGGCACCGGCGCGGCCAAGTTCACCAGCCTGGTGACCGGTCAATACGCGCAGATTCGCGAGCAGTTCAACGTACCGCTGTCGGCGTTCGAAGGTATTCAGGAGGCGATGGCACGCATCGGCGGCAACGCCTGGATGATGGACGCCGCACGGATGCTCACCGCCAACGCGGTGGATCTGGGCGAGAAACCGTCGGTGCTGTCGGCGATCCTCAAGTACCACCTCACCGAACGCGGTCGCGAGTGCATCAGCCACGCCATGGACGTGCACGGTGGCAAGGCAATCATCATGGGGCCGAACAACTATTTGGGGCGCAGCTGGAACGGTGCGCCTATTTTCATCACTGTGGAGGGTGCGAATATCCTGTCGCGCAACCTGATGATCTTCGGTCAGGGCGCGATTCGCTGCCATCCGTTCGTGCTCAAGGAAATGGCCCTGGCGGGTCGCGAGGACAAGGATCAGGCGCTGAAAGAGTTCGACGGCTTGCTGCTTAAGCACATCGGCTTCGCCGTGGGTAATGCCGCCAGTACGCTGGTGTTGAACCTTGGGTTCGGCCATTTCGAACATGCGCCGGGGGACAAAATCAGCCAAGGCTATTTCCGTGCTCTCAACCGTCAGGCCGCGGCGTTCGCCATGCTGGCCGACTTCAGCATGATGTTGCTGGGTGGCGAACTGAAGCGCCGTGAACGCCTGTCGGCCCGTCTGGGCGATGTGTTGAGCAACCTGTATCTGGCCTCCGCCGCGCTCAAGCGTTATCACGATCTGGATTCGCCGGCGTACATGGAGCCGCTCTTCAGATGGGCCATGGAAGAAAGCCTCGGCCAGTCGGAACGCGCACTGGACGAACTACTGAGCAACTTCCCGAACAAGGTGTTCGGCTGTCTGTTGCGGGTGATCGTGTTCCCGTTCGGTCGGCGCCACAAAGGCCCGTCGGACAAGCTCGGTGCCGAAGTAGCCGGTGTTATTGGCCGGGCCAAGGGTGATCCGGCGCTGGAAGAGCTGCTTGCCGGCTGCTATCGCCCGCAATCGGCGGACGATGCGGTGGGTGCCTTGCAACACGCCAGCGACCTGCTGAACGCCGCGCAACCGCTGCACAAAAAGCTGCACACCTCGCTGAAAAGCGGTCAGGTCAAACCGGCCGCAGGCGAACACGCGATCGATGCGGCTTTGGAGGCAGGGGTGCTGCAACCGGTGGAAGCGCAAAGCCTGCGCGAGGCCGAAGCGGCGCGGCGCAAGGTGATCGATGTCGATGATTTCGATAAAGAGGAACTGAAACTGGCGGAGGGCAAAGTCCGCTGATCCTGACAGCCGTGTAGCTGTTTATTTGTGAAAAATGGGTGCAGGAGCTTTATACTCCCGCGCCCGTTTTGCTCTTGAGGACTTATCTCGTGTCCAACGTCGTTGCCGATCATCTTGTATTGCTCGACCACCTGCGCAGTATCCTGGTCGCCGTAGGTGAGGCCGAACAGGTTCCCGAAGAAAGCTATGCCTTGTTCCTGGAGCGCTTCGACGAACTGCTGGCGTCATTACCTATCGATCCGATCGAAAGCCAATACCTGGGCCAGGACATCCTGACTCAAGTGATTACCCGTTACCCGCAAATTGCCCACTTGATCCCGCGGGATCTGCTGTGGTTCTTCGCTGGCGACTGCCTGCACTACCTGGCCGATGAAGAAATCGACCTGTATCAGGCGCTGGAAGAACGTCGTTTTGAAGCTGAACAGAACGATGAACCGTTCGACTGGAATCAGGAAAAACAGCTGCTGGCGATGTCCGCTCAGGACAGCAAGCACTGATTTTCGTCCAGCCATTAAAAAGGCCTGCATGACTGTTCATGCGGGCCTTTTTTAAGATCAAAAGATCGCAGCCTTCGGCAGCTCCTACATAGCAACGTATTCTCCTGTAGGAGCTGCCGAAGGCTGCGATCTTTTGCTTTTGCGCTACAACAATCCCTCGCTCTCCGGCAGCTCGTATGCCATCGCAGCGTTACTGGCGCTACCGGCCTTCCCCGGTTTGCCGAGGGTCGGCTCTTTCTGCAGACACTCCACCAGATAATCGATAAACACCCGCAGCTTGGGCGGCAGGTAGCGCGTCGGCGAATGCAGCAGCCACAGGCCGCCGTGGTAGGAAGCCAGGAAAGTCCAGTCCGGCAGCACCTGCACCACCAACTTCTGCTCCAGTGCATAACGTGCGGTGAAATAAGGCAGGCTGCCAATGCCGATGTGCTGCAACACCGCGCCCAACCGCACCCCGGTGTGGTTGGCGGCATAGCGACCACGCACACCCACCGTCACCGCTTGTGTGCCTTTCTTGAATTTCCAGCGCGCGTCGCTCGGGGTTTCGCCCAGATAAATGCAGCTGTGATTGAGCAAGTCGTGGGGATGGGTCGGCGTGCCGTGCTCGGCCAGATATTGCGGGGTGGCGCAGAGCAAATGATCGATGGTCAGCAGTTGCCGCCCGACCAGTCCGGCTGGCGGCCGATCAGTGATGCGAATCGCGAGGTCAACATGATCGTCGATCAGATCGACCTGCCGATCTTCCAGCAGCAACTCCACATCTACCTTGGGATAACGCCGCAGAAACTCGGGCATGTGCGGATGAATGACGAAACGCCCCACCGCCTTCGGCACGCTGACCCGCACCAGACCCTCGGCTTCATGGGTGAATTGACCACTGATTTCCATCACTGACTTGGCGGCGCTGACCATCTCCTGGCAGCGCTTGAACACCTCTTCGCCACCATCACTGAGGCGCAACTTGCGCGTGGTGCGCTGCAGTAATCGCGTGGCCAGAGCCTTTTCCAGTCGCGAAATGCTACGACTGACGGCGGACGGCGACGAACCGAGTTGGCGCGCTGCCTCGGAGAAGCTGCCGGTCTCCACGACCTTGACGAAAATCGCCATTTCGCCGAGCAGTGGTAACGGAAGATTTATGCTCACAGCGCACAAGTCCTTTGATGTTTGAGCGGATTATCACGTTATTACACGATTCATATAATAAAAACAGAAACTTTAATAAGGACATGGAATATGACGCTTCGCCTCTTTTTCCATAGTGATGATCTCAAGGCCAATGTGGAAGTCCTCGACTGCACGCCCCACGAGAACGAGTTTGCGGTAGTGCTGCGCGCCACCCTGTTCCATCCGCAAGGTGGCGGCCAACCGTGCGATACCGGCTGGATCGGCGAAAGCCAGGTACTGCGAGTGGTACAGGAACCGGAGCGGATCGTGCATTACGTCGACCGACCGGTAAAACCTGGCATGACCATGATTCGGGTCGATGAACAACGCCGCGGCTTCAATACCCGTATGCATTCGGCCGGGCATCTGATCGGGCATTTTGTTCAGGCCATGGGCTGGACACCGATCAAGGCACACCACTGGCCAGACGAAGGCCGGGTGCAATTCAAACCGGGCGACGGCGCTCAAGAGATCGACGCGCAAACCGTTCAACACGGTGTCGAGCAGTGGATCAAGCACGACCTGCCACGCCTGATTTCTCTGCGCGAAGGTGCGCGGGAAGTCGGTTTCGGTGAACTGCCGGCCTATGGCTGTGGTGGCACCCATGTACGCAGCCTGAAGGATCTGGGCACCGTCACGATCGCGTCCCTTTCACAGAAGAAGGGCACGTTGTCCGTCCACTACAGCGTGGCTTGAGCATTTCGGACGCCGCCTCAGGCAGCGTCCGGCGCCGGGGAACCGCATTCGCCGGTTCCGTTGACTATCGATAGATGGACCTAAAAAAATGATGCTAGACGTCGAGCGTCTCGATGAGACGTGCATAAAAAAACTGGCCAACGAAGAAGTCCTCGCCATTCGCGTCAAAGGCTTTTTGCCCGAACCGCTGGCGATCCAGATTGGCGACAAGATTCTCGCTCCAGGCTTTGAGGATTACATCAATGCACCGAGTATCGGTCGCATCGGCATGGCGTTTTACGAGGCAGAAAACCAGCCGCTGCTGATAGAGGATTACTTCGAACGCGCCACCAGCAACATCGCCGAACTGCGCAATCGCTGCGCGCCCTACTCCTCGCCAGTCGACACGCTGCGCTGCATGCTCGATGAATCGTGGCCGGCCGGCGCGCATCTGGAAAACCTCTACGGTCGCAAAATGTATGTCGGTCTGTCGCGCGTGGTGAAACCCGGCGTGTGCTTCCTCGCCCACCACGACATTTTCGCCAAGGACGCCCCGGAGAGCTTTCAGGCCCGCAGTCTCGAAGCGCAATTTGCCTGCAACGTGTACCTCAACATGCCAACTGAGGGGGGCGCGTTGCAGATGTGGGACGAGGACATTACGCCAGATCAGTTCGACGAGATGCGCGGCGACAGCTATGGCATCGACCCAGCCTTGCTCGGCCCGCCAACCCTCGAAGTACGGCCCAAACCCGGCGATTTCATCATGTTCAATTCGCGCTGCATGCACTCGGTAACCCCCGGTGTGGCCGATCCGCGCCTGAGCCTTTCCTTCTTTGTCGGCTATCGCGGCAATGCTTCACCCCTGACCTTCTGGAGCTGAGATGCTATCGAATTACCTGGGCGAATTTCTGGCGCTCGCCACTATCCACTTTCTGGCGGTGGTCGCTCCCGGCCCGGATTTCGCCGTCACCATCCGCCAGAGCGTGCGTTTTGGCAGGCTCATCGGGATCTGCACGGCACTGGGTATCGGCGCGGGGATTTCCGTGCATGTTCTCTACACGTTGCTCGGCGTTGGCGCCTTGATGCACACCACACCCTGGTTGTTGACAGTGGCCAAGGTGGTGGGTGGTGCTTATATTCTTTATCTGGGCATCAGCCTGATTCGCAGCAAACCCAAAACCACACTTGGAGGCGAAAAAGCGGCTGATGAGCCGGTGATCGAGCAATCACTGTTCAAGGCTTTCAGCACCGGTTTTCTGACGAATGCCACCAACCCCAAAGCCACGCTGTTTTTCCTGGCGATCTTCACCACGATCATCAGCGCGACCACGCCCTTGCAGATTCAGGCGCTGTACGGTTTATGGATGTGTCTGGTGAATGCGCTGTGGTTCGTGGTCGTTGCATTGTTTTTCTCCAGCAACCGCGTTCGAGTCCTGTTTATGCGCATGGGCCACTGGTTCGAGCGCAGCATGGGCGTGATTTTGATTCTGTTTGCCGGCAGGCTGGTGCTGTCGATGTAACCCCCAGACAAAAGGCCCGATCGGTCAGTTGCACCGATCGGGCCTTTTTCATTTGTGCGCCGCTTTTGCGTTTCTGTGCGACGCATCGCACTTCAGGGGCTCCCCTTAAACACCTTCGCGGTGTTAGCTTGGAAAAGATTTGTTTCAACTTTCAAACACTTCCCACTCAACTGCCTGCAAAGGAATGCCCATCGCAATGGATTTTTCTCTCAAGCGTCTCGCCGCTGCCAGTTTGGTTTTGGCCAGTCTTTCAGCAATTGCCCTGCCCGCCCAAGCCAATATCACCGCACAGCAAAGTGCCGCTATCCTCAAGACCTTCAACGATGCGACGGTCACTGATTTCCATCAGTTTCTCGGCGCTGTAGGCAAAAGCGAGTTGAGCAAAACCGACAATCTCGCCCCGGCGATCAACGCTTTTCTCGAAAACAAAACCCTGACCTCCGAACAGCAGAACGAAATCAATCGCCTGCTGGGCCTCTATACCCGGATCAAGTACGGCAAAGCGGCCCTCGAAACCCTGCGCGAACTGGTGGAAATCCCGACCTTCCAGAAAGAAGGCGTAGCCCAGCATGACAATCCCGAGTTCATCAAGATCGCTGAAAAGATCAAGAACCTGGCCGAATCCTTCAATCTCAAATTCCGTAACGTCGACAACCGCGTCTATGAAATTTCTCTGGACGGCAGCGGTGACGAGGTCGTGGGCATTCACGCCCATGCCGACGTAGTGCCAGTCACCCCGGAAAACTGGGTGCTCAAAGACGGCACCAAACTTGATCCCTTCAAGGTCACCCTGATCGGTGATCGCATGTATGGCCGCGGCACCGAAGACGACAAGAATGGCATCGTCGTCGCGCTGTATGCCATGAAGGTGATCAAGGAAGAGCAACTGCCGCTGGCGCGCAATTTCAAACTGCTGGTGGACACCACCGAAGAAACCAGCGGCGACGCGATTCCTTACTACTTCGAACACAATCCGACGCCGAACTACAACATGGCGCTGGATGGCGGCTACCCGGTGGTCATTGCCGAGAAGGGCTACGGCACCGTCATGGCGAACTTTCCCAAGCGCAAAGGGGAAGGCAAAGGCGCGGAAATCACTTCGATGACCGGCGGACTGGCAACCAATCAGATCCCGTCCGTTTCGGTGGCCACACTGGTCACCGACACCCCTGCCGAACTGGCCGCGAGCCTGCAAAAGGCCGGTAATGAGTTCGCCAAACACAACGGTGGCGACTTCCAGGTAGCGGCCAAGGTCGATGGCAACGATGTCAAACTCACCGTTACCGGGGTTTCCGCTCACTCCTCGGAACCCGAGTCCGGCGTCAACCCGGTCGCCCGGATGCTGAGTTTCATTGACAGTCTCGACGGCAAAGTCGCACTCAAGCACAACCAGTTCACCGATGCAGCCCGCTATGCCGCCGACAACTGGGGTCTGGATTATCTGGGCAAAAAGCTCGGCGTGGGGTTTTCGGACTCATTCATGGGCCCGCTGACCACTTCGCTGACCTACGTTGGCATGGACGACAAGGCGTTCAAACTGGCCGTCAACCTGCGCGTTCCAAAGGGTAAATCCCCGGAAGTACTAAAGAAGGAAATCGCCGACAAGCTAGCGGCATGGAGCAAAAAGAGCCAAGTTGCCGTGGACTTCACCTACTCGATCGCCGAACCGATGTATCGCAATCCTGAAGGCGAATGGGTCAAAGCACTGCTGGCGGTGGCCACTGAGAACCTGGGCATGAAACACGAGTTCGGCACCTCTGCCGGCGCCACCTCCGTTCATGAACTGCCGAACGGTGTGCAGTTCGGCCTGGCCCGACCTGAAGTGAAATACACCGGCCACACTGATGGTGAGTTCAAGACCGTTGACCAGTTCCTGCTGGACTTGCAGATCGTGACAGAAATGATGGGGCGTGTCGGGCAACTGCCGAAACTCTGACCTTTACCCGGACCCACTATTGAGTGGGTCCATCGCGGTGCAAATACAGATAAAGACCCGAAGGTTCTTTTTCGCGCACAAATCACGCACAAACAAAAACGCCGCTCATCACTGAGCGGCGTTTTTTTAATTTGGAGCGGGAAACGAGACTCGAACTCGCGACCCCGACCTTGGCAAGGTCGTGCTCTACCAACTGAGCTATTCCCGCAATGGCGTCCCCTAGGGGACTCGAACCCCTGTTACCGCCGTGAAAGGGCGGTGTCCTAGGCCACTAGACGAAGGGGACAGGCTACAACTTTCACTAAAATAAAAACGCCGCTCTTACCGAGCGGCGTTTTTGAATTTGGAGCGGGAAACGAGACTCGAACTCGCGACCCCGACCTTGGCAAGGTCGTGCTCTACCAACTGAGCTATTCCCGCAAATGGCGTCCCCTAGGGGACTCGAACCCCTGTTACCGCCGTGAAAGGGCGGTGTCCTAGGCCACTAGACGAAGGGGACACGCTACCCGGAACACATGGTGTGTGTTTCGGTGTCCAGATCCGCATCCGAAAACTTGGTTCTGGTTTCACTCAACACTGCCCGAAAGCAATATTGTTTAAAATTGGAGCGGGAAACGAGACTCGAACTCGCGACCCCGACCTTGGCAAGGTCGTGCTCTACCAACTGAGCTATTCCCGCAATGGCGTCCCCTAGGGGACTCGAACCCCTGTTACCGCCGTGAAAGGGCGGTGTCCTAGGCCACTAGACGAAGGGGACACACTACAACATTCACTGCCTGCCGCGCTTCGCTGTGTGCTTTACGCTGCAAGTGGCGCGCATTCTATGGATGGATTGAGAGGTCGTCAACCCCCTGATATAAATTTATTTAAATCAATGACTTCGACCTGCTTTAAGGGACGGCGCAGGCTTTTCCGTCGCTTGGGGTTTGACGCCTATATTCCGACACTCGCCAAGACGTTATAGTCCACAACACAGTGGTGGCAATCTGCACATCATGCGCCAGCATTCATATAAGCAGCGCTTGGCCGATACAGATTGAACCCGCCGTTCCAACTCGTCGAGCGGCGCTAGGCGCTTATATGCCAAGCCACTACACTCGCATGCGAACCCTATAAAGAGGTCTTACCGGTGACACCACTCATGATCACCCTGCTAGTCGTAGCCGGGATCGCAATTCTGATCGCCATTGGCTACATGAACCATGTGGTGGAAAACAACAAGGTAGAGAAGATCCGTACCAAGGTCGAACTCAACGACCGCCTGCGCCGCTGCGGCGAACTGACGGAGACCTTCCCCGGCCAGTTCATGACCCCGGCACTCAAGCTGCTGCTGACCCGCCTGGAACTGAACGTCTGTCAGCGCCTGCTGAATCTGGAAAAAACCAGTGCGACGACGAAAGCACGCATTACCGAACTGAGCGCGCTGGTTGCCCAAGGCGAATCGATCCCGGTCAACAACCCGCCCGCACCGATCCTGACCGAGGCCAAAGCCAAAGACGTGCGCTTCCTGCTCGAAGCCCTCCACGGCCAGATCACCCGCGCCGCCCACGATGGTTTCCTGCCGCCAAACGAAGCCAAACAGTGGATCCGCGAAGTCCGCCACATCCTGGTGCTGCTGCACATCGAGTTCTTCAACAACCTGGGCCAACAGTCCCTGCAACAAAACCAGCCCGGCCAGGCCCGCCTCGCCTTCGAACGCGGCGTGCAATACCTGCGCAAACAACAGGACCCGCAGATCTACTCCGAACAACTGCAATACCTGGAAAAACTGCTGGCCCGTGCCAACGCTCAAGTCATGGACAAGATCGCGCCGGTCGAAGGTGAAGAGAACCAACTGACGACGGGGCTCAAAGAAGTCGATGCAGATGCCGAGTGGAAGAAAAAAGTGATCTACGACTGATCGCAAATGTTGAAAGAGGAGCCACCGAGAGGTGGCTTTTTTGTGGGCGGGTTGTTTGAAAGATCGCCTTCGCGAGCAAGGTCGCACACAGTTTTAACCGAGTACCCCCGCACCAGAACGGTCGGCTGTCAGGCCGCCATCGCTGGCAAGCCAGCTCCCACACAAGGGCAAAGCAAGATCAAAAGATCGCAGCCTGCGGCAGCTCCTACAGAGGAGACAAGTACCTCCCCACGCGGCGAAGTCCGCCCCACTCAACACAATGAGCGCAAGCTCGAGTACCGCTTTTGATCTTAGAGCGCCCATCGGCAGGCTGAGTGGAGGGGTTGATCCGGGGGTGGGAGCGCAGCGACCGTTTGGCGCAGCCAAACACATCGAGAGGAGGTGCAGCGCAGCAAACCGGAGGCGATGCCCCCGGATCAATCCCGCAGCGAAGGAACCCGAGCCACGGCGAGGGCCGTACGTCAGGGTAAAGCCTTTTGGGTTACCTTTTCGGCGTCTGGAAAAGGTGACCCGCCGTCAGGGCGGAACCCTAATCAGCAACACCCGCAGCAACGGATATTCACAAAAAACACCCCAAGCATGGTCGGCCCAAAGGCCGCCAAGCCAAAGCGTCAAAGCCGAAAATGCCCAACCATCCCACGCAACTCACTCCCCAACTGCGCCAGTTCAACACTGGAAGCCGCATTCCCGTGCATCGCAATCGACGACTGATCCGCACTCGCGCGAATGCTCGTCACACTGCGATTGATCTCCTCCGCCACCGAACTCTGCTCCTCGGCCGCCGCCGCAATCTGCTGATTCATCTGCTGAATCAACGAAACCGCCGCCGCAATACTACCCAGCGCACTCTCGGTCTGCAGCGCATCACTCACCGCCAGCTTCACCAACTCACCACTGCTCTGAATCTGCTGCACCGATGAATGCGCTGCCGCCCGCAATGCACTGACCAGCCGCTCGATTTCCTCGGTCGATTGCTGCGTGCGCCGGGCCAGCGCGCGAACCTCATCGGCCACCACCGCAAATCCCCTGCCCTGCTCCCCGGCCCGCGCCGCCTCAATCGCCGCATTCAACGCCAAGAGATTAGTCTGCTCGGCCACGCTCTTGATCACCCCCAACACCGTGCCGATATTCTGAATTTCGGCACTGAGGCTTTCGATGCTGGAACTGGCAGACGTCGCTGAATCCGCAAGCTGTTCAATGCGCGCCATGCTCTGGCGCACCACCTGCTGACCACCCTCAACCTTGTCGTCGGCGGTCTGTGCCGCCTGAGCCGCCTCTTCGGCATTGCGCGCAACATCGTGGACGGTGGCCGTCATCTGGTTCATCGCCGTGGCGACCTGCTCGGTTTCCTCCTTCTGACTGCTCACTTCAAGGTTGGTCTGCTCGGTCACCGCCGACAGCGATTGCGCCGAACTGGCCAGTTGCTCAATCCCGGCCTGCAAGCCACTGACAATCGTGCGCAGCCCCGCTCCCATCTGCTGCATTGCCAACATCAGTTGGCCAATCTCGTCACGCCGAGTCACCTCCACGGTGGCACTCAAATCACCGGCGGCAATCCGCTGCGCGACATCAATCACACTGCGCAATGGTGCGACGATCAGCCGAGTGATCACCCACGCTGCGATCAACCCGACCAATAGCGCCAGCGCTGAGGAGCCAACAATCAACATCGAGTTCTTTTTCAGCTCCTCCTGCATGGTCGCGTCTTCGACGACGTAAGCCTGATCGACCCGATTCACCACTTGCGCGGCACGCTGGCGCAATTGCTCGTAGACCGTTTTTTCCTGCGCCAGCAGCGCGGTGTACTCGGCGAGTTTCTCGTTGAAACCGACGATATGCCCGGAGACTTCGTTGAGTACCGTCAGATACCCCTCGTCCTTGACCGTGGATTTCAGTGCCTCGGCCTGCTCCCGGGCTTGCGCGGCCTGTTCGATGTTGCCCTTGCCGGCACTGTCGGCATCGCCCTTGCGGCTTTGATCCAGACGAATACGCGCCTCGTTCATCGCTTGCAGCATCAGTCTCGACACCTGGCTGACCTGGCTGGCCTGCTCGATGAACTGCGCGCCGTCCTTACCCTCGCTGTCCTTCAAGGTGTACGCACCATCATCGGCCAGCCCGGCCTGCAACACGTCAAGGTTGTTGGCCACACTGGAGACCGACCAACTGGCCATCTCCAGCGCCAGTTCCTTGGCCTGAGTCAACGAGACGAACTCATCGAAGGCTTTTCGATAGGCTCCCAACGACGCCTCGACATCGTTCATCACCGGCACGTTGGCCGGCGATTGCGCCTTGAGTTGCTCAGCCTGCGCAACCAGAGCAGCAATGCCTTCGTGCAAGGCATCGGCGGTTTTCGGCTCACTGTGCAAGGCGTAGTCCTGCTCCAGCAGCCGCACTTTGAGCAGTGCACTGTTGAGCGAGGACATTTGCTTGAGCCCGTCGAAGCGTTGACTGATGGTTTGCAGAGACCAGACACCCATGCCTGCCACCAGCGCAGTCAACAGCAGCACCAGGACAAACCCGACACCCAGTTTTTTCGCCATACCGAGGTTGGCAAAACGTCCTTGCACGGCCGAAATCATTGCGCGTAGTCCCCTGCCATAGTCTGTCAACGCAGATTCGCAACGGCCATCCGCCAGCACAAGTCTCTGGCGTCGGAATAATGGCAAAAAGCTACGCACGCGTCGTTTTCAGAACACTCGAGGTCGATCCGCACCGGTCTTGCGAAAAAACTGCCTAGCTCTTGGATCACAGGCATAAGCCACATTGATACGCTGCCACTCACTGGCTTCACCAGCGGGACTGAAGACACCCGGGGTTGCCAGTTCAACGCCGTTAGCCTGCGCCTGTACACGCAGACGAACGGGGTCGGTCAACGGTGAACGCGCCCAGATGAACAAGCCCCCCATCGGTTTGCCGAATACTTCCCATTCGGCGTCCTCCAGCGCCTGCAGTGCAGCGGCTCGATCGGCGTTCAGACGTTGACGCTGACGTTGCACCAGTTTGCGATAGGCGCCGCTGGCCAGAAGACTGGCGAGCACCGCCTCACTGAATCCCGAAGCGCCCATGCTGGAAATCAACTTGACCTGGGTAAGCCGGTCTATCAGCGCTGAATCGGCCAGCACGAAACCGACTCGCAAGGAACTGCTCAGGGTTTTCGAGAAACTGCCGACGTAGATCACCCGTTCGTCGAGTGCCGCCAGCCGTGTACCGTTGCCATTGTGCAAATCGGCGTAGACATCGTCTTCGATCACGCGCACATCATGGGCCGCGCACAGCTGCAACACCTGTTGCGCGACGGCGGAGCTCAGGCAAGTGCCTGTAGGGTTCTGATGATGGCTGTTGATGAACATGGCGACCGGCCGGCACTGCTGCAGCAACACCCGCAGCCCATCGGTATCCGGCCCGTTCGGTGTGCGTCGAACTTCGAGCAAGCGTACGCCGTGCAGGCGCAAAAGATCGAACAGGGGGGCGTATCCGGGGCTCTCGACCACCGCACAATCGCCAGCCTTGAACAGCGTGCGCACAATCAGATCGAGCGCGTGACTGGCGCCACTCGTGGTCAGCACCTGACTGTCGCAGGCGTCGATTCCGACGAGTCTGAGTCGTTTGACGATCTGCTCGCGTAGCGCCGGCAACCCTAATGGCGTGCTGTAGTTGAACAGACTGGCCATGTCGGTGCGGGCCACCTGGCGGATCGCGTAGCTCAGGTCATCGGATTCGCGCCAGTTTTCGGGCAGGCCTCCGCCGCCCAGCGGCAACCTGCCCCCCCGCCCGCACAGCGCGGCGCAAGTCGCCTGAGCGTATTGCAACGTCACCGAGTCGCCGCTGCCGGCGACCCTCCCGGGCGCCGCTGCCACCCTGAACCCCAAGCCCTGACCGGAGGCCAGAATGCCTTGCGCCACAAGGCGCTCACAGGCTTCAACGACACATGACTGGCTGAGCAGATTGGACCGCGCAATTTGCCGCACCGAGGGCAAACGTGTGGACGGCGGCACCCGACTTCGCGAGATCCAGTCGATCATTCCGTCAACGATCTGCTGCACGACCGGCACCATTGCCTGTCGGTCAATTCTCAATTCCATGAGCTCGCAAACTCCTGTCCGTTTTGCTGGCGGCAGTAAATCACAGCCGCGCCGCACAGGCTGTGCGACAACGCCGCCAAAAGCGACTGTTCTAACCATTTGATACACATTGTTTAACGGATCACGGAACTGAGCGTGAGACACAAAAAAGCCCGCAGGAATGCGGGCTTGTTTCAGCGATGCGCTTCAGAACGCGGTAACGCCACCATCTACCGCCAGTGAATGACCGGTGGTGAACGCCGCACCGTCGCTGCACAGGTACAGCACTGCACTGGCAATTTCCTCGACCGTACCGATGCGCCCGACCGGATGCATCGCGTTGGCAAACTCACCCTTCTTCGGATCGGCCTCATAAGCGCGGCGAAACATGTCCGTGTCGATCACCGCCGGGCACACTGCATTGACGCGAATTTTCTTTTTCGCGTACTCGATGGCTGCCGACTTGGTCAGACCGATCACCGCGTGTTTCGACGCTGCGTAAATACTCATCTTCGGCGCCGCCCCGAGCCCAGCCACAGACGCGGTGTTGACGATAGCCCCGCCACCTTGGGCAAGCAACAGCGGCAACTGATACTTCATGCACAGCCAGACGCCTTTTACGTTGACGCCCATGATGGCGTCGAACTCATCCATCGAGCCCTCGGCCAGTTTGCCCTTCTCGATTTCGATTCCGGCGTTGTTGAAGGCGTAGTCGAGACGGCCGTAGGTATTGATGACCTCGTCCATCAGATTTTTCACTTCGCTTTCGACGGTGACGTTACAGCGCACGAACGTCGCTTCGCCGCCGGCTGTACGAATCAGCGCCACCGTACCCTCGCCCCCGGCAGCGTCCAGATCGGCCACCACCACTTTCAAACCTTCGGCGGCGAATGCCTGGGCGGTCGCGCGGCCGATGCCGTTGGCGGCTCCGGTGACTACGGCAACCTGACCGGAAAACGTCATGCTCATTGTTATGTCCTCGAACGGGATAGATGCAGGGGCGAGACTGGATATTTGCAGCATAGCCACAGCGGCCAGCTGTACGTCAGCACTATCAAAAGGCTGTTTATGCGCCCATGCGTTGCAGTGATAAACCCGTGCCGGTGACTATCACTGCACTGGATCGGTATGCATTCGCCGCATCAGCCGACCTTGCGACATCGCCGCTGAAGGTCTATCAACAAGGCTTCATTTCAGCTCGAGTGCAGGCCATGACCAACCAGACCAACCGCCAGTTCCTGCTCGCCAAACGCCCGGTGGGCGCCGCGACCCGCGAGACTTTCACTTATCAGGAAGTGCCGGTGGGCGAACCGGCCGCGGGACAGATTCTGGTGAAGAACGAATACCTGTCCCTCGACCCGGCCATGCGTGGCTGGATGAATGAGGGCAAGTCCTACATCCCGCCGGTCGGCATCGGCGAAGTCATGCGTGCCCTGGGCGTAGGCAAAGTCGTTGCTTCGAACAATCCGGGGTTTGCGGTCGGGGACTACGTCAACGGAGCCATTGGCGTGCAGGATTATTTCCTTGGCGAGCCCAGAGGTTTCTACAAAGTCGATCCGAAACTGGCGCCGTTGCCAGTGTATTTGTCCGCGCTGGGCATGACCGGCATGACCGCGTACTTCGCTTTGCTTGAAGTCGGCGCGCCGAAGGCTGGCGACACCGTGGTGCTGTCCGGCGCAGCGGGGGCGGTGGGCAGCATTGCCGGGCAGATCGCCAAGATCAAAGGCTGCCGCGTGATCGGCATTGCCGGTGGTGCCGACAAGAGCAAATACCTCATTGATGAACTGGGCTTCGACGGCGCCATCGACTACAAAAACGAAGACGTGCTGGCCGGGCTAAAGCGCGAATGCCCGAAAGGCGTGGACGTGTATTTCGATAACGTCGGCGGTGACATCCTCGACGCCGTGCTGAGTCGCTTGGCGCCGAAAGCGCGAGTGGTGATCTGCGGCGCGATCAGCCAGTACAACAACAAGGAAGCGGTCAAAGGCCCGGCCAACTACCTGTCGCTGCTGGTCAATCGCGCGCGAATGGAAGGGTTTGTGGTGATGGACTATGCCGCGCAGTACGCGAGTGCCGCGCAGGAAATGGCCGGGTGGATGGCCAAGGGTCAGCTCAAGAGCAAGGAAGATATTGTCGAGGGGCTGGAGACGTTCCCGGAGACGCTGATGAAACTGTTCAACGGTGAGAACTTTGGCAAGTTGGTGTTGAAGATCTAAAGCCACCGCAAAACCAATGTGGGAGCGGGCTTGCTCGCGAATACGCTGGATCAGTCGACATTAATGTTGAATGACCAACCGCATTCGCGAGCAAGCCCGCTCCCACATTTGGATCTTCAGCGTTGCTTAGGCGATTTCAGCGACTACCGAGGCCAGCGCCTTGGCCGGGTCCGCCGCCTGGCTGATCGGACGGCCAATCACCAGATAATCGGAGCCGGCATCCAGCGCCTGACGCGGGGTCAGAATGCGGCGCTGATCGTCCTGCGCGCTGCCCGCCGGGCGAATCCCCGGGGTCACCAGTTGCAGCGACGGATGCGCGGTTTTCAGCGCCTGAGCTTCCAGCGCCGAGCACACCAGCCCGTCCATCCCGGCTTTCTCGGCCAGTGCAGCCAGACGCAGCACTTGCTCCTGCGGCTCGATATCCAGACCGATACCGGCCAGGTCTTCTCGCTCCATGCTGGTCAGCACAGTCACGCCGATCAGCAACGGTTGCGGGCCGCTGCGCTTGTCCAGCTCTTCACGGCAGGCCGCCATCATGCGCAGGCCACCGGAGCAATGCACGTTGACCATCCACACGCCCATCTCGGCGGCGGCTTTGACGGCCATCGCGGTGGTGTTGGGGATGTCGTGGAATTTCAGGTCGAGGAACACTTCAAAACCCTTGTCACGCAGGGTGCCGACAATTTCGGCGGCGCAACTGGTGAACAGTTCCTTGCCCACTTTGACCCGGCACAGTTTCGGGTCCAACTGGTCGGCCAGCTTCAGTGCGGCGTCACGGGTGGGAAAATCCAGGGCGACGATGATAGGAGTCTGGCAGGCGGACATGAATGGGCTCTCAGGCAGGTCGAAATCGGCGCGCATTGTAGCGGAACCGGCGACGGCGCGGCACCCGATGATCGGTAAATCGTCGCTCCGGCCGTGATCAGCATAGCGCTCGCGGCTATTGTGTCGAACTCGATACACAGCGGACACGCCGCCAACAAGCGCCCCGGCTACCCTCGCCAGCCGCAACACGTCCTTACATCAGCACTTCCCGCCTCACCGCCGGACGCCTATGCTGAAACCACCACCTCGCAGCCCATCTTTGTGGTTGGCGGCCTAATGGCAGATGAACAGCCCCATGCACAACACCCAAACCACCGTGAATGATGAGCCAAAAGACGACAAGCGCTGGAGCATCCGCGCCCTGATCGTCGATGATGACGTGCCGATCCGCGAGCTGATGATCGATTACCTCGCTCGCTTCAATATTCACGCCAGCGGCGTTACCGACGGCGCGGCCATGCGTCAGGCAATGCAGGCCGAGCATTTCGATGTGGTGGTGCTGGATTTGATGCTGCCCGGCGAAGACGGCCTGTCGCTCTGCCGCTGGCTGCGCGCCGAATCGGACATCCCGATCCTGATGCTCACCGCCCGCTGCGAGCCCACCGACCGCATCATCGGTCTGGAACGGGGCGCCGATGACTACATGGCCAAACCGTTTGAACCGCGCGAACTGGTGGCACGGATCCAGACCATTCTGCGCCGCGTCCGTGATGACCGTACCGAGCAACGGGCGAACATTCGCTTCGACAACTGGCGCCTGAACAGCGTTTTGCGTCAGCTGATCGCCGACGATGGCCTCGTGGTGCCGCTGTCCAACGCCGAATTCCGTCTGCTTTGGGTGTTTATCGAACGCCCGCGCCGGGTGCTCAGCCGCGAACAATTGCTCGACGCCGCCCGCGGTCGCTCGATCGAAGCGTTCGATCGCAGCATCGACCTGCTGGTGTCACGCCTGAGGCAGAAACTCGGCGACGATCCAAAGGCCCCGCAGTTGATCAAAACCGTACGCGGTGAGGGTTACCTGTTCGACGCCAGGGACATCGGCTAATGCGGGCGCGCTTTGACACGCTGTTCGGTCGCCTGTTTGGCGTGCTGTTCGTGGCGATCGTCCTGGCGCACCTGCTGGCTTTTACCTGGTTTCATCTCTACGGCCCGCCACCGCCACCACCGCCTCCGGAATTTTCGCAAAACGCCGAGGGGCAACGACCGCCACAGGATCCGCGCTACCCGCCCCGCCCCCCTCGTCCATGGTTTGGCGGACCGGTCGTGCCGCTGACCTTTCAGTTCATCACGCTGATGATCGCCGCGTGGTATGGCGCCAAGCTGCTCAGTCGCCCGATCCAGCGCCTGAGCGACGCCGCCGAACGCCTCAGTGAAGACCTCGACAGCCCACCGCTCGACGAATCCGGCCCCCGGGAAGCACGGCAAGCGGCGCACACCTTCAACCTGATGCAACAACGCATTCGCGAGCAAGTGCAGCAGCGCGCACGCATGCTCGGCGCCGTCTCCCACGACCTGCGCACGCCGCTGTCACGATTGAAACTGCGCCTGGAAAACATCAACGACGACAAATTACAAAGCCAGATGCGTCAGGATCTCAACGACATGATCGCCATGCTCGACGCCACCCTCACCTACCTGCACGAGCAACGCACCAGCGAAGCCTTGCAACTGATGGACGTGCAGGCGCTGGTCGAGTCATTGTGCGAAAACGCTCAGGATCAAGGCGCGGACGCACAAGTCAGCGGTCATTGCACACCGATGCAGGTGCAGCCGATGGCGCTGCGATCATGCATCAACAACCTGATGGACAACGCCCTGCGCTATGCCGGCCAGGCGCGCATCGAATTGCTGGATCAGCGCGAGCAACTGCTGATCCGCGTGATCGACCATGGGCCGGGGATTGCCGAGGACAAACGCGAGGCGGTGTTTGAACCGTTTTATCGCCTGGAAGGCTCGCGCAACCGCAACTCCGGCGGCGTCGGTCTGGGCATGACCATTGCCCGGGAAGCGGCGCAGCGTTTGGGTGGAC